>NZ_JBFJTF010000034.1:0-20293 GCF_041625615.1 Immundisolibacter sp. | reverse complement strand
GCGCCGTGCTTGTGGTACTGAGCGTGGGCCACATCAAGGCCGATTTCATGCAGCAGGGCGGCCCAGCCCAGCAGCTGACGCCAGTGCGGGTCGGTCAGGTCCCAGGCAGCGCCGATCAGGTCCAGGCCGCGCTGGGCGGTGCGCATGATGCGCCGGGCGTGGCTGGTATCGACGTGGTAGCGGCGCATCATCTGCGCCACCGTGCGGTCGCGGATGTCGGCGTTGTGGATGCGTCCCAGCTGGTCGTAGAGCAATCCCTGGCGCAGGGCACCGTCGGATATCTCCAGCCGCTTGATGCCCAGGCCCTCGAACAGGGCCAGCACGATGGCCAGCCCCCCCATGAAGACGGGGACGCGGTCGGCACGTACCTGCAGGCGGTCGAGGCGGTCGACGCGGCCCAGTTCCAGCACGTGCTTTCGCAGCCGCTGCAGCCCGCTGACGGTAATGCCGCCGTTCTTGACGAATCCGGCGCAGCGCAGGGCTTCTGCCACCGACACCATGCTGCCGGAGGCACCGATGGCACGCTGCCAGCCCAGCGCGCGATAGTCGGCGGCGACCGGTTCGAGTTCCTGCAGGGCGGCCAGTTCGGCGTCGCGCAGGCGCGAGGGGGTGATGCGGCCGTCGCCGAAGTAACGCTGGCTGTGCGACACGCAGCCCAGGTAGAGACTCTCCAAGCGCAGCGGCTGGTAGCGGCGACCGATGATCAGTTCGGTGCTGCCGCCGCCGATGTCGATCACCAACTGCTGGCGGTCGTCGGCGGGCACGCTGTGTGCCACGCCGATGTAGATCAGCCGCGCTTCCTCGACGCCGGACACGATTTCGATCGGGTGGCCCAGCGCCCGTCGCGCGTCGGCCAGAAAGCGCTCGCCATTGCCGGCGCGGCGCAGGGCGTTGGTGCCGACGGCGCGCACGGCGCCCTGCGGCAGGCGGCGCAGGCGTTCCCCGAAGCGGTTCAGGCAGGCCAGTGCCTCGGCACAAATGGCCGGGGTGAGGTTGCCGTCGTCATCCAGTCCGCTGCCCAGACGTATCGGTTCGCGCAGCCGGTCGATGACCTGGACCTCCTCGCCGGCCACGCGTCCGACCATCAGATGGAAGCTGTTCGAGCCCAGGTCGACGGCGGCGATGGTGTCGAAACCGGTGTCGGTGTTGGGTGTGGGCATGAAACGTCGCTGGCCTAGCGGCGCGCCATGCGCGCCAGCAGTTCGGGGGGGAGCAGCCAGTGCAGGTCGGCGCCACCGGGACGCGGCCGGCCGCGGAATTCCAGCAGGCAGGCGCCGGCCCGCTCGAAGTGGAAGAAGCGTCCGGCCTGGCCGGTGAGCATATGGCAGACCCAGTAGCTGAGGTCGTCCTCGTGGCCGACCACCGCCGCCGTGCCGGCCTGGCCGGTCAGCCAGGGCAGCAGGTCATCGAGGTTGCCGGGGGCCAGCGCAGGGGTCTCGACCACCGGGACCGCGAACACTTCCGCCAGCAGGGTGGCGGTCTCGCGGGCACGTCGCAGCGGGCTGTGGGCCACCAGGCGTGTGTCCGGCACCAGGGTGTGCAGCGGGCCACGCGCCTGGCGCAGCAGGTTGGCGCCGGCCGCACTGAGTGGGCGTTCGGCGTCCGGCTGGCTGGACTCGGCGGGGGCGTGGCGAAGGACCAGGCAGCGCACGGCGACTCGGGCAGTTCGGGCGGGGGTTCATTATCACCGCCGCGACCGGTCTCGGGGGTGGTGGGCCCTGTGGGACTCGAACCCACAACCAACGGATTATGAGTCCGCTGCTCTAACCGATTGAGCTAAAGGCCCTTGCCTGAGTTGTCCGGTCGACGGCGGATTTCAGTCCAGGAAGCTGCGCAGCTTCTCGGACCGGGTCGGATGACGCAGCTTGCGCAGTGCCTTGGCCTCTATCTGCCGGATACGCTCACGCGTGACGTCGAACTGCTTGCCGACTTCCTCGAGCGTGTGGTCGGTGTTCATCTCGATGCCAAAGCGCATGCGCAGGACCTTGGCCTCGCGCGGCGTCAGCGAACCGAGCACGTCCTGCGTGGCCTCGCGCAGGCTCTCGGCGGTGCTGATGTCGATCGGCAGCGGGGCGTTCGAGTCCTGGATGAAATCGCCGAGGCTGGAGTCCTCGTCGTCGCCGATGGGCGTCTCCATGGAAATCGGTTCCTTGGCGATCTTCAGCACCTTGCGGATCTTGTCCTCGGCCATTTCCATCTTGACCGCCAGCTCCTCCGGGGTCGGCTCACGGCCGAGCTGCTGGAACAGCTGGCGCGACACGCGGTTGAGCTTGTTGATGGTCTCGATCATGTGCACCGGGATGCGGATGGTGCGCGCCTGGTCGGCGATCGAACGGGTGATGGCCTGGCGAATCCACCAGGTGGCGTAGGTGGAGAACTTGTAGCCACGGCGGTATTCGAACTTGTCCACCGCCTTCATCAGGCCGATGTTGCCCTCCTGGATCAGGTCCAGGAACTGCAGACCGCGGCTGGTGTACTTCTTGGCGATGGAAATGACCAGGCGCAGGTTGGCCTCGACCATTTCCTTCTTGGCCTGGTTCGAGTGGCGCTCGCCAGAGAGCATCTGGCGGTTGATTTCCTTGATGGCGGCGATTTCCAGCCCGTGCTCGCGCTCGATTTCCGCCAGCTTGCGCTGGGCGCGGCGGATGTCGTCGGTGAAGTGCTTCAGGCGCGTGCTGTGCTTCTTCTTGGCGTTGATCTGGGTTTCCAGCCAGCCGGTGTCGGTCTCGTGACCGATGAACACACGGATGAAGTCCTTGCGCGGCATGTCGCACTTGTTCACGCACAGGTCCAGGATGACCTGCTCGTGCTGGCGGATGCGCTCCATGACACCGCGCAGCAGCCCGGCCAGATCCTCGATCTGCTTGGGCACGACGCGCAGCCTGAGAATGTTGGTTTGCAGTTCCTGGCGCAGTTCGGCCAGTTCGGTGGCGCTGGGCTTCTTCTTGGACTCGGCCTTGGCGAGCTGCTCGCGCAGGCTGTTCAGCAGCTCGAAATGCGTTGCCACCTGTTCGGCGTCGGGGCCGATTTCGGTTTCTTCCACCGACGACGAGCTGTCGCTGTCGTTGTCGATGTCGCTGTCGTCGTCGCTGTCGGAGTCGTCGATGTCGTCGCTGTTGTCGGCATCCTTGCTGTCGGCGTCGTCGTCGGCGTCGCTGGAGGCCGGGCTGTCCGGTTCCTCGCCTTCGTAGAAGCCGGCGACGAAGGCGGGCAGGCGCAGCTGGCCGGCCTGGACCTGTTCATACAGGCCAAACACTTCGTCGACCACCCGTGGCAGTTTCAGCAGGGCGGCCATCACTTGCTGCTGGCCGGCCTCGATGCGCTTGGCGATGGCGATCTCGCCCTCGCGGGTGAGCAGCTCCACGGTGCCCATCTCGCGCATGTACATGCGCACCGGGTCGGTGGTGCGGCCCTCGCGCTCGACCGCGGTCATGGCCGCGGCGGCTTCCTCGACCGCCTCGTCCTCGGTCACGTTCTCGCCGCTCATCAGCAGCTCTTCCATGTCCGGCGGCACATCCGACACGCGGATGCCCATGTCCGTGAGCATGGCGACGATGCCTTCCAGCTGCTCGGTTTCGACGATGTCCTGTGGCAGGTGGTCGTTGATCTCCCCGAAGGTGAGGTAGCCCCTCGCACGACCCAGCGCCAGCAGCTGCTTCAGCTCGGAGTTTTCTTCGGGGTTGTCGACACCGTTGTCCATAGGATGCCTCGGGTAACTTGGGCGGAACAGGGAATTATAACGTTGTAAGGTCTATGTCGGGGTTTTGTCGCGGCGATTCAACAGTGCCAGCACCTCGGCCCGTTGCTGTGGGTCGAGCTTGCTGGGCGACGCATCGCGCAGGAGATCGCCCAGCTGCGCGCGTTGTGCCTGTCGGGCCAGGGTTGTGATGATCTGCTGCAATTCCTCGCCGGCCAGTTGGGGCGTGTCCGGCACCAGGTCGCCGCTGGCCAGAATTCGCGACAGGGTGGCGCCGTCGTCGGTGTCGCGCCACAGTTCGATCAAGCGGTCCAGGCGCGGCTGCGACAGGCCGCCAATGGTGTCGACCAGGCGGCGCAGCAGATCCATGCCTGGCCGCTCCAGGGATTGGAGTGACGCCAGCCCGTCGAGTTCCTTGGCCAGTTGCGGGTAATGGGCCAGCAGCAGGATGGACCGTCGCACGAGAGACGGGCGCTGGCTGCGCCGTGGTGCGGCGGGTCGTGCGCTGGGCGCCGTGCTGGTGGATACGGCACGCCCGACGTGGCGCCCTATCTCGTCCGCCAGCAGGTCGCGATAGGTGCCGGCAGGCAGCCGTTCCAGCAGGGGCTTTGCACGTGCGGCAAGCGCGGCGCGGCCTTCCGGCACGCCCAGGTCGACCTGTTCCAGCAGCCGGGTGAGCAGGTGCCGCGACAGTGGCGTGGCCTGGCCGGCCAACGCCAGGAAACCGTCTCGACCGACACGGCGCACCAGTGAGTCCGGGTCCTCGCCCTCCGGCAGGAACAGCAGGCGCAGGTCGCGTCCATCGGTCAGTTCCGGCAGCGCGTTGTCGACCGCGCGCTCGGCGGCGCGCCGCCCGGCAGCGTCGCCATCGAAGCACAGGATGACGCGCGAGGTCACGCGAAACGCCGCCTTGACGTGATCGGCGGTGAGTGCGGTGCCGAGCACGGCCACGGCCGTGTCGATGCCGTGCTGGGCCAGCATCACCACGTCCATGTAGCCCTCGACCACCAGCAGCGCTTCCGGGTTGCGTGCGTGGGCCAGCACGTTCGGCAGGCCGTACAGCTCGCGGCCCTTGTGGAAGACCGGCGTTTCCGGCGAGTTGAGGTATTTCGGTTCGCCCTGGCCGAGAATGCGCCCGCCGAAGCCGATCACCCGCCCGCGCCGGTCTTCGATGGGAAACATGATGCGGTTGCGAAAGCGGTCGTGACCGCGGTTGCCGTCACCGCCGAGCAGTCCGGCCTGGCGCAGCAGGTCGGCGCTGAAGTGCTGGCCGAGCGCCTGGCGCAGGCTGTCCCAGGCATCGGCCGCGAAGCCGAGGTGAAACCGCCCGGCGGTCTTGCCGTCCAGGCCACGGTGCTTGAGGTATTCGATTGCGGTGCCGGCCGCCGGATGCCGGCGCAGTTGCTGTTGGTAAAACGCGCTGGCGGCGCCAAGCGCCTCGTACAGGCTTGCCAGTGGCGGCCCGCCCGTCGCCGCGGCGGGTGCGCTGTCGGTCGGCAGTGTCATGCCGGCACGCTGGGCCAGCTCGCCCACCGCCTCGCGGAAGTCGAGGCGGTCGAGCGCCATCAGGAAACCGATGGCGGTGCCGTGGGCGCCACAGCCGAAGCAGTGATAGAACTGCTTTTGCGGGCTGACGGTGAAAGACGGGGTCTTTTCTTCGTGAAACGGACACCGGCCGGCCAGTTCGCGGCCGGCGCGACGCAACGGCACCCGCGCGCCGATGATCTCGGCGATGTCGGTGCGCGCCAGAACGGCGTCGATGAAGTCGTCGGGAATGCGGCCGCTCATGGCGGGGACGATAGCGCGTGCGGCCGGTGCGGGAAAGCGTCGCCGGCCGGGTCAGTCCCGGCCGGCGACAGGCTGAATCGCTCCGTGGCAGGATGCGTTCAGCGTTTTCTCAGATGGGGTAGACGATGTAGCGCGGGGCAACGTTGGTATCCATCACTGCCCGACGCGACTTCAGCTTGGCACCGCTGCCGTTGACGGCGATTTCATCGATGTAGCGGCCGGCCACCAGAATGCCGGTATTGCCGGCTGAGTCGGTGTAGAACACGGTGAAGTTGCTTACCGTGTCGTACAGGTCGTCTCCCTTGGGGCTGCACGACACGCGCTGCACGAAGTGACGTGTCTGGTAGTCCTCGAAGGTACCGGCCCACACCTTGGTGACGTAGGTGACCCGGTCCTCGAGGCGCTCGTGGCAGTCGTCCATCATCAGCGCCAGCGGCAGGCCCTGTTCCTCGTTCTCGGCGGCGATGCAGATGTACGAGCCATCCTGCGTGAAGCTGTCCAGCCAGCCCTGCATGTTCTTGTTGTCGAGCGCAGCGATGTAGCTGATCTGCAGCGCATCGATCTGCTGCAACACGTCCTGAGTCATCGGTTCAGTTCTCCTCTCGTTCGAAGCCCATCACCCGCCGGTAGTACTCCCACTTGGGCAGGTTGCCGGCTTCGTCGTTTTGTTTGAAATCGAGCCACATGCCGTGTTCCTGCTTCACGCCCTTCTGGAACACCGCATTCCCGGGCGTGCGGTTGCCATGCTGGACGCGCAGGAAGATCGACGCATCCTCCATGGACACCATGCCGCACGGACCGAGCATGTTCGACGACTGGCGCAGGCGGTGGCGAACCATCTCCTCGTCGTCGTCGACGTGAGCGAAGTAAGCGTAGTGCACTTCGGTCTTCAGCAGGGAACGGGCCACGGCGAAACGCACGTTGATCATGTCCAGGTGCTTGGTCATGACCGTCAGTGGGTTCAGGCTGACGATGATCGAGCCTTTCGACGACTGCGTGCCCTTGAACTCGATCAGCGAGGGGTCGCGCAGGAAGTCGGGGTTGTTCGGCACCTTGAGTTCCGACTGGAAGGCCAGGTGGCCGTTCTCGGTGGCGAACTGCGTGCCGCCACCCCCCTGCCAGTTCAGCATCTTGAACGCCAGGTGCAGCAGCGGGGCATGGTAGCCGTCGTTGTCGACGTACGCCTTCCAGTTGCAGTCGTAGCTCACCTTCTGGTAGCCGAGCAGGCGCAGGCGGCCATCACCACCGAGCAGTTGCAGCAGCGCCGGCTTGGTACGTCCGAGCCAGGTGTCGATGTCCGGCGTGTCGGGGTGCAGCGTGGTCATGATGAGCCCGCCGACGATCGCCGTGCGCAACTCCTCCAGCCCCGTTTCTTCCTGCCGGAAGCTCGGCGAGAAATCATCCTTGCCGGGGCAGCCGCGCAGGGCACCCGTGCTGTCGAACAGCCAGCGGTGATACGGGCACTCAAACTCGGTCTTGTTGCCGCGGTTGTTGGTTTCCAGCAACGTGCCGCGGTGCGAGCAGGCGTTGTAGAAGACGCGGACCTGGCCATCCAGGCCATGCACGACCAGCAGCGGCCGCTCGCCGATGTGGAACGTCTTGAAGTCGCCGGGGTTGGGAATCTCGCCGGTGTGCGCAACCGGGTGCCACTCCGGCCCGTAGAAGATGCGCTCGAGTTCCATCCGGAAGATATCTTCGCGGTCGAAGATGTCCTTCGGAATCTCGTTGATTTTGGCCGGCCAGCGAACCGGCGCGCCAAACACGGTGGGGGCGTTCATGGCGGTTATCTCCAGGGTAGGAACCGGGTTACCGAATGATTGTATACGTGTCGGGCCGATGGCAACCGCCGGCGCCCGAGATCAATGGCGCCTACAGCGCCTCGCCGCCCGCCATCTGGGTGAAGCCACGCACGCCGAGGCCGCCGTCGGTGTTGATCACCACGCCGGTCATCGGCGATGAGTTGGCGCGGGAGGCGAGCAGAACGTAGGGGCCGCAGTAGTCCTCAGGCTCCGCGGCGATCTGCAGCGGGCTGATGGAGCGCATCAGGTCGTCGAGGCCCTCCATCTGGCTGAGCTTGACCTGCTCGGTGCCGGTGGCCGCGAGACCGCCCAGCTCGGTCTTCATGCCGCCGGGGGCGACGCCGTTGACGCGTACCTTGGGCGCAAGTTCGTAGCCCAGCTCGCGTACCAGGCCGACCACCGCGTGCTTGGAGGCCGTGTACAGCGGGCCACCACCGGCCGGGTAGAAGCCGGCGTTGGAGATGGTGAAGATGATGCTGCCGCGCGTTTTGAGCAGTTCTGGCAGGGCGGCCTTGGCGCCGAGCAGATACCCCTTGACGTTGACCGCGAACAACTCGTCGAAAGCGGCCGACAGGTGCTCCGCATCCAGCTCCGGCAGCGTCCGGAAGTAATCGAACACGCCGGCGTTGCCGACGAACGTGTCGAGCCTGCCGAAGCGGGCAACCGTTTCCTGAACCGCGCGTGCGTTGTCGGCGTAGCTGGAGACATCGCCGGTGACTGCGTGTACGCGGTCACCGAAGTCGTGACCGAGTTGCTCCGCCTTGGCCGCGTCGCGCTCGAGCACCCCGACCGAGGCGCCTTCCGCGATGAATCGCTGCACCAGGGCACGCCCAAGGCCCGAGCCACCGCCGGTGACGATCGAAACTGTGTTGTCCAGCCAGCCCATCTGCTCCTCCCGAACGATCCTTGTGGGGTTTCCGCCGCGCCGGGGCGCGGTCTGCGGCGGCGCATTGTACAGGCGGCCGAACTGCGTGACGTACGCCCGCTCTACCTGTCCAATTTGTCAATCGTTTAATATTAACGTTCGCTCAGACACGGTGAGTGGTGCGTGGCGCCGGTTCCACCATCGCTCACCCTGATGTAACGCCAGCGCCATTGACAGGCGGAGGATCCCCCATGAAACCGTTCGAATCCATCAATCTCGATGCTTATCTGGATGAGCGTCCCAACGAGGGCGTGATCCGCGTCGACCGCTCCATTTTTACCGACCCCGACATTTTCGAGTTGGAAATGGAGCGCATATGGGAGCGCAGCTGGCTCTACATCTGCCACGAGAGCCAGGTCCCCAAGGCGGGGGACTTCCTGACCACCTACATGGGCCGTCAGCCGGTCATCGTCATGCGCGGCGCATCCGGGCAGGTGAACGTCTTCATCAACGCCTGCTCGCATCGCGGCTCGCAGCTGATCCACGAAGAGCGCGGCAACAAGACCGACATGACGTGCTTCTTCCACGGCTGGTGCTTCGACACCGATGGCAAGCTGATGTCGGTGACGCGCGAGAAGGGGGGAGGCTATCCGGATCAGTTCTGCAAGGAAAACTACAACCTGACCCGGGTGCCGCGCGTGGAGTCCTACCGTGGGTTCGTGTTCGCGTCGCTCAGCGACGAGGTGCCGACGCTGTCCGAGCACCTGCGCGATGCGCGCGTGATGCTGGACATGATGGCGGATCAGGGCGGCGACGAGGGCCTTGAGGTGTTGCGTGGCCACTCCACCTACACCTACGACGGCAACTGGAAACTGCAGGCCGAGAACGGTGTGGACGGCTACCACGTGCACGGCTTGCACGTGAATTTCGCCATGACCACGCAGAACCGTGAGCGGATCCGTGCGGGCGACAATCAGATCAAGTCGATGGACGTGTCGCAGCTGGGCAACCTTGAGGCCGGTTTCTTCGACTTCGGCAACGGTCACGTGGTGCTGTGGGGCGACTGGCCCAATCGCGGCGACCGGCGGCCCAACTTCCACATGTACGACACGTGGAGCAAGGAATTCGGCGAGGTTTACACCCACTGGATGATCGGCAAGCTGCGCAACACCCTGATCTATCCGAATGTGTTTCTGATGGACCAGATGTCGTCGCAGATTCGCGTGTTTCGACCGATTGCCGTGGACAAGACCGAGGTCACCATCTACGCCATCGCGCCGAAGGGCGAGTCGCCCAAGATGCGGGCTCACCGCATTCGCCAGTACGAGGACTTCTTCAATGCCTCGGGCATGGCCACGCCGGATGACCTGAGCGAGTTCTCCTACGCGCAGCACGCCTACCAGGGGCGCCTGGCGCGCTGGAACGACCTCACCCGTGGCGTGAAGTTCCTGACCAAGGGGCCGGACGAGCGTGCCAAGGCGCTGGGCATCAACCCCGATTACAGCGGCGGCAAGGTGGAAGACGAGGGCATTTTCCTGGCGCAGCACCGGCACTGGCTGAATGCCATGCAGAAGTGACCGGCCCGGCGGGGTGCCTCAGGCGCCCCGCCGTCGACCGGGCACGTCTGAGGCCCCGGCTCCCGTCAACTCGTATGAACTTGAAAGGCAAAGACCATGGATGACGTCGCGCGTTGCGCCGACCTGCTCTACACCGAAGCCCGTCTGATCGACCGCCAGGCGTGGGACGACTGGCTGGCACTGTACCTGCCGGAAGCCGAATTCTGGATTCCGGCCTGGGAGTCGGAGCACAGCTACATCACCGATCCGCACAACGAGATCTCGCTTATTTATTACGCCGACCGCAGCGGTCTTGAGGATCGTGTGTTCCGCCTGCGCACGGGCATGTCGTCGGCGTCCGTGCCGTTGCCGCGTACCAGCCACATGGTTGGCAACGTGCAGGCGCGCAAGCTGGAGAATGGCGACTTCGCCGTCGACGCCAGCTGGCAGGTGACGTATTTCAAGCACAAGAAGACGCACTTCTTTGCCGGCCAGTACGAGTACGTTTTGCGTCCGCAGAGCGATGGCAGCCTGCGCATCGCCAAGAAGAAGATCATTCTCATCAATGATCTGATTCCCGAGGTGCTGGACTTCTATCACGTCTGATGGCCGCCAGCCGGCGGCGGGGAGTTGGCGATGGATGTCGTGAACTGGGGCACGCCGCCGGTTGGTCTGTTCAACTTTCCGATCGAGCAGTGGCAGCGCGAGGGCCGGTTCGCGGCCCGCGGCCTGGACCTGAGCCTGTCGAGCCACCTCACCGGCGAGGAGTACGGCGCCCGCATCCGTGAGGGCGCCTACGACATGGGTCAGATCGGTACGCCGGTGTTTCTGCCGGCGGCGGTAGGCTCACGCGAGTACGCTGTGGTCAGCGTCGGGTTTTGTGATTTCGCCCCGTTTTACCTGGTCGCTGCGCCCGAGGTGCAGCGCCTGTCCGATTGCCGCGCAGAGGCGGTGGTCATCAACAAGCGCATGACCTGTCCAGGCAGTCTGCTGGAGTGGCACGCCCGGCAGGAAGGGCTGGCCGCCGATGATTTCGACGTCGTCGAACTCATGAAGGACAGCGCCTTCGACAACTATGGCCAGGCCTTCGCCGATGGCGTCGAGAAAGGTGCCTTTCGTATCGGCATCCTGTACGAACCGTACGTGAGCCTGATCGAGCGCCGGCACGGTTGGCGGGTGCTGGCCGATTACGCCGACCTGCTTCGACCGGCCAACTACGGCATTCTTCTGTACGCCCGCCGGCGCTGGATCGAGGAGCGTCCGGAGCTGGTGCGGCGCACGGTGGGCGCCTATTTCGAGGCGATCGCCGATGCCTGTGAGCATCCGGCGGCACTGCGCCCGTTCGCCGGGCAGCTGCCGTTCGTGAGCGAGGACGACATCGAGCGGGCCATGCAGCGCGAACGGCGCCATTGGCGGCGTGAGCCCAGTCTCGATTGGGCGTTCCTGAAGCGGGTGGAGCAGGAGTTGGTCACCCAGCGTCGCGTGCCGGCGGATTACGACATCCGCGATTACGTTGCGGCGACCTGGTAGGCCGGCCGTCATGCAGCTGGGCTTCGTCGGCGTAGGTGTGATGGGGGTGCCCATCGTGCGGCATCTTGTTGGCGCCGGTCATGCCGTGAAGGCGTTTGACGTGTCGGCGGCCGCGCTCGACAAGGCCGGTGCCGTCGGTGCCGGGATCGCGCGCTCGGTCGGCGATGCCGCCGCCGGGGCGCAGGTGGTGTTCGTGGCGGTCTCCAACCAGGAGGTTCTCGCCGAGGTCCTGAGCCAGGCGGATGGCATTTTCGAGCGCGCGGCGCCCGGCGCCGTGGTGGTGGATCTGGGCACCACGGCGCCGCCGCGCTGCCGGGCCCTTGCGGAACAGGCACGGGCCGCCGGCATGCACTATGTCGACGCACCCTTGAGTGGCTCCGCGCCGTGGGCCGAGGCGGGCACGCTGGCGGTGATGGTGGGGGCCGAGCCGACGGCCTTCGACACCGTCAGGCCGCTCCTGGAGACCTTCGGCGGCAGCATTTTCCATCTCGGGCCACCCGGTAGCGGGCAGATCGCCAAGCTGTGTCACCAGTTGGCGTTCATGGGCACGCTGGTGGGTTTGAGCGAGGCGGTGGTGCTCGGCGAGCGCTGCGGCATCGACGGTGTGCAACTCATGGACGTGCTCGGCGCCTGCGTGTCGCCGCGGCACGTGCTGGATTTCTACAAGCCCAAGCTGGCGGCGCGGCCGTTCGGCGAGGGCCCGACCGGGCTGGGCATCTTCTACAAGGACCTGAAGGCGGTGCGGGAGCTGTCGCAGCAGGATGCGGGACTCACGCTGCCGCTGGGGGACGCGCTGCTCGGGTTGTTCCAGCAGGCCATGGATGCGGGTTACACGAATTTCGATCCGTTCGGGTTGAGCGAGCTGATCGAAAAGGGCGTGATCCGCCGCTGACGGGCCGACTGTGGACACAAAAAAAG
This sequence comes from Immundisolibacter sp., assembly GCF_041625615.1. GTDB lineage: Bacteria > Pseudomonadota > Gammaproteobacteria > Immundisolibacterales > Immundisolibacteraceae > Immundisolibacter. Next base: position 8,140 of record NZ_JBFJTF010000034.1, on the reverse strand, counting down.
GCGCCTCGCGGCGCCTTTTTTGTGTCGAACACCGGGCCACATCAATCCAGGTAGGCATCCTGGGTCTTGACGATGCGGTACACCGATTCCAGTACCGGTACCTCGAGGTTAAGTTCCGCCGCCTTGTCCAGGAACGGCTTCAGCAGGTAGTCGACCTCGGTCTTCTTGCCGCGGATGACATCCTCGTGCATGGACGTGCGCCCGCGCATGCCCTGCTGCTTGAGGCGCTCGCCGAGCTTCATCATCATCGCCACGCCGCCTTCGAAGTCGAGTTCGTTCAACTCCTTGAACTGCGACATCGGCGCGTAGAAGTTCTGCGGCGTGTAGCCCATGGCGCCGTAGACGCGCAGGAAGTCCTTGGCCAGCGCCACGTAGTGCTCGGCGCCCTGGCGGATCAGCAGGCCGTCCTGGAAGTACAGGCGAAGGCCCAGCGTGCTTACCGACCAGCCGGAGGCAGTGCCGATCTGCACCAGCTTTTCCCACAGTACCTGCATGATGTTGGGGACCGAGCGGGCTTCCAGCCCGGCGCGGGTGAAGGCCTCGGCCAGCGCCTCGGTACGCGGGCTGGTGCCGCCGTCGAGTTCACCGAACCAGGCGGTGATCGGCGTGGTGAGCGGGTTGCTTGCCACGCCCGGCTCGTGCAGCGTGCCGCCCTCGATGGTGGAGGCGCCCACTACCTTGTCGCGGCCGGCCCACTCGCGCAGGCGTTCTTCCTTGCCGATGCCGTTTTGCAGCGAGAACACGTTCTTGCAGCGGGCCTTGAGGCCCTCGGCCTGGGCCAGCGCGGTTTCGGTGTCCTTGCCCTTGACCAGGATGATCAGGTGGTCGAATTCGCCTTCCGCTTCGTCGGGCGTGGTGACGGCGCTGAGGTTCTCGCGGACCAGGTGGTCGCCGCGTACGCCGCTGATTTTCAGTCCCTGGGTGTTGACCGCGTCGGCGTGGGCCTGGCGGCAGATGAGGGTGACGTCCTCGCCGGCCTTGGCCAGGTAGCCGCCAATGACCGAGCCGAGCCCGCCGGCCCCGAGAATGACAAAGCGCATGTTGATTCCTTAGGGTTGGGTTGAGAGGGTCACTTCTTGCGCCGGCGGCGCACCAGTAACGTGATGAGCAGCGCCAGCACGACGACGGTCGGCACGATGACCGTGAACAGGCGCGGCTTGATGCCGAAATTCCAGATCTGTTCCAGTGTCGGCGGATGGGCGTAGGCGCCCCCCGGGTGCTCCGGTGGTATGGCGTCGGCCGGGGTGTTGCGCACGTAGGTGACAAGACGCTCGAGTTCGGCGTCGGTGATGTCGGTCGGGCGCAAGGGCGGCATGCCCAGCAGGCCGTTGCGCACGACGTATGCAACGTATTCCGCCGGCAGATCCTGTCGGTTCAGGATCACCGACTGGGCCTCACCCTTGGTCAAGGCCAGTTTGGCCGTGCCGGGGTGGTCCAGGCCGGGGGCATGGCAGGCGCGGCAGAACTGCACGAACAGCTCCTCGCCGGTGCGTTCGCCTACCGGCGTGGCCAGCTCCGCCGGTGGGCTGACGGCGGCGTCGACCACGCCGGTTTCGTCGGCCGCATGCGTCCAGCCGGCCCAGGAAAAGCCCAGCAGGGCAGCGCCGGCCAGCTTCGCGATCGTTGTTATGCGGGTCATTTCCGGTCCCCTCAGTACCGCGGGCCGGTCCAGTTGGACGGCCAGATGCCGGACTTGCCCGGCGACAGGATGCCGTTGGGATCCAGTGCATCCTTGATGCGCTGGTTCACCTTGCGCAGCGCATCGTCCTGGCCGTCGTACATGTCGGCAATGATGTCCATGTAGGTGAGGTTGGCCTTCAGTTCGCCGTAGCCGTGGGCCTTGGCGATGGCCACCAGTTCGCGCGAACAGGCGTCGGCACGCTGGCGGGCGTCTTCGTCGCGCGGGTCGAACATGACCATGATCAGCGTGATCATGGTGCGGAACATGGCCACTTCCTCGCAGATCATGTCGAACCCGTGCCTGTTCAACAGTTCCTTGAAGATGGTGAACATTTCCCACGCGTTCTTGCCGGTCATGGCCGCCATGGGCGTGAAGTTCAGGTGCCCGCCGCCGTCCCAGTTGACCAGGTTGAACTCGGTCATGTTGGGCTCGCCGCGCATCAGCTTCTCGCGGTAGTTCCAGCCGGCGTCGTCGGCCGGGCGGTCACCGTCCAGGTACACCTTGGCGCCGGGAATGCGCGTGAGCTCGTGCTGCACCATCTGCCAGGTCATCTCGACGTTCTCGGGCAGGCCGTACAGGGCGCCGTACAGGTTCCACATGCCAAGGTCCAGCTCATCGGCCACTTCGCGCCAGCGCGAATCCGGAATGACGCCGGGCTTGTCCCACAGGTCCTTGCGCAGGCGCTGCACCGAGGCACTGTAGGAGATGTGTTCGATCACCGCGCCGTTCTGGATGATCATGTTCATCTTCAGCGGCCGCAGGATGTCCATCAGCGGCTTGATGTCTTCCTCGTTCTGGTAGGTCACCATGAACGGCTTGTAGGCCGGTGGTTTCGGCATGAGCCAGAAACCCATCTTGGTGACGATGCCGAAGTTGCTCTGCGAGAAGATGCCGTCCACGTAGGGGCCGAAGCCGTACTTGAACAGCTGCCAGCTGTTGTTGCCGGGCAGGGCGCCCATGCCGGTACGCAGCAGCTGGCCATCGGCCAGCAGCACTTCCATGCCACAGGAGAACAGGAGGTGGTCGGCATACGGCGTGTAGCCGGCGCCGTGCTCGAGCGCGTTGCCGATCACGCCGCCCCAGCCGGGGGCGGCACAGTCGATCCACAGCTGATAGCCCTTTTCCTGCAGGTGCTGGTAGAGCTGGTAGTACGACACGCCCGGTTCGACCAGGCAGTAGCCGGATTCCTCGTTGACCTCGAGGATGCGATTCATGCGCTTGAGGTCGAGCACCAGGTAGCCGGCCTGCTTCGGGGCCGGTCCGCCATAGGCGAAGTTCTTGCCGTTGCCGTAGGTCCACAACGGCAACTTGTATTTGTTGGCCACCTGCAGCACGCCCTGCACCTCCGCCACCGAGGCGGCTGAAATGGCGGCCGACGGCATGCGGCTTTCGGGCGGCACGGCCGACATGTGGTCCAGGTAGGGTTGCAGGTCACCCTCGGGGTTGCTGAAAACCCAGTTGGCGCCGACGATGGAGCGAATCTCGGCCAGCGCGGACTGGAAGTCCTCGCGGGCTACGCCAGGCGGCAGGTACTCGGGCATCGACATCTCCTTGTCGCCGGCCGTGGGCCGGCTTTTTGGTTGAAAGCTGCGCTCAGCCGGTCAGGACGGGGCTCATCAGGCGCAGCCACTCGCGATACTGGCCGTGCAGCAGCACCTCATCCTGGAAGTCGGGGCCGCTCATCTGAGCCTCCATGCCGACTGCGGCCGATTCGTCATCGCCACCGACGCGCACCTGCGAGAAGCCGCGGTCGTAGCCCAGCTGCCAGGGCACGAGCTGCCCCTGCAGGCCGTCGTGGCAGGCCTCGAAGGTAGCCAGGTCGTCCGGCGTGGCCAGGCCGGTGGCGTTATAGAAGTCCTCGAACTGGCGGATGCGCCGGGTGCGTACGTCCGGGCCGTCCTCGCGGGCGGCCAGGGCGTAGCTCTCGACCTTGGTGAAGTCCACTGACACCGGCTTGATGACACGAATCTGTGTCGCGGCGTGATCCATCAGGAGCAGGTTCGGGAAGATCAGCAGATTGTGCAGACGCCCGACCACCCACTCGGCATGCGCCGCGCCGTGGCGCTCGGCGATCTGTTCGCGGCGGCTCCACACCGGCCGATTCTGTGGCTGGCCAAAGCTGCCCCACATCAGCGTGTGGCCGTGGCCGTAGTCATACCAGCCGCTCTTGAGCTTGAGCAGGTCGTCGCCACCGAAGCTGCGCTGCACGCCGCCGGTAGCGGCGGCCTTCTGGGCGCGCCGCTCGGCCTCGCGTTTCATGATGCCGACATAGTTGGCGTGCACGGCGGTGAAGTGGTAGCCGTCGATGCCGTTCTCGGGCTGCAGTTTCCAGTTGCCGCGGTGGGTGTAGGTCGACCAGCCGCGCAGCACCTCGAGTGGGTGCTCGGACTGGTCCATGACGAAATCGATGGCCTTGGCCGCACCGCCGAGGTGCTCGGCCAGGGTCGGCACGTCCGGATTCAGCGACCCGAACACGAGGCCGCGGTAGGTTTCGAGCCGCGGAATGGCCTTGAGGTCATGGGACTGCTGTTCGAAAACGGGCGGGTAGGCACCGGTGGCGTGATCCTTGATGTCGACGTTCTTGCCGGTGCTGTCGTACACCCAGCCGTGGTACGGGCAGGTCAGGAACTGCTGGTTGCCCTTGCGCGTGCGGCACAGCGTGGCGCCGCGGTGGGCGCAGGCGTTGACGAAGCCGTGGACCTGGCCGTCCTTGCCGCGCGAGATGACCACCGGCTGGCGACCCATCTCGGTGGTGAAGAAATCGCCCGGATTGGGAATCTGGCCCTCATGGCACAGGAAGATCCAGGTGCCCTCGAAGATGTATTTCATCTCGAGCTCGAACAGTTCGGCCTCATTGAACAGGCGCCGGCTGACCAGGAAGGTGCCATCGTCCGGCCGGTCGACCACCAGGTCGCTGGGGTTCAGGAAGGGCTGTGTCTCGACGGGCTTGTTCATGGCGAGTCTCCGGTGAGCGCGCTTGGAGCAGTTCAGCGCTGGCCGGTCAGCAGTTGCTGCCAGCGGCGGTAGAAGCTGTGGAAGATGTTCTCGTCGGACCAGTCGGGACCGAGCGAGTGCGGCCTGACACCGATGCTGTGCGCCATCTCGTCGGGTTCGAACGAGAGTCGGTCGAGTCCTCGGTCGAGGTGTTGGCGGCTGCCGGCCAGTCCCCGGTTGCCTGCCTGGCAGGCCTCGAACTCGCGCAGGTCGTCCGGTGTGGCCATGCCGGTGGCGTTGAAGAAATCCTCGTACTGCCGGATACGACGGCTGCGGGCCGCCGGGCTTTCGCCCCTGGGCGCGATGCCGACGATGGTGACTTCCGTTTTGTCCACGGCCAAAGGCCGGAACACGCGAATCTGGGTGGACGTTTGGTCCATCAGGAAGACGTTCGGAAACAGTCCCAGGTTGCGGCTGCAGTCGATCATCCAGCTGGCCTTGACCGCGCCGACGCGCTGTTCGAGCTCGGCCCGGCGCAGCGCCAGCGGCCGGTCGCCGGCGCCGGGCACCCGACCCCACAGCAGCGTGTGGCCGCCGCCCAGGTCGTAGGCGCCGCTGGGCATCTTGCTGATGTCGCCGTTGCCGACGATGGCCTTTACCTTGTCTTCCTTCGCCAGTGCCATCCGCCGCTGGACCATGGCGACGTAGTTGGCGTGGACGCTGGTGACGTGGTAGCCGTCGACGCCATTTTCGGCCTGCAGTTTCCAATTGGCGTTGAAGGTATACGTGGAGCTGCCACGCAGCACTTCGAGGCCGTCGGGCGATTGGTCGACCATGAGGTCGATGAACGGCGTTGCGCCACCGAGGTGGTCCACGAGTGACGGTACGTCGGGCGACAGGGACCCGAAGACGAAGCCGCGGTAGGTGTCGAGCTTCGGCAGGGCCTTCAGGTCGTGCGACTGCTGCTCGAAGGCAGGCGGGTAGGCTCCGGTGGCGTGATCCTTGATGTCGACGTTCTTGCCGGTGCTGTCGTAGACCCAGCCGTGGTACGGGCAGGTGAAGAACGCCTGGTTGCCCTTGCGCGTGCGGCACAGGGTGGCGCCACGGTGCGCGCAGGCATTGACGAAGCCGTGGACCTGGCCGTCCTTGCCGCGGCTGATGATGACCGGCTGGCGTCCCATGTGCGTGGTGAGGAAGTCTCCCGGATTCGGGATCTGGCTTTCGTGGCACAGGTACAGCCAGCTGCCCTCGAAGATGGTTTTCATCTCCAGTTCGAACAGCTCGGCGTCGAGGTAGATGTCACGGCTGACATCAAACACGCCGTCGTCGATGCGATCATCCAGCAGCGTATTGAACTGTTCGATTTTCATCCGTCGCTCTCCTCAGGGTGGGGGACATGCCCCGTCGGCGCCGTCTACGCGGCGCTCGGCATCGGTGCATCAGAAAGCCAGTCCGGCCAGCCGGCGGCGCGGTTGGCGGCAATGGCCAACTCACGTTCGCGGGCGGTGGCGTGGTGGGTGTCCCAGTGCTGCAGCAGCGGACGGCCGATCAGTTTTTCCCACAGCGGCGGGATCAGCGCCAGCACGAAGCAGGTGACGGCGCTGGGCATCTGCGGTGCGGCCGGCCGCGGCGTCAGCCGCCAGTAGGGTCGGTCCGGATCGACGTGATGTTCGGAGTGGGTGACGATCTCGAACGTCAGCGCGCGACCCAGCGGTGTCAGGTGGTTCCAGGCGTGGCGATCCTCGATGGGCGTGCCGGGTTCGCGCAGCAGGCCGTAGTGCTGGATGTAGCTGAAGATTTCCAGGATGAACAGGCCCAGCGCCGACACCAGCATCAGCAGCAGCATGCCGGTGAGGCCGGCGGCGAGGTAGAAGCAGCCCAGCAGCAGCGCGTACATCGTCAGGCCCCGCAGCACCAGGTTGCGCGGTGTCCAGAAGCCAAGGTCGAGCTTGCGCAGGCGCGCCATCTCGATCTGCCAGCTGCGTCGATGCTGGCGGTAGGCGGCACGCACCACGAAGCGATACACGCTCTCGCCGCGGTACGGGGTTTCGGTGTCGTCCGGGGTGTCGGTGTCGATGTGGTGCACGTGCACATGCGCAAGCGAGCTGTAGCCGGACGCGAAGATGGTGCCCAGCACGCTGCCCACAAACTTGCCGAGCGTGCTGTGGCGGTGAAACATCTCGTGCGCCGCCGGCAGGCCACCGATGGCGGTCATGAACGCCACCGACACGGCCGCACCCAGGTAGTCGAGCGCCGTCAGTTCGGCATTGGCGCTGCCGATGCGCCAGGCGAACACCACCCACAGCAGCGCCACCGGCACCACCTGGAAGTACAGGATCGTGTCGGCCAGCAGCGGATGGGCGCCGCGACGCATGCCGTGGTCCTTGCCCAGGAGCGGGTCGATCCCCGCCACCAGCAGGAAGGCACCGAAACCGAGCCAGACCCAGGCGCCGCCGAGCAGCAGGCCGAGGATGCCGCTGGCCACCAGCACTGCCGGCGACATGTAGCGCAGGTAGTCGAGTCGTGTCATCGGAGTTCCCTCTCCTGTCGATTCGATGCGGACCAAGGACGGCTCAGCGCTTGACGGGCGGAATGACCACCCCGAAGCGTTCCGGATGGCTGGGGTCGACCTGAAACACCGACCGGCGCCTGGCCGGATCGATCGACAGCGCGGGCTCGGTATCGCGCCAGGTGAAGCAGCAGGCGGTGCAGTAATGCACGGTCCAGACCACTTCGCCATTTTCCTTGCCTTGATACTCGACCCGGTTCTGGTCGCCGCCGCAGCGCGGGCAGTTCACGGCCATGCTCAGTTTCCTCCCTGCAGGTCGCGGATGCGCGCCGCCAGTGCGTCGATGGCCTCGCCCGACGGCGGTGTGACGATTTCCACGTCGCCGCCGATCGGGTCGGGCGGCATGTGGGTGGTGGCGTCGATGATCAAGTGGTGACCCTTGCCCGGCGTCACGGCGGCGGGGTCGATCATGATCATGGCCATGTCGTTCAGGACCATGATGTCGCTGGCGCGGGTGCGCACCGACAACGCCCACATGACCTGGTTCAGGTCGAACGGGTCGACGTCGGCGTCGACCATGATCAGGTTCTTCAGGTACATCAGCCCGTGCGGCGTCGACAGGGCGCGCAGTGCCACGCTCTTGGCGAAGCCGGCGAAGCGGTTCTTGACCGAGATGATGCCGGTGAGCCCGTGCTGGTACAGGGCGTTGACCGCCACCACCTCGGGAAACTCTTTCTTCAGCTGGGCGTAGATCGGCGCCGAGGTGTTCAGGCCGATCAGGGTGTCGTGCTCGGTCCAGTCGCGGCCGATGTAGATGTTCTCGAAGATCGGGTTCTTGCGGTGCGAGACGGCCGTCACCTTGAACACCGGCGCCCGGCGTACGCCGCTGTAGGAACCGGGGAACTCGCCGAACGGGCCCTCGAAATCACGACGTCCATGGACGTATTCGGCCTCGATGACGATCTCGGCATGGGCCTGGATGTCCAGGCCGTTGCCGGACTCGGTCAGCGCGATCG
>NZ_JBFJTF010000033.1:0-20583 GCF_041625615.1 Immundisolibacter sp. | reverse complement strand
GGCCTGCTGCCGGCGCGCCAGGCGGCGGCATTGGGCGCCATTGAGCCGTACGGCCTGATAATCGTGCTGGCGCTGCTGCTCAGCGGCGTCCTGTGGCGCATCCTGCAGCCGGTGATACAACTGTTCAACCAACTGCTGCTGTTGATGGTCGGCCTGGGAGGGTCCGCTTGAATACCTTGTCCTCGCCCCACGACCGCGTCCTGTCGGGCATGCGTCCGACCGGACGCCTGCATCTGGGTCACTACCATGGCGTGCTGAAGAACTGGACGCGCCTGCAGCACGAACACCGTTGCTTCTTTTTCGCTGCCGACTGGCATGCCCTGACCACCGACTACGAGACCCCGCAGCAGGTTGCCGAGCATACCTACGACATGATCGTCGACTGGCTGGCTGCCGGCGTCGACCCCGGCAGCGCGGTGCTGTTCGTGCAGTCGCGCGTGCCCGAGCACGCCGAGCTGCACCTGCTGCTGTCCATGATGACGCCCCTGGGCTGGCTCGAGCGGGTGCCCACCTACAAGGAACAGCAGGAGCAGCTGCGCGAGCGCGACCTGGCCACCTACGGCTTCCTCGGCTATCCGCTGCTGCAAAGCGCCGACATCCTCATCTACAAGGCGACGATGGTGCCGGTGGGCGAGGACCAGGTGGCGCACCTGGAGCTCACGCGCGAGGTCGCGCGACGCTTCAACCACCTGTACGGCCGCGAGCCGGACTTCGAGGCACGCGTGCAGGGCGCGCTGCGCCGGCTGGGCAAGAAGCAGGCGCAGCTGTACGAGCACAACCGCCGCGCCTACCAGGAGCGTGGCGACGACGAGGCTCTGGCCGTGGCCCAGGCGCTGGTGCGCGGCCAGACCGGCATCAGCATCGGCGACCGCGAGCGCCTGCTCGGCTACCTGGAGGGCTCGGGCATCATCGTGCTGCCGGAACCGCAGCCCCTGCTGACCGAAACCTCCAAGATGCCGGGCCTGGACGGGCGCAAGATGTCCAAGTCCTACGGCAACGCCATCGCCCTGCGCGAGGACCCGGACACGGTGGCGCAGAAGATGCGCACCATGCCCACCGACCCGGCGCGGGTCCGTCGCAGCGACCCGGGCGACCCGGAAAAGTGCCCGGTGTGGGGCCTGCACCAGGTCTACTCGGACGAGGCCCGCCGGGACTGGGTGCAGGAAGGCTGCCGCAGCGCCGGCATTGGCTGCCTGGATTGCAAGAAGCCGCTGATCGAAGCGGTACAGGCCGAACTGGCGCAGTTTCGCGAGCGCGCCAAGCCGTTCGAGGACGACCCCGGCCTGTTGCGTGAAATCGTCGCCGCCGGCTGCGAGCAGGCGCGCGAGGTCGCGCGCGAGACCCTGGACGAGGTGCGCCAGGTCATGGGGCTGGGTTACCGCTGAGCACGTCGATGACCGCCGCCGTGGAGCCAACCCAGCAGGAACTGCCGCTGGCGCGGGTGCATGGCGAACGCCTGACGCGCCTGCCGGAGGACCTGTACATCCCCCCGGACGCGCTCGAGGTGTTCCTGGAGGCCTTCGAAGGACCGCTCGACCTGCTGCTGTGGCTGATCCGGCGCCAGAACCTGGACATACTGGACATTCCGGTCGCCGACGTGGCGGTGCAGTACATGGCCTACGTCGAACTGATGCGCGACCTGCGCCTGGAGCTGGCCGCCGACTATCTGGTCATGGCCGCGGTACTGACAGAAATCAAATCGCGCATGTTGCTGCCCCGCCCGACAGAAGACGACACCGAGGACGACCCGCGTGCCGCCCTGGTCCGGCGCCTCCAGGACTACGCCCGCTTTCGCAACGCCGGCCAGGCGCTGGCCGACTGGCCGCAGTTCGGCCGCGACGTGCTGCCGCTGGCCGTGGCACTGCCCGATCTCGACCTGCCGCCGCCGCAACCGCAGGTGAGTCTGGGCGAGCTTCTGGCCGCCATGACCGAAGTGCTGGCCCGCAGCGCGCTCACCGCACACCACCACGTGCGCCGTGAACCGCTGTCGGTGCGCGAACGCATGAGCCGCATCCTCGGCCAGCTGACCGCCGACCGCTTCACGCCATTGCTGGACCTGCTGCACGCCGATGAGGGCCGCGCCGGCGTGGTGGTGAGTTTTCTGGCCATCCTCGAGCTGGTACGCGAGCGGCTGATCGACCTCAGCCAGAACGAAGCGTACGGCCCCATCTACCTGAAGGCCGCCTGATGGACCTGACCCGCCTGATCGAAGCGGCGCTGCTGGTGGCCAGCGAGCCGCTCGGCATCGACCAGCTGCAGCGCCTGACGCCCGGCGGACGCACGCCCAGCCGCGCCGACATCCAGCAGGCCATCGACCAGCTGACCCTGGAGTGCGCCGAACGCGCACTCGAACTGACGCACACCGCCGGCGGCTACCGCTACCAGGTGCGCGCCACCTACACCGCCGCGGTGGCGCCGCTGCTGGCCGAGCGCGCACCGCGCTACTCGCGCGCCGCCCTGGAAACACTGGCCATCATCGCCTACCGCCAGCCGGTGACGCGCGCGGACATCGAGGACATCCGCGGCGTGTCGCTGGGCAGCAACCTGCTCAAGACCCTGATCGACCGCGGCTGGGTACGCGCCGTGGGACACCGCGAGGTACCGGGACGCCCGGCCGTGTTCGGCACCACACGGGCGTTCCTGGATCATTTCGGCCTGCGCAGTCTCGGCGAGCTGCCATCCCTGGCCGACCTGGCCGACCCGGCCCACGAGCCGCAACTGTCCATGCTGGCCGAGGCGGCCGACACCCATGCCAGCTGAACGCCAGGCCGCCGAGCGGCTGCACAAGGTCCTGGCCCGCGCCGGACTGGGCTCGCGGCGGCACATCGAGGACTGGATCCGCGCCGGCCGGGTACAGGTCAACGACCGACCAGCCACGCTCGGCCAAAGCGTCACCCCCGCCGACCGCATCACCGTCGATGGCCGCCCCGTGCTGCTGGGGGCGCCTCCCAAGACGCGCCTGTTGCTGTACCACAAGCCCGAAGGCGAGGTGTGCACGCGCCACGACCCGCAGGGGCGGCCGACCGTGTTCGACCGCCTGCCGGCACTGGCCGGCGGGCGCTGGATCAGTGTCGGCCGGCTCGACATCAACAGTTCCGGCCTGCTGCTGCTGACCACCGACGGCACCCTCGCTCACCGCCTGATGCATCCGGCCAGCCACCTGGAACGCGAATACGCGGTACGGGTGATCGGCCCGGTGGACGGCGCGATGCTCGAGCGTCTGCGCCACGGCGTCGAGCTGGAGGATGGCCCGGCGCGGTTCCTGTCCATCACCCCGGCCGGAGGAGAAGGGCGCAACCGCTGGTTCCACGTCACCGTCGACGAAGGCCGCAACCGCCTGGTGCGGCGCCTGTGGGCGGCCGAGGACATCACCGTCAGCCGCCTGCTGCGCATCCGCTTCGGTCCGCTGCAGCTGCCACGCGGCCTCGGCCGCGGACAGCACCGCGACGCCACGGCCCAGGAACTGGAAGCCATCACCGCCGCCCTGCAGCCGACACGGCCCCGGACCGCGGCGCGCGACGGTGGCTTGAAAGCCTCCCGCCGCCGCGTTTAAGATACCCGTCTTGAGTTTCGTACGCCGGGCACCGCCCGGCGTTTTTTTCAGGTCAGGACACAGCATCAATGGCACGGTACACCGGTCCCCGTCTCAGGGTCGTGCGGCGCTTTCAACAGCAGCTGCCCGGTCTCACCCGCAAGACCGACGGCGTTCGCAGCAACCCGCCCGGCCAGCATGGCGCGCGGCGCGGTCGCGCCAGCGACTACCGCCTGCGTCTGGATGAGAAGCAAAAGCTCATCTACAACTACGGCATCGGCGAGCGCCAGCTGCGCAACTACTTCAAGGCTGCCGCCAGCCGCAAGGGCGACACCGGCAAGAACCTGCTGACGCTGCTGGAGTCGCGCCTGGACAACGTTGTGTTCCGGCTGGGCTTCGCGCCGACCATCCCGGCGGCCCGTCAGGTGGTCAAGCACGGCCACGTCACGGTCAACGGCCGTCGCGTGGACATCCCCAGCTACCAGCTGCGTCCGGGTGACGTCATCGGCATCAGCGAGGGCAGCCGCAAGCACCCGGTGATCGTGGAGACCCTGCAGTCGCCGTCGCTGAGCCTGCCGGAATACCTGGACCTGAACGCGAGCGAGATGACCGGCACCTTCCGCCACCAGCCCGAGCGCACCGACGTGCCGCTCGAAGTGGCCGAGAACTTCGTCGTCGAGTACTACTCGCGCGTCAGCTGATCACGCACGGCTCGGCCGTGCCATCCCCGGCCGTACTCGCAGCTCCTCACGGTCGGGGCCGATCTCCCGGAGAGGTGTCCGAGTGGTTGAAGGAGCACGCCTGGAAAGTGTGTATACGTCAAAAGCGTATCGAGGGTTCGAATCCCTCCCTCTCCGCCAGTTCTGCCGATTCAATGGCGGGCCTGTCAGTTCCCCCGCGGTGATAGCCCGTGAACCCCGCCAGGCCCGGAAGGGAGCAACGGTAGCGGGCGATTCAGGTGCCGGGGTCCGGCTGGCAGGTTCCGCCACCCCATGAGCTACCAGGCCCTCGCCCGCAAGTGGCGTCCGCGCCGCTTCGCCGACATGGTCGGCCAGGAACACGTGCGCCGGGCGCTGACCAACGCGCTGGGCAGCGATCGCCTGCATCACGCCTACCTGTTCACCGGCACCCGCGGCGTTGGCAAGACCACGGTCGCACGCCTGTTCGCCAAGGCGCTGAATTGCGAGCAGGGCGTCAGCGTCGAGCCGTGCGGCCAGTGTGCCGCCTGCCAGAGCATCGACGCCGGGCGCTTCATGGACCTGCTCGAGGTGGACGCTGCCTCGCGCACCGGCGTCGACGACACCCGTGAGCTGCTGGAAAACGTCCAGTACGCGCCGACCCAGGGCCGCTTCAAGGTGTACCTCATCGATGAGGTGCACATGTTCTCGAAGAGCAGCTTCAACGCGCTGCTCAAGACGCTCGAAGAACCTCCGCCGCACATCAAGTTCCTGCTGGCCACCACCGACCCGCAGAAGATTCCGCCGACGATCCTGTCGCGCTGCCTGCAATTCAACCTCCGTGCCCTGACCGCCGAACAGATCGGCGGCCAGCTGCAGCGGGTGCTCGATGCCGAGGGCCTGGGCGCCGAGGCAGCGGCCCTGGAACTGCTGGCACGCGCGGCTGCCGGCAGCATGCGCGACGCCCTGAGCCTGCTCGACCAGGCGCTGATGCTCGACGACGGCCCGCTGGCCGCCGACAGCGTGCGCGCCATGCTGGGCACGCTCGATCGCAGCCACGCGGTGCGCCTGCTGGGCGCACTGGCCGACGGTGACGGCGCGGCACTGCTGCAGGCACTCGGTGAAATCAACGCCCAGGCCGCCGATCCGGCCGCCGTCGTCGACGACCTGTTGCGCCTGCTGCACCAGGTGGCGTTGTGCCAGACGGTACCGGGCGCCACCCTGGCCGCCGATGCCGACCCCGCCGCCGTGCAGGCACTGGCCGCGCGCCTGGCACCGGAGGACGTGCAGCTCTATTACCAGATGACGCTGCTCGGCCGACGCGACCTGCCGCTGGCGCCGGACCCGGCCAGCGGCCTCGAAATGCTGCTGCTGCGCCTGCTGGTGTTCCGACCCGACGATGGCGGCAGCGAGCCTGCGCCACGCCGCTCGAACCCGGCCGGCGCCACCCCGGGAGCGGCCACACCGACGACCCGCGCCCAACCGCCGGTGTCGTCGGCACCCCCCGCACCGCCCCCACCGACGACACCCGCCGGCACCGATGACTGGAGCGCCCTGGTCGCCCGTCTGCCGCTGCGCGGCGCCGCCCAGCAACTGGTTCAGCACTGCGTGCTGGTGCAGCGCCGCGGCACATCGTTCGAGTTGGCGGTCGACAGCCGCAGCCAGGGACTGCTCACCCCCACCACGCGCCAGGCGGTGACCGAAGCGCTGTCGAGCGTGCTCGGCACGCCGGCGCAGGTCAGCTTCGGCCGCCAGAACGGTGAGGCCGAAACACCAGCGCGCCAGCAGGCCCGTGCCGCGGCCGCGCAACAGTCACAGGCACGCGCTGCGCTGGAAGCCGAACCGCTGGTGCAAGGACTGATGGACGCACTCGACGCCCGCGTCATCGACGGCTCCGCCGCACCGTCACCCTGATCGCCCGGCCCCGCCGGCCGGCGGTCCCGATACACTTGGGCCCATGCCCCAACCACGGTGAACACGCATGAAAGGCAACATGAATCAGCTCATGCAGCAGGCTCAGCGCATGCAGGAAGCCATGCAGAAGGCGCAGGAAGCACTGGCCAACATCGAAGTCAACGGCGCCGCCGGCGGTGGCCTGGTGACGGTCACCATGAACTGCGCCCACCAGGTGCGCCGCGTCACCATCGACCCCAGCCTGGTCGGTGACGACCGTGACATGCTGGAGGATCTGGTCGCCGCCGCCGTCAACGACGCCCTGCGCAAGGTCGAGCAGGCCAGCCAGGACCACATGGGCAGCGCGCTGGGCGGCTTCAAGCTGCCGGGCATGAACCTGCCGTTCTGAGTCGCGCGTGGCGACCGGCCTGCTGGACAGCCTGACGCACGCCCTGCAGCGGCTGCCGGGTGTGGGCCCCAAATCGGCCCGGCGCATGGCCTTTCACCTGCTGGTGCGCGATCGTGACGGCGGTCGCCGACTCGGCGAACTGCTGCTCGAGGCCATGGAACGGATCGGACGTTGCCGGCAGTGCCGCAACCTCACCGAGCAGGAAACCTGCGCCGTTTGTGCCTCACCGCAGCGCGATCGCGCGCTGCTGTGCGTGGTGGAAAGCCCCGCCGATGTGCAGGCCATCGACCAGGCCAGCGGCTTTCAGGGTCTGTATTACGTCCTGCATGGCCGCCTGTCGCCGCTCGACGGCATCGGTCCCGAGGAGCTGGAACTGGACCGGTTCGAAGCGCGTCTGGACGAAGGCGACGTGCGCGAACTGATCCTGGCCACCAGCCCCACCGTCGAGGGCGAGGCCACCGCCCACTACATCGCCGACCTGGCGCGCGCGCGCGGCATCCGCAGCACGCGTATCGCCCATGGCGTGCCCATGGGGGGCGAACTCGAGTTCGTCGACGGTGGCACGCTGCGCCAGGCCCTGCTCGGCCGGCGCGACTACGAGGGCTGAGGCATCCCGGCCCCGAACCGGGGACACAGGACCCGCGTGCTATAGTCCGCGCCCCCAATTTGTACCCTTGCCCGCCGGTGACGTTTAATCGGCGCCTTCCCCCTTTGCCTCCGGATATCCGATGCCTTCCCCCAAAGCCGGCCCGCTAATCTGGATCGACCTCGAGATGACCGGGCTCAACACCGCCTGGGACGCCATCATCGAGATCGCCACGGTGATCACCGATTCCGAACTGAACGTGGTGGCCGAGGGGCCGGTACTGGCCATCCGCCAGCCGGAAGAGATGCTGGCCGGCATGGACGAGTGGAACACACGCCAGCACAACAAGAGCGGTCTGGTCGAACGGGTGCGCAACTCCACTGTCGACACCGCCGAGGCGGAGCGCCAGACGCTGGACTTCCTGCGCCACCACGTGGAGCGCAACACCTCGCCGATGTGCGGCAACAGCATCTGCCAGGACCGCCGTTTCCTGGCCCGCCTGATGCCGGACCTGGAAGCCTATTTCCACTACCGCAACCTGGATGTCAGCAGCCTGAAGGAACTGGCCCAGCGCTGGGCGCCTGACGTGCTGGCCTCGTTCAAGAAGCGCTCTTCACACCTGGCGCTCGAGGACATCCACGACTCGATCCGCGAGCTGCGCCACTACCGGCAGCACCTGCTGAAGGTATAGCGCCTACGCGCGGCCTCGGGCGTGCGCGTCGTGCCAGAGCTTGTAGACGATGGCATCCGACAGCGCCTGCCACGACGCCTCGATGACATTGCTCGAGGCGCCGACCGTGGTCCAGCGCCGGCGACTGGCGTCGCTGCATTCCAGCATCACCCGCGTCACTGCCCCGGTACCGGCGGCGGATTCCAGAATGCGCACCTTGTAGTCCGTCAGCTGAAGCTCGGTCAGGGCCGGGTAAGCCGCCAGCAGCGCCTGGCGCAGGGCCAGGTCCAGTGCGTGCACCGGACCGTTGCCCTCGGCCACGGTCATGTGCAGACGCCCGCCGACGCGTACCTTCATGGTGGCTTCGGACAGGGTGACCAGCTGGCCCTCGGTCAGCCGACGCTCGTCGATCACGCGGTACGTGTCGAGCACGAAATACTCGGGCAACCCCTCCAGCAGGCCGCGCGCCAGCAGCTCGAAACTCGCCTCGGCGCCGTCGTAGGTGTAGCCCTCCAGTTCGCGCGCCTTGACCAGCTCCACCAGCTGGCCGACACGCGGGTCGTCGGCCGCCAGCGCGAGCCCCACCTCGTCCAGCAGCGCCAGCACATTGGCCCGACCGGCCTGATCGGAAACCAGAATCTTGCGGTGGTTGCCGACCTGCTCCGGCGCCACGTGCTCGTAGCTGCGCGGGTCCTTTTCCACCGCCGACACGTGCAGCCCGCCCTTGTGTGCGAACGCGTTCTCGCCGACATACGGCGCGTGTCGGTTCGGCGTGCGGTTCAGGCGCTCGTCGACGAAATGCGAGGCATGCGTCAGGTGCGCCAGGTCGTCGGCATCGAGCCCGGTGGCGTAGCCGAGCTTGAGCATCAGCGTCGGCGCCAGCGAAATGAGGTTGGCATTGCCGCAGCGCTCGCCCAGGCCGTTCAGGGTGCCCTGCACCTGACGGGCGCCGGCGCGCACGGCCGCCAGACTGTTGGCGACGGCGTTGTCGGTGTCGTTGTGACAATGGATGCCCAGCTGGTCGCCGGGAATGTGTTGCGCGACCGCGCCGACGATCTGCTCCACCTCGTGCGGCAACGTGCCACCGTTGGTGTCACACAGCACCAGCCAGCGCGCACCGCCACGCCGGGCCGCCTCCAGGCAGGCCAGCGCATAGTCCGGGTTGGCCTTGTAACCGTCGAAGAAATGCTCGGCGTCGAACAGCACCTCGCGCCCGGCCGCCTGGCAGTACGCCAGGCTGTCCTCGATCATCGCCAGGTTCTCGTCCAGCGTGGTGCGCAGCGCCACGGTGACATGAAAATCCCACGTCTTTCCAACCAGACAGATCGCCGGCGCCTGGCTCGCCAGCAACCGCGCCAACCCCGGGTCGTCGGCGGCAGGCCGACCCGGCCGCCGCGTCATGCCAAAGGCCACCAGCCGCGCCCGCTGCAACGTTGGCGCCGCCGCGAACACGGCATCGTCGGTAGGATTGGCGCCCGGCCAGCCGGCTTCGATGTAATCGATGCCCAGATGGTCCAGTTCGCGGGCGATGGCCAGCTTGTCACCGACCGAGAAATCGATGCCCTGCGTCTGCTGTCCGTCACGCAGCGTGCTGTCGTAAAGATAGATGCGCGGCGCCGCCACGGATTCGTCCACTGATTGGGTAAACCCCATATTTTACGCTGCGCCCGGTTGCTGGTGGCCGCGAGCCGACCTTCAAGGTTTGAGGCCGGGGCGCCCACTGGCAGAATGTGCTTCCCTACGCCCTTACCAAGCAGTACCCATGCGCCAACTGAGTCTTTTCATTCTCGCCGCGACCCTGTGGTTGAGCGCGCCCGCGCAGGCAACCAACCGCCTGCCGACCGACCTGACCTTCACCGTCATTGACGGGCCGGCCCTGAATGGACAGACCCTGCGTGGCCAGCCACTGCTGATCGTCTTCTGGGCCAGCACCTGCGCGCCGTGCATTGCCGAAATGCCGTCTTTGTCGGCGCTGTACCGCGAACTGCAACCGCGCGGGTTGCAGGTACTCGCGCTGGCCATGCCCTATGACCCGCCCAACCGCGTCGCTGCTGCCCGGGACGCTCTCGAAATGCCGTTTCCCGTGGCCCTGGACGTCAACGCCCGGGTCGTGCGCCGGCTCGGCATCGCGCCACAGACACCCCAGTTCCTGCTGGTCGACGCCGAAGGCCACATCATCGACAACCATTCCGGCGTGCTGTCGGCCGATGCGCTGCGCGCGCGCTTGCTGCCACTGCTGGCCGATGCCTGACGGAGTACTCCCATGTTGTGGCTGAAGGCCCTGCACATCATCGCCATGGTGGCCTGGTTCGCCGGGCTGTTCTACCTGCCGCGGCTGTTCGTCTATCACGTTGACTGCGCCGACGAAGCCGGCCGCCGGCGCTTCGAACTCATGGAGCGGCGGCTGTACCACGCCATCATGACACCGGCCGCCTGGGTCACCGTGCTGGCCGGCCTGGGCCTGCTGGCGGGCTATGCCTGGGAACTGTACGGTCGCGCCGGCTGGCTGCACGCCAAACTCACGCTGGTCGTGGCGCTGGTGGTCTACCACTGGCTGTGCGGGCGGTACCGGGTCGCACTGCGCGATGGCCGCAACCGCCGCAGCGCCCGCTTTTTCCGCTTCTTCAACGAGGTGCCGACGCTGATCCTGATTGCGGCGGTCTGTCTTTCCGTGGTCAAGCCGTTCTGATGCCCGCCGCGGTCCCGGTCACCAAGGCGTAGCACCCACACGCCAGACTGCGCTTTGTCGTGGCGTCGCATCCGCCTTCTGGCAGGCGAATTGCTTCGCTCCAGTACCCAACGTTGCGCACGCCGACATGACCGCCAGCCACACCGCCTTTCACGAGATCACCGCGCTGCTGGTGCTGGGCGCGGCGCTGGGCTTCGCCGGCCAATGGCTGCGTCAGCCGCTGATCGTCGCGTTCATCGTTGCCGGCATCATCGCCGGCCCCGATGCCCTGGGCGTGGTGTCCAATGCCGCGCACGTGCAGGTGCTCGGCGAACTCGGTGTGGCGGTGCTGCTGTTTCTGGTCGGACTCAAGCTCGACCCCGGCCTGCTGCGCACGCTGGGACCGGTGGCCCTGGCCACCGGCGGCGCCCAGGTCCTGCTCACCACGCTCGTGGGCACTGGCCTGGCGCTGGCGCTCGGCCAGCCGCCGCAGACGGCGGCGGCCATCGGCCTGGCACTGACGTTTTCCAGCACCATCATCGTCATCAAGCTGCTGTGGGACAAGGGCGAGGTCGACTCGCTGCACGGCCGCGTGGCGCTCGGCCTGCTGATCGCCCAGGATCTGCTGGTGGTGGTGCTGATGGGCCTGCTGGCCGGCATGCGCGGCGCCGAGGGCAGCCTCACCTACGCGGCACTGGGCGGTACCGGACTGCTGGTACTGGTGCTGCTGTTCATGCGCTTTCTGGCGCAGGGACTGCTGGCGCGCCTGGCCCGCTCGCCGGAACTGCTGGTTACCTTCGCCCTGGCCTGGGCGGCGCTGCTGGCCGGCCTGGCCGATACCTTCGGCCTGGGCAAGGAACTGGGCGGCTTGCTGGCCGGAGTGGCGCTGGCAGCCACGCCGTTTCGCGAGGCGCTGGCCTCGCGCCTGGCCAGCGTGCGGGACTTCTTGCTGCTGTTTTTCTTCGTCAGCCTGGGCGCCAGCCTGGACGTCGGCGCCCTGCACGGCCAGTGGCTGCCGGCGCTGGCACTGTCCGTGTTCGTGCTGGTCGGAAAGCCGCTGATCGTGCTGCCCATCCTGCTGGCGGCCGGCTATGGCCGGCGCACCGCCTTCATGGCCGGCGTGACACTGGCGCAGATCAGCGAGTTTTCGCTGATCCTGGCCGCACTGGCACTGCAGGCCGGCGTGCTGGACGCCACCGCGCAGGCCCTGATCACGGTGGTCGGCCTGGTCAGCATCGGCGTCAGCACATACCTGGTGACCTACTCGGGCAGTCTGTACAGCCGCGTCGAACCGCTGCTGGCACGCATCGCCAACGACAGCCCGCGCCGACAGGCGCCCAGCGAAGCACCGGCGCCGGCGGATGTCATCCTGTTCGGCCTCGGCCGCTACGGCACGGCCATCGCCGAGGGCCTGCGCACACGCGGCCTGAGCGTGCTGGGGGTGGACTTCGACCCCGAGATGGTCGCCCGCTGGCGAAGCCGCGGCCTGGCCGCCCATTACGGCGATGCCGCCGACCCGGACTTCGGCAAGGCCCTGCCGCTGGCCGGCGCCCGGTGGGTGGTATGCGCCATTCCGGTGCACGGTGGCAGCCTGACGCACGACGACCCACGCCTGGCGCTGGTCGACGCCCTGCGCAATCACGGCTACCGCGAGCGCATCGCCGTGGCCATCCACCAGTCGGACGACCTGCCCGCCTTGCGCGCCCGCGATATCGACCTGATCCTGCTGCCGGCGGCCGACGCCGCCGCCGAGGCCGTGGACCTGATCACCCGCCCGCCGCAGGGCCCGGAGGCCAGCCAGCGCGAGCGGCTGCTGGAAAAGACCGTTTCCTGAGTAACGATGCGTCCGGGGCTGCCGGTGCGCCTCAGGTCGTCTCCAGTACCACCATCGCCACCGCATGGTCGCGCTCATCGGCCAGGCTCAGATGCCAGGCAACGATGTTGCGCCGCGCGCAGTGCTCGGCCGCCGCGCCGGACAGCTCCAGCAGCGGCCGGCCGGCGTCATCGTGTCGCACGGCAATCTGCGGCAGCGTCACGCCCCGCGCGATGCCGGTGCCCAGGGCCTTGCCGAAGGCCTCCTTGGCGGCGAAGCGCTTGGCCATGAAGGCCGCCGGCGCCGGCGCAGCGCGGTAGTCGTCGAATTCGGATACGGCCAGCAGGCGGCGCGCGAAATGCTCGCCGTGCTGCTCGATCAGGCGCGCAATGCGCGCTACGGCGACGATGTCGACGCCGATGCCGGCGATCACGGCCGCGCCCGGGCAATGGCCTGCACCATCTCCGCCACCGCGGTGCGCAGGCCGACGAACACGGCGCGCGCCACCAGCGCGTGGCCGATGTTGAGTTCGGCCAGCCCCGGCAGGGCGGCAATGGCGGCCACGTTGTCCAGGTTGAGGCCGTGCCCGGCGTTGACGGTAAGCCCCAACGCACGCCCCTCGGTCACGGCGGCCCGGATGCGCGACAGCTCCGCTGCCTGCCCGGTGGCGTCTGCCATCTCGGCGTAGCGGCCGGTGTGCAACTCCACCAGCGGCGCGCCACAGCGCCGGGCCGCTGCCAACTGCTGCGGCTGCGGATCGATGAACAGCGACACCTTTATCCCGGCAGCGGATAGGCGCTCGACGGCCGCGGCCACCCGTGCCTCCTGGCCGGCCACGTCGAGCCCGCCCTCGGTGGTCAGCTCCTCGCGCCGCTCCGGTACCAGGCAGCAATCTGACGGACGCAGGCGCTCGGCCACGGCCACCATCTCGTCGGTGACCGCCATCTCCAGGTTCAGCCGGCAGGCCAGCCGCTCGCGCAGTGCCGCCACGTCCGCATCCTGGATGTGCCGGCGATCCTCGCGCAGGTGCACGGTGATGAAATCGGCACCCCCGGCCAGCGCCTCCACGGCGGCATCCAGCGGTGCCGGATAGGCCGTATGACGCGCCTGGCGCAGGGTGGCGACGTGGTCGATGTTGACGCCCAGCAGCGGTGGCCGGGCAGTGGAAGGGTCTGTCATGGGTGCTTCGGTTCGCCGGACGCAGGCCCGGCAATGGCGTGGTAGAGGGCACGGCTTTTCAGCGGCCGGTCACCGAAATGCCAACGCAACTGTGAGCGCAGCAGCCGCTTGAGTGCCGGCCAGTGGGCCGGGTCGTCCAGGGTGTCGTGCTGCAGGGCGAGCAGCGCCGCGCCGCTCAGGTCACCGTCCGCCGCCGGCACGGCGCCGTGTTCCGGCCGGTAGTGGTAACGGCCGTCCGACGCGATGGCGGCGCCATCGGCAGCATGCTCCAGCAGCAGGCCATAGCCTAGCCCGGCCAGCAGATCGCGCTCGAAGCGGCGCAGCACCGGCTCGACGACCGGGCCGTGCAACGCGGCCAGCGCCCGGGCATAGGCCGCATACACCGGCGGATGGCTGTCCAGCCGGGCGCAGCCGCGCAACAGCAGTTCGTTCAGGTAGAACCCGGCCGCCAGGGCGACGCCGCGCAGCGGGTCGGCGTACCCGTCTGGCTCGGCCAGGGTCAGGGTCTTCAGGTCACCACCGCCGCTCCAGGACAGCAGCAACGGCGTGAACGGCTGCAGCACACCGGCCAACCGCCCGCGCCCGCCGCGCGCCACCAGGCCGATCCGGCCGTAGTCGCGCGTGAAGCACTCCAGCAGCAGGCTGGTGTCACGGTAGGGCCGCCGGTGCAGCAGGTACGCCGGCTGCAGCAGCACCTGGGCAGGGGCGGCCGGGGAGGCGACTGCCATTACCCGCTCCGGCTACTCGGCCTGGTAGCCGAGCGTGCGCAGCGCCACGTCGTCGTCGGTCCAGCCGCTCTTCTCGCGCACGACCAGTTGCAGGAACACGTGCGTTTCCAGCAGCTTTTCCAGATCGGCGCGGGCCTCGGTGCCGACCTGCTTGAGCATCGCACCGCCCTTGCCGATGACGATGCCCTTGTGGCTGGGCCGCTCGACCCAAATGATGGCGCTGATCTCGGTCTGCTCCGGCTGCTCGACAAAGCTCTCGACCGCCACGGTGCACACGTACGGCAGTTCGTCGCGCAGGTGCCGCATCAGCTTCTCGCGCACCAGTTCGGCAGCCATGAAGCTCAGGCTGCGGTCGGTGACCTGGTCTTCCGGAAACAGCGCCTCACCGGGCGGCAGCCGGCGGCCGACCACCTGCGCCAGGCTATCGACATTGCTGCCCTTGCGTGCCGACACCGGCACGATTTCGGCAAAACAGCCGGCCGCGCCCAGGCGCTCCATCTGCGCCAGCAGCTGGGCCTTGTCCGGCACCAGGTCGATCTTGTTGATCACCGCCACCGCCGGTCGCCCGCTGGCCTTGACCAATTCCAGCACACGCGCGTCCTCGGCCGTCCAGTGCGTGCCCTGCACCACCATGAGCACCAGATCCACCCCCTCGAGCGCGCCGGTGGCGGTGCGGTTCAGGTAGCGGTTCAGGGCCCGCCCGCGGCCGGGATGGATGCCGGGCGTGTCGACGAACACCGCCTGCACGCCATCCTCGGTGCGGATACCGAGCAGGCGATGCCGGGTGGTCTGGGGCTTGGACGAGGTGATGGCCAGCTTCTGGCCGACCAATCGGTTCAGCAGCGTCGACTTGCCCACATTGGGCCGGCCAACGATGGCCACGTACCCGGCGCGCTGCACCGGCATGTTGTCGGACATTGAATCAGGCATGACCTTGCAAACGCTCCAGGGCGACGGCGGCGGCGGCCTGTTCGGCGGCCCGGCGCGTGCCGCCACAACCGCTGACCGACTCGGGCAGGGCCGCCACCTGGCATTCCACCTCGAACTGCCACACGCCGCCATGTTCGCGCTCACTGCGCAATTGATATTTCGGACGCTCCAGCGCCCGGCTCTGCAGCCACTCCTGCAGGCGGGTCTTGGGGTCCTTGAGCGCCTCACCCGGCTGCAGGCGCTCCAGCGGCTCGGCGAACAGCCGCAATACCAGCGCGCGGCAGGTGTCGAGCCCGGCGTCCAGATACACGGCGCAGATCAGCGCCTCGAACGCGTCCGCCAGGATGGAGGCCCGGCGCTGGCCGCCGCTCTTGCGCTCGCCGGCGCCCAGTTCGAGAAACTCGCCCAGGCGCAGTTCCGTTGCCAGCGACGCCAGCGCCTCACCACTCACCAGCCGGGCACGCGACCGCGTCAGCTCACCCTCGGTGGCCTGACCAAAACGCTGTGTGAGCACCTCGGCCACTAGAAAACCGAGCAGTGCGTCACCGAGAAATTCCAGGCGCTCGTTGTGCTGACGGCGCGCGCTGCGGTGCGTCAGTGCACGCCGCAACAGGGCTGGGTCGCCAAAACGATGGCCAAGCCGCAGTTGCAGCAAATCCAATGGGTCGGTGGTCAACTGCCCTCGACCTGAATCTCGTGCTTGAAGTGCATCACCACGCTGATGTTGTAGAACAGCGGCGCGCTGTAGTCGTATTCGACGGCGATGACTTTCTTGCCGGTCCGCTTGTCGTACTGCACCGTCAGGTCGTCGCGCTGAGGCGTCGGCGTGTACAGGCCACTCATGTCGAACCGCTTTTCCAGCAGCCCCCAGATGGCCGGCTTGCCCATCTGGCCGATGGTGATTTCTTCCTCGAGCGAATTGACCGCCTTGCGCACGGCGAAGGCCTCGTAATAGCCCGGATACATCGCCATGCCGATGATGAAAAACAAAACGCCAAGGGCCACCAGGGCAATCAGCGAAAAAAAGGACCAGCCACCCTGGCGAGCAGCGCGCAGATTCTGCATGTCACGTTCTCCCTGTAGCAGGCCGCCCCAACGGCCACGCGGGCATTATCAACCAGATCGCCAACGGGCCGACCTCAGGGGATGGCGCTGCCGATGCGGCGCCAGTCGACGGCAAAACGCTGACTGTCCCAACTCATCCAGATGAAAAACGCCTTGCCGACCAGGTTCTCGTCCGGCACGAACCCCCAGTAACGGCTGTCCTTGCTGTTGTCGCGATTGTCGCCCAGCACGAAGTAGGTGCCCGGCGGCACCACCACCTCCCCCTGCCGGCTCGACCGCTGCGGCACCCACTGCACCTGGTAACGGTGCTCGCCGAGTTGCTCGGGCACCCGCAGCACCTCCTGCCCGTCCTCACGCAGCGCCTGCGCCTTGACCCGTTCGGTCACCGGCTCGCCGTTCACGTACAGGACGCGATCGTAGTAACCGATGCGATCGCCCGGCACGCCGACGACACGCTTGATGTAGTCGGTGCTCGGCTCCGGCGGGTAACGGAAAACCACCACGTCGCCGCGCTGCGGGACACCGATGTCGATGACCTTCTTGTCGATCACCGGCAGGCGAATGCCGTAGGTGAACTTGTTGACCAGAATGAAATCACCCACGTGCAGGGTGGGAATCATGGACCCCGAGGGAATGCGAAACGGTTCCACCAGAAACGAACGCAGCAGGAACACGGCCAGGATGACGGGAAAGAACGAGCGCCCGTACTCCACCCACCACGGCATGGGCGCATCGACGCCGCCGCTGGCCGTGCGATGACGCGCCAGCCAGATTTCGTCCACCAGCCAGATCAGCCCGCTGACCACCAGCAGCACGAACAGCAGCAGCGCGAAATCCACCGTCACTTATCCTTGCCGGTGTGCAACACCGCCATGAAGGCCTCCTGCGGAATCTGCACGTTGCCGATCTGCTTCATGCGCTTCTTGCCCTCTTTCTGCTTCTCCAGCAGCTTGCGCTTGCGCGACACGTCGCCGCCGTAGCACTTGGCGGTGACGTTCTTGCGCATGGCGCGCACGGTCTCGCGGGCGACGATTTTCGAGCCGATGGCGGCCTGAATCGGCACCTCGAACATCTGCTTTGGAATCAGCTCCACCATCTTGGCCACCAACTCGCGCCCGCGCGCGGGGGCCGTCTGGCGGTGCACGATGACCGACAGCGAGTCGACCTTGTCCTTGTTGACCAGCACGTCGAGCTTGACCAGATCGGCCGGCTCGAAGCGCACGAAGTCGTACTCGAACGAGGCGAAGCCGCGACTGACCGACTTCAGGCGGTCGAAGAAATCGGTCACCACCTCGGCCGCCGGAATGTCGTACTGCAGCGATATCTGCCCGCCCAGATGATTCATGCGCTGCTGGCGGCCGCGCTTTTCCTCGCACAGGCCAAGCACCGCGCCCACGTAGGCGGGCGGCACCAGGATGCTGACCGCCAGGATCGGCTCACGGATTTCCTCCAGCGCCGACGGGTCCGGCAAGTTGGCCGGGTTGTCCACCATCAGCACCTCGCCGGCGCGGTTGACCACCTCGTACAGCACCGTCGGCGCGGTGGTGATCAGCTCCAGCCTGTACTCGCGCTCCAGGCGCTCCTGCACGATCTCCATGTGCAGCATGCCCAGGAACCCGCAGCGAAAGCCGAAGCCCAGCGCCTGGGAGGTTTCCGGCTCGAAACTGAGTGCCGCGTCGTTCAGGCGCAACTTGCGCAGGGCGTCGCGCAGATCCTCGTAATCGGCCGAGTCGACCGGATACAGACCTGCGAACACCCGCGGCTTGACGCGCTGGAATCCGGGCAGCGGCACGGTCGCCTGGCGGGATTCCTCGGTGACGGTGTCACCCACCGGCAGCGCGTCGATGTCCTTGATGGCGGCGATCACGAAGCCGACCTCGCCCGGCCCCAGCGCATCCACGTCGCGCCGCTTGGGCGTGTACACGCCGAGCTTGTCGACCGAGAACGCCCGTCCGCTGGACATGACGCGGATGCGCTGGCCGACACGCAACACGCCGTTGACCACCCGCATCAGGCCGACGACGCCAAGGTAATTGTCGAACCAGGAATCGATCACCAGTGCCTGCAGCGGCGCGGCGTCATCACCCTGCGGCGGCGGAACGCGCGTGATCAGCGCCTCCAGCAGCTCGTCCACACCCAGACCGGTCTTGGCGCTGACGCAGACCGCGTCCTCGGCGTCGATGCCGACGATTTCCTCGATCTCGCGCTTGACCCGGTCGGGCTCGGCGGTCGGCAGGTCGATCTTGTTCAGTACCGGCACCACCTCGAGCCCCTGCTCGATGGCGGTGTAGCAATTGGCGACGGTCTGCGCCTCCACGCCCTGGGCGGCATCGACCACCAGCAGGGCACCCTCGCACGCGGCCAGCGAACGCGACACCTCGTAGGAGAAATCGACGTGTCCGGGCGTATCGATGAAGTTCAGCAGGTATTCCTGCCCGTCAGAGGCGGTGTAACGCAGGCTCACGCTCTGCGCCTTGATGGTGATGCCGCGCTCGCGCTCGAGGTCCATCGAGTCGAGCACCTGGGCCAGCATCTCGCGCTCGGTCAGGCCCTGGCAGCGCTGGATGAAACGATCAGCCAGCGTCGATTTGCCGTGGTCAATGTGGGCAATGATCGAGAAATTGCGGATATGGTCGGCGGCGGTCATCGGCAGCGCAGGCAGCGACTCGTGATCGGGACAAAGGATGTGGACGCGCGCCCGGCCCGCCCCGGAAGGGCATGACCGACGACACGGGTGACGAGAATTGAGGGCGCACGGCGCCCCTCGAAAGCGCCGCGCACTATAGCAGGCTCGCGATCGGTGGCGCCTAGTCCGGCACCCGCAGCGCCAGCCACAACGGGGCCTCACCGCGCTGCACCAGCAGGCGGGCGGCCTTGCCGGCCGGCAGCCGGCCGACCAGCCGCTCGAACTGCGCGGCGTCCTTCACCTCGACGCTGTTCACCGACAGGATGATGTCGCCACGCTGCAAACCCGCTTCCAGCGCCGGCCCAGGCTCGACCCGCTGCACCGAAACGCCGCCGGTCACCTCGGCCTTGTCGCGTTGCTCGGCACTGAGGTCCGCCACCAACAAACCCAACCGGTCTGCGCGGGGCGGCGCCTGCGCCGGGGTGTTGGCCGCCGCCTGCGGCTGGTCCGGCAGCGCCGCCACGGTCAGGCGCAGCGCGCGTGGCTTGCCCCCGCGCAGCACGTCCACCGTCACCGTGCGACCGACCGCCGTCCGGCCGACCCGCGGCGGCAAGTCGCTCGAGTAGACAATGTCCTCGCCGTTGAAGCCCACGATCACATCGCCAGCCTGCAGGCCCGCCTTGGCGGCCGGCCCATCGGGCAGCACACGCGCCACCAGGGCGCCGCGTGGCTGCGACATGCCGAACGACTCGGCCAGATCACGCGTCACGTCCTGGATCATCACCCCCAGCCAGCCACGCGTCACGCTGCCGTGCGCCTTCAGTTGTTCCACCACTTCCATGGCCACGTCGATCGGCACCGCGAACGACAGCCCCATGAAACCGCCGGTACGGCTGTAAATCTGCGAGTTGATACCGACTACCTGGCCATCCATGTTGAACAGCGGGCCACCGGAATTGCCCGGATTGATGGCCACGTCGGTCTGGATGAACGGCACGTAGGTATCCTGCGGCAGGGCACGGCCCTTGGCGCTGACGATGCCGGCGGTGACCGAGTGATCAAAACCGAACGGCGAACCGATCGCCAACACCCACTCGCCGACCTTGAGACGCCGCGGGTCGCCGATCGTCACCGTCGGCAGACGGCCGTTCTTCGCTTCCACCTTGAGCAGTGCGATGTCGCTGCGCGCATCCGAGCCCACCAGCTTCGCGGACAGTTCGCTGCGGTCGCTCAGGCGCACGATGATGGCGTCGGCACCGTCCACCACGTGGTGGTTGGTCAGCACATAGCCGTCGGCAGAAATGATGAAGCCGGAACCGAGCGAGGCGTCCGGCAGTGGCGGCTCGGGCTGATCGCCGAAGAAATGGCGAAAGAATTCGTTCAGCGGTGCGGCGTCCGACCCGTCGGGCAATTCGAACGGCAGCTTCGGCAACGCCGCCTGCTCGGCTTCGGCACGCTGCTCGGTACTGATGTTGACGACGGCAGGGCCGTTTCTGACCACCAGTTCGCTGAAGTCCGGCAGGCCGGCGGCCGCGACCACGCCGCTCCAGGACCACACGACCCAGACGACGGGCAGCACAGCCACCCGCCCAAAGCGTCGGAGCATCATGGCGCCACTTCAACCGGCTGCGCATCGGCCGGCGGCGCGACGACCGTTTCCGAGGATGCCTGTGGAACCGGTGTCAGCGCCTCGACGATCTGGCGCAGCGTCACCACCGGCGCGGCCCCCAGCGCGGTGACGTGCCGGTCTCCAACCTGCGCACCGAAAACCGGCACCGCCTCGATCCGGCTGGCGCCGAGCAGGGCC
>NZ_JBFJTF010000032.1:0-20783 GCF_041625615.1 Immundisolibacter sp. | reverse complement strand
GCTGCTACGACATCAGCGGCCTGGGTTACCTGGGTGTCGACTTCGTGCTGGATCGCGAATTCTGGCCCATGATGCTGGAGATGAACGCGCGCCCCGGGCTCAACATCCAGATCGCCAACCAGAGCGGCCTGCTGCCGCGTCTGGCGACGGTGGACACACTCGGTCGCGACGATGCCAGCGTCGCCGAGCGGGTGGCCTTCGCGCGCGAACACTTCGCGCGCAGCGGATCCAACGGCGTCGACGCCCCTACCAGCGCGCCTTGAAACCGCGCGTGTCGAGGTGCACGAACGCGCCGTGGTAGGCGTTCGGCGAATAGGCTGACAGGCCGCCGGTGAAGCGCTGCCACTGCGGGTCCGCCTGCGCCGCCTCCAGTATCTGGACCAGCAGCTCGGCGTCGCCGCGGTCGTGCCGGCCGTTGCCGTCCAGGTCGTCCATGACGCCGTCACCGTCCTCGTCGATGAACACGTCAGCGGCATCGCCCCATTGGTGACGGCTGAAGCGCGAGCTGCCCAGACGGCGGTTGTAGTGCGGCGTGCGGAAACCGCTCATCACGGTCAGCCCGCTGGCGGCGATGCCGGCGCGGGCGAAGCGCTCCAGCGCCGCCTCCAGCGCCAACGGCAAGCGCTCGCGCAGCGCCACGTAGCGCGGTCCCCGCGCCTTTTGCTTGCACACGAACTGGCCGAGCGTCAGGCTCGGCGTCAACGGCAGGTCCGCCGTGCGTTCGTTGATCTCGACGAAGTCGCGTGGCGGCTGATACACCGCCAGCCTGCCCGGGTGCTGCGGGTAGTCGCCGATCAGATACCCGTTCAGCGCGCCGCCACGCAGCGCCTGACGCGGCATGGCCACCAGCGCCGTGAAACGCATGGCCGCCCCGTCGCCGCGGCGAATCTCCAGCGTGTAGCCACCGGGCTTGCCAGGCGCCGTCCAGCGCCAGTGCTGTGACGCCAGCCGTTGCACCGTGCCGGCACCGGCGTCCAGCGCAAAATGCGCGCCGGCGCCATCGACCACGCGCAGTTCCAGTGCCTCTCCGGGCCGTGCCAGCAGCGGATTCAGCGGCAGGCGCGAACGCTCACCGGCCCACGCCACGGTAAAGCCGACATCGCCCGAACGGCCGGCACTGGCGGGCGTCAGCATGGCCAGGTGCAACGGGGCGGCGGTCACGGGCGCGAGAAACGGCATGGCCACCAGCGCCAGCACGGCCGCCGGCAGGCGGCGCAGCAACGGTATCAAGCGAAACATCATCAACGCGTCTGCATGGGTGTGGTCAACGCTTCCGCCAGCGCGGCATCGCGCGTGTACAGGTCGCGGCGAAAGTGCGCCCGGCCGTCACTGTCGACCCAGGCGGTCCAGTACAGCAGGTGCACCGGGACCGGCGTGCGCAGGTTGATCGTACGCGTGCGGCCGGAGTCGATAGCCTCGCGCAGGGCCGCCTGCGTCCAGCGCGGGTCATCCTGCAACAACCATTCGGCCAACGCCAGCGCCTGCTCGACACGAATACAGCCGGAACTGAAGCCGCGCTCGGCGTGAGCAAACAGTCCGCGTGACGGCGTGTCATGCAGGTACACATCGTGGCCGTTCGGGAACATGAACTTGATGCGGCCGAGCGCGTTCCAGGGTCCCGGATCCTGGCGCAGCCGGTAGGGCACGTGCCCGCGCAGGCGCTGCCAGTCGATCTGTGCCGGATCCAGTTCGCGCGCGTCCGCCCCCCAACCGGTCAGCACCCGCAGGTGCTCGGCCGCCAGATAACCGGGGTCGCGCTTGATCTCCGGCAGCTTGTCCTGCGCCGCAAGCCGCGGGGGCACCTCCCAGTACGGATTCAGCACCAGGTAGCGGATGCGATCCGAGAATTCCGGCGTCGGCCGGTACGGACGCCCGACCACCACCCGCATGTGCAAGGCCACGGCGTCGCCCTCGATGGCATCCAGCGTGAAGGCCGCGGCATTGACCCGCACCTGACGCCGGCCAGGCGCCTCCCCCAGCCAACGACGCCGTTCCAGGTTGGCGACCAGCTGCTCGGCCCGCTGTGCCGCAGAGACATTCAGCGCGGCGCGGGTTCGGGGCCCCACGGCGCCGTCCACCTGAAGGCCATGACGTGCCTGGAAGCGGCGCACCGCATCCTCCAGCTCGGCATCGAACCGCTCGGAGCCGATGTCCGCCACCGGCTCCACCCCCTCGCGCTGCAGTCGCTGGCGCAGCGGCGGTACCGCCGCCGACCCGTCTCCCACACGCAGGATCGGCCCATCGGGCACACGCGGCCAGCCATCGGACGCCGCGAGCTGCCGATAATGATCGAGCGCATGACGCAGGCGCCGGTAACCGGCCAGGCTGGAGGTCAGCTCGGCCGCGAAATCCACCGGATCGCGCGCGAAGGCCAGACGTGACGGCAAATCGGCATCGGCCAGCCGCGGTTGCCGGCGCGGCCGAACCCCGCCGGCCTCGACCTTGCCGGCACGCAGATGCGATCCCAGCAACAACAGGCCGTCGCTGAGCAACAGATCGCTCGCCGCGCGGGCGCCCGGCGAGCGATCGTCACGCATCGCATCGATGGCCGCCAGGTGGTAGTCGGCCGGATTCAGGCCGTGCGTGTCAGCGTCGGCCAGCACCTTTCGCGCCGCATCCAGCCGGTCGCCCGACCACAGCGGCCGGTGGTCGCGCGGCCCGTACAAGGCCCTCAGGCCCTCCGGCGCGAACAACTGTTCGCCAGCGACGGTGTGCCCGTCGGCCAGCGCCTGTGCCAACGCGTCGCTGACGGCTCCGGCAGGCACCGACGCCGGCAGCAACCACAACAACCCGGCGGCCAGGCAAACCGCCGGGTAACGCAGAAAAGGCAGTGGCCTCAGTGCTGGTGGCCGCCGGCACCGTGCACGTGGCCGTGCGTGAGTTCCTCGGCGGTCGCCTGCCGAACGTCGAGCACCTCGACCGCGAAATGCAGCGTCTGACCGGCCAGCGGATGGTTCGCGTCGACCGTCACGCCGTCGTCCTCGACCTCGGTGACGCGCACCGCCAGGCGCCCGCCGTGCTCGTCACTGGCCTGGAACATCATGCCCGGGGCAATCTCGATGTCCGACGGAAAACGGTCACGCGGCACCACCTGCACACGCGCCGGATTGTGTTCACCGTAGGCGTCCTCAGGCGCCAGGGAAACGTCGAGCTTGTCACCGCTGGCGTGCCCGGTCAGTTCGCGCTCGAGCCCGGCGATCACGCCGCGGCGTCCGTGCAGGTAGGCGAACGGCTCGGCCGCGGTGGCACTGTCAAGCACCTCGCCGGCATCGTCGCGCAGGGTATAGGCAAGGGTCACGACGCAGTCGTCGGCAATGTTCATGGTGCACTCCGCACTGTGGCTGGGGGGGATGGGGCCAGTCTAGCAACATGTGGCGAGGCCTTCGCCCCCCCACCCTGCCCGCGCCGCCCCGCGCTCCTTACAATTGCCGACCATGAACAACGCCGACTTCGTGGCACGCGACCTGGCCGTCCTTTGGCATCCGTGCACGCAAATGCAGGATCACGAGTGGCTGCCGCTGGTGCCGATCCGCCGTGGCAGCGGCGTCTGGCTGGAGGATTACGACGGCCAGCGCTACCTGGACGCCGTCAGCTCCTGGTGGGTGAACCTGTTCGGGCACGCCAACCCGCGCATCTCGTCGGCGCTCGCCCGGCAGGCCGGCGAGCTCGAGCACGTCATCTTCGGCGGCTTCTCGCACGCGCCCGCGCTGCGCCTGGCGGAACGACTGGTCAATCTGACGCCGCCGTCCCTGGTGCGCTGCTTCCTGGCGGACAACGGCTCGTCGGCGGTTGAAGTCGCCATCAAGATGAGCTTCCACTACTGGCGCAACGTCGGCATCCGCGGCAAGCGACGCGTCGTCAACCTCACCGGCGCCTACCACGGCGAGACCCTCGGGGCGCTCGGCGTCGGCGATGTCGGGCTGTACCGCGACCCCTACGTGGAACTGCTGCAGGCGCCGCTGACCGCCCCGTCGCCCGACGCCTACGAACGGTCCTCCGGCGAAAGCTGGG
Organism: Immundisolibacter sp.; assembly: GCF_041625615.1. GTDB lineage: Bacteria > Pseudomonadota > Gammaproteobacteria > Immundisolibacterales > Immundisolibacteraceae > Immundisolibacter. The sequence continues at coordinate 16,772 of NZ_JBFJTF010000032.1, read as the reverse complement.
CCGACGTGGCACGCCGGCGCCTGGACGACATGCAGGCGCTGCTCGAGCGCCACGCCGACGAGGTGTGCGCGGTCATCGTGGAACCACTGGTGCAGTGCGCCGGCGGCATGCGCATGTATCACGCGGACTACCTGAAGGGCCTGCGTGCCCTGTGCGACCGCTACCAGGTGCACCTGATCGCCGACGAAATCGCCGTCGGCTTCGGCCGCACCGGCACCCTGTTCGCCTGCGAGCAGGCCGGCATTGCGCCCGACTTCCTGTGCCTGTCCAAGGGTCTCACCGGCGGCTACCTGCCGCTGGCGGCGGTCCTCACCACGGACACCGTGTACCAGGCCTTCTATGCCGACTACGCCAGTCAGCGTGCGTTCCTGCACTCGCACAGCTACAGCGGCAACCCGCTCGGCTGTGCCGCGGCCCTGGCGACGCTGGACATCTTCGCCGAGGAGCCCGTGCTCCAGCGCAACCAGGCGCTGGCGGCCGCCATGGCCCGCGAAACCGCCCACCTGCAGGACCACCCGCACGTGGCGGAGGTGCGCCAGACCGGCATGATCCTTGCCATTGAACTGGTGCAGGACAAGGCCAGCCGCCGCGCGTATCCGTGGCAGGAACGGCGCGGCCTGCGCGTGTACCAGCACGCCCTGCAAAACGGCGTGTTGCTGCGCCCGCTGGGCAACGTGGTGTATTTCATGCCGCCATACGTGATCAGCGAGGACGAAATACGCCTGATGGCGCAGGTCGCCTGCGCCGGCATCGCGCAGGCGGTCGCCTAGCGCCGCGCCGGTCGCCCCGCGACCGAGCCGACACGGACCGGTCAACGCGCTGCGGTATACGACGGACAGTGCACCGGCCGGGGCCGCACACACCGCATCCGATAGGGAGCTTTCATGACGCAACCCGAGTTCACCGCCGCCTGGCAGGCGGTCGCCACCGCCCAGTCACGCCTGGCGGACTGCCGCATGACCGACCTGTTTGCCGCCGACCCGCAGCGGGTCACCCGCTACACGCTGGACGTGGCCGAACTGCACGTGGACCTGTCCAAGCACCTGCTCGACGACGCCGCCCTCGAGGCCCTGCTGCGCCTGGCGCAGGCGGCCGACCTGCCGCGCTGGCGCGAGGCGCTGTTCGCCGGCGCGCCGATCAATGCCAGCGAGGGCCGGCCGGCACTGCACACCGCGCTGCGCGACGTCGACCCCACGCCCCTGACGGTCGACGGCCAGGACATCAAGCCGGCCGTTGCCGCCATGCAGCGCCAGGTGGCCGACCTGGCCGAGGCGATCCGCAGCGGCCAGCGCCGCGCCAGCGGCGGCCAGCCGTTCGAGCGGGTGGTCAACCTCGGCATCGGAGGGTCGTTCTGGGGGCCGGCACTGGCACTCGAGGCGCTGCAGCCCCACGTCACGCCGGACCTTCGCATCGACTTCATCTCCAACGTTGACCCGCAGCCGCTGCGCGCCCTGCTGGCCGACTGCGACCCGCAGCGCACATTGTTCCTGGTCTCTTCCAAGAGCTTCGGCACCGCCGAGACCCAGCGCAACCTCGCTGCCGCGCGCGCCTTCATGGAATCGCACCTCGGCGCCGCCGCGGACCAGCACTTCATCGCCATCACCGCCAGCCCGGACAAGGCCCGCGCGCTGGGCTTTCGCAACGACGCCATCGTCACCTTCCCGCAGTGGGTCGGCGGACGCTACTCGCTGTGGTCGGCCATTGGCCTGCCGGCGGCCATCGGCCTTGGCGCCGACCGCTTCGCCGAACTGCTGGCCGGCGCCGCCGCCATGGACGCACATTTCCGCAGCGCCCCGCCGCAGGCCAACCTGCCCCTGCTGCTGGGTCTGCTGGACGTCTGGTACGCCAGCTTCTGGGGCTTCGGCAGCCGCGTCCTGCTGCCCTACGACCAGTCCCTGCGCCTGCTGCCAACCTATGTCCAGCAACTGGCCATGGAAAGCGACGGCAAGGGGGTCGACCGCGACGGCCGACCGCTGCCCCACCCCAGCTGCCCGGTGGTATGGGGCGGCAACGGCAACGACGGCGAACACACCTTCTACCAGTTGCTGCATCAGGGACCGGCCACCATCCCGGCGGAGTTCGTCATCTGCGCCCACGACGACGCCGACCTGCCCGGCCACCGCCGGCGCCTGATCGCCCAGTGCCTGGCCCAGGCCGAGGCCCTGCTCGGCGGCGCACCGGCGCCGGACAACCCGCACGCGCGCTGCCCCGGCAACCGGCCCAGCAGCCTGTTCGTGCTGCCCCGGCTCACGCCGGCCGTGCTGGGGGCGCTGCTGGCCTGCCACGAGCACCGCACGTTCACCAGCGGGGTGCTGTGGCGCATCAACCCCTTCGACCAGTTCGGCGTGGAGCTGGGCAAGCGCCTGGCCGGCCGACTGGAGCAGGAACTGGACGGCGCCGAGCGCACCCGCCACGACCCCTCCACCGCGGCGCTGCTGGAATTCTGCCGGGCGCGCCTGCAGCACTGAATCGCGCCCCGGGCGAGGCCAGCGGGCCGACGACGGTCGCCGCAGCGATGTCCGGCTAGGCGGGCCCGGCGCCCTCTGCTAAGGTAGCGTCGCCGCCACGAGCGGCACCTTCCACTACTTCGAACACGCATGGCCGAGACCCCCTCGTTCCGGCTCAAGGGCAGCCTTGTGACGCTGTCCATCCTGAAGCCGCTGAATACCGATTTGCCCGCCATCGAGGCCGGCCTGGAACAACGGGTGTCGCAAGCACCGGCGCTGTTCGACCGCGCCCCGCTGCTGATCGACCTGGCCGACCTGCCGGCCGGCACCCCGCTGGACCTGCCCGAACTGAAGGCTCTGGTGGCGCGTCACGGCTTCGTGCCGGTGGCGGTGCGCGGCGGCGGCGAGGCCATGGCGACGCAGGCCGCGGCGCTCGGCCTGGGCGTGCTGGGCGACGGCCGCCTGCCGGTCGACCCGCCTCCCCCGCCGCCACCGGCCGCCGACACCGCACCGCCGGCGTCCGACACGCCGCCCGAGTCACAGGCGCCCACCACGCGCCTGGTCACCGAACCGGTGCGATCGGGCCAACAGGTCTACTCGCCCGGCGATCTGATCGTCCTGGCCGGCGTCAGCCCCGGTGCCGAGCTACTGGCGGAAGGTCACATCCATGTCTACGGTCCGCTGCGCGGACGGGCGCTGGCCGGCCTGCGCGGCAACACCCAGGCGCGCATCTACTGCCGCGCCCTGGAAGCCGAGCTGATCGCCGTGGCCGGCTGTTTTCAGGTGGCCGAGGACATCGATCCCAGCCTGCACGGCCGCCCGTCGCAGGTGTACCTGGACGGCGAAGATCTGGTCACCGCCGCCCTGTAGGCGGCACTGCCCTTCACACGAGGACTACGCACTTGGCACGCATCATCGTCACCACATCCGGCAAGGGCGGCGTGGGCAAAACCACCACCAGCGCCGCCTTCGGCACCGGTCTTGCGCTGCGCGGCCACAAGACCGTGCTGATCGACTTCGACGTCGGCCTGCGCAACCTCGACCTGATCATGGGTGTCGAGCGACGCGTGGTCTACGACTTCGTCAACGTCATCCACGGCGAGGCGCAGCTGCACCAAGCGCTGATCCGCGACAAGCGGGTCGATGGCCTGGCCATCCTGGCCGCCTCGCAGACACGCGACAAGGAAGCCCTCAACATCGAAGGCGTCGAGCGGGTACTCGACGAGCTGTCCAAGGAGTTCGACTACATCGTCTGCGACTCCCCGGCCGGCATCGAGAAAGGCGCGCACCTGGCCATGTACTTCGCCGACGAGGCGCTGGTCGTGACCAACCCCGAGGTGTCCTCGGTGCGCGATTCCGACCGCATCCTCGGACTGCTGTCCAGCAAGACGCGCGCTGCCGAGCAGGGCCGGCGGGTACGCGAGCATCTGGTGGTGACCCGTTACTCCCCCAAGCGCGTCGGCAAGGGTGAAATGCTCAGCCTGGACGACATCGGCGACATCCTCGGCATCCCGCTGCTGGGCGTGGTGCCGGAATCCCCGTCCGTGCTGGCCGCGTCCAACGCCGGCACGCCGGTCATCCTGGAGCAGACCAGCGACGCCGCACTGGCCTATAACGACACGGTGGCCCGTTTCATGGGCGAGGAGAAGCCGCTTCGCTTCATCAACGAAGACCGCGGCCTGCTGCGGCGACTGTTCGGAGCACGCGCATGAGGATCATCGAATTCCTGCGCAGCGGCCGCAAGAACAGCGCCTCCATGGCGAAGGAACGGTTGCAGATCGTGGTCGCCCACCAGCGGCGCGAACAGAATCAGCCGCCCTACTTCGCCAACCTGCAGCGCGACCTGCTGGAAGTGGTGCGCCGCTACGTAACGGTCGACGACAGCGCCGTGAAGGTCGACGTCGACCACCAGGGCGACTGCGACATCCTGGAACTGAACATCACCCTGCCCGACTCGCCGGCCGGCGCCAACGGCTGAGCGCGGCGCGCCGTGGGTCAGCCGTCCGCGGCCAGTGTCGGCAGACCGAAGGCCCGGCTCAGCCAGCGCGCGACATGATCGGCGATCGGCCCCTGGGCCTGGGCATTGGGGTGAATCCCGTCGTCCAGGAACGCCGTCGGATCGTCGGCGATCGGCTCGAGCAGGAACTCCAGCAGCGGCACATCGGTCTCATCCGCCAGGCGCCGGTACATGGTGTGGAACTGGCGCGTGTAGATCGGACCGAAGTCGGCGGGATCTGCATGCCGATGAGGCCAACCCGGGCGCCCGTGGCCCGCGCGGCGTCGATCATGGCGCGCAGGTTGCCGGCGGTGGCGCTCAGCGGCTGCCCGCGCAGGGCGTCGTTGGCGCCCAGTTCGATCAGCACCAGTGCCGGGCGGTGGCGTTCGAGCAGTGCCGACAGGCGAGCCCGGCCGCCGGCGCTGGTGTCGCCGCTGATGGCGGCATTGACCACCGTCCACGGCAGACCACGCTCGGTCAACCGCCCCGCCAGCTGCGCCGGCCAGGCGCGGTCGGCCGGCAGGCCGTAGCCGGCGCTCAGGCTGTCGCCGACCACCAGGATGGACCCGTCCGGCAATACCGAGGCGCCGCGCGCCGCGCCCGCCAGCAACAGGAGCACAGCACAGGTGATACGTACCAGGGAGATGGCCAAATGGGTCGCCTCGCCGCAGGGAAGGCTGGACATACTACAACCCATCGACCTGGACATCGGCGCCGGTGAACGCTGCGCCATCGTCGGGCCGTCGGGCAGCGGCAAGACCACCCTGCTGGCGCTGCTGGCCGGGCTCGACCTGCCCAGCGCCGGGCGGGTGTGGCTGGGCGACGCCGAACTGAGTGCACTCGACGAGGATGCCCGCGCCGCGCTGCGCCGCACCCAGGTCGGCTTCGTGTTCCAGAACTTCCAGCTGCTGGAGAACCTCAGCGCGCTCGACAACGTGGCGCTGCCGCTGGAACTGCGCGGCGAACCGGAAGCCCGCCCACGGGCCCGCGACATGCTCGAGCGCGTCGGCCTGGCCGAACGCATGCATCACTACCCGCCGACCCTGTCCGGCGGCGAGCAGCAGCGCGTCGCACTGGCGCGCGCCTTCGTCGGCCGCCCGCAGGTGCTGTTCGCCGACGAGCCCACCGGCAGCCTCGACCGCACCAGCGCGCAGGCCGTCCTGGAGCTGATGTTCGACCTGAACCGCGCCGCCGGCACCACGCTGGTGGTGGTCACGCACGACGACAGCCTGGCCGCGCGCGTCGACCGGCGCCTGACGCTCAGTGGCGGACGGCTGAATGCCGATGACTGAGCTGACCACCGCGGCGCGCCTGCTGCGCGGCGAACTGCGTCGCCCGGACCCGCTGTTGCTGGCCATGCTGCTGGCGGTCACGGTGGCGGTGGCGGCGCTGGGCAGCGTCAGCGGCTTTGCCCAGCGCGTGCAGGCCGCCATCGACGCACGCGCCGCGCTGCTGCTGGGCGGCTCGGTGCGCGTCACCGCGCAGCGCGACCTGCGCCCGCTGGCGGCGCAGCTGCCGGCAACACTGAAACCGGCCCTGAGCGTGCTCGAACTGCCCACCATGGCGGCCGCCGGCGAGCGGCTGCGGCTGGTCGAACTCAAGGCGGTCGACGACGCCTACCCGTTGCTCGGTGAGTTGTTGATTCGCGATCTCGGCACCCGCGGCGCGCCGCCGCCGGGCAGCGTATGGGTCGAGCCGGTGCTGCTCGACCAGCTCGGCATCGCCGTCGGGCAGGCTCTGGACCTGGGCTACGCCCGCTTCACCGTGGCCGGCGTCATCGCCGCCGAGCCGGACCGGGTGGCCGGTGCCTTCAGCATCGGACCGCGGGTGCTCATGAACCTGGCCGACCTGCCATCGACACGGCTGGTTTCGGCACAAAGCCGCCTGCGCAGTCGCCTGCTGTATGCGCCCGACACCCCGGAGCGCCTGGCCACGGCGCTGACCGCCGCCGTCCCGGACTACGCCCGGGTGGAAACCGCCGACGAGGGCCTCGACGAGACGCGCACCCTGACACGGCAGGCGGCCGACTTCCTGCGCCTGGTGGCGCTGGCGGGGGTGGTGCTGGCCGCGGCGGCCGTGGTGCTGGCGGCGGCCAACCTCACCGACCGGCGCCTGCCGGCCGCCGCCACGCTGAAGGCACTGGGTGCCAGCCGGCGCCTGGTGTTGCTGACCTATGTCGGCCTGGTCGGCGCCATCGCCCTGCTGGGCGGCCTGTTCGGCGCGCTGCTGGGGGCCGGCATCGAGCACCTGCTGCCGCAGCTGCTGGCCGGGCTGGTGCCGGCCGACCTGCCGCCGGCCGGTTACGCCCACCTGCCGCTGGCCGTCACCCTGGCGGTGCTGATTGCACTGGCCGTGTCCGCGCCCACCCTGTGGCGGCTGGGGACCACACCACCGGTGGTGGTGCTGCGGGCACCCACCGAGGCCGGCAACGCGCGCGGCCTGGCACGGGCGCAAACCGGCGGACTCACGCTGGCGCTGCTGTGCTGTGGGGCGGTGTACGCGGCGCTCAGCGGCAGCCTGCCGCGCGGAGCACTGGCCGTGGCCGGCCTGCTCGGCGCCGGCCTGCTGTTCGCCGGTGGCGCGGGCGCGCTGTCGCGCCTGGCCGGACGGCTGGCACGGCGCGGGCCGTTTCCCTGGCGCTACGCCAGCGCGGCCTTCGGCAGGGCACCGGCGCATACCGTGCTCGCCGTGGCCGCGCTGGGCTTCGGTGTGCTGGCGGTGCTGCTGCCGGCACTGGTGGAAGCGGACCTGCTGCGCCAGTGGCGCCTGCGCGTGCCGACGGATGCGCCGAACCGCTTCCTGATCGACGTGCAGCCGAACCAGACATCCGCCGTGCAGCGCCTGCTGGCCGACGGCGGCGCGCGCGACTTCGACCTGCGGCCGATGGTGCGGGCGCGCCTGCTGGCCATCGACGGCCAGCCGCCGGTGGCGCCCGACAACGAACGCGCCCGGCGCTTTCTGGAGCGCGAGAACAACCTCACCTGGCGCGCCACACCCAATCCGGACAACCGCCTGGTGGCCGGCCGCTGGTGGACCGACACCCCTGCCGCGCCGCAGATTTCACTCGAACAGGACTGGGCCCAGACCCTCGGCGTCGGGCTGGGCGATACCCTCACCTTCGAGGTCGGCGGTCAATCGGTCACCGGCACCGTCAGCAGCCTGCGCGAGGTGCACTGGGAGAGTCTGCGGACCAATTTCTTCGTGGTGTTCTCACCGGGCGCCCTGGACGACCTGCCGGCCACCTACGTCACCAGCTACCGGATCGAACCGGCCCGCTCCTCGGCACTGCTGCGCGATCTGGTGCGGCAGTTTCCCAACCTGACGGTGATCGACCTCGATGCCATGACCGGCACCTTGCAGGCCCTGGTGGCACAGTTGTCCCGCGCCACCGGCTTTCTGGCCGGCTTCACGCTGCTGGCCGGGCTGGCGGTGCTGCTGGCCGCGGTGCTGGCCGAACGCGGGCGCCTGCTGACCGAGGCGGCCGTGCTGCGCACGCTCGGCGCCAGCCGGCGTCAGCTGGGCGCGGTCTACAACCTGCGCTTCGCGCTGCTCGGCGGCGTGGCGGCGGTGCTGGGCAGCGCCGTGGCGGTGGCGGCCGGCGCGCTGGTATGCGCCCGCTACCTCGACATTCCCTATCGCCCCGACGGCCTGACGCTGGTGACGGCCTGGCTGCTGGTCACCGCGCTGGTGATGCTGGCCGGGCGGCTGGGCGCACGGCGGGTGCTCGCCACCCCCCCGGCACGCAGCCTGCGCGGCGACTGAGCGGGTCTCAGGCCGGCGGCGCGCCGCCGGCCAGGGCCTGTCCGGCACGGGCGTCGACGCTGCGCAGGTGCAGGTCGCGCTGCGGAAACGGAATTTCGATACCGGCGGCGCGCAGCGCCTGGTCGATGGCCATGTGCAGCTCGTGCGTCACCGCCAACCGGTCTTCCAACCGGCGTACGTAGATACGCAACTCGAAGTCCAGCGAGCTCTCCCCGAACGCCAGGAACAGGATCTGCGGCGCCGGCTCGGCGCTCACCCGCGCGTTGGCGTTGGCGGCGGCGGCCAGGATCTCGCATACCCGCTGGGTGTCGCTGCCATACGCGACGCCCACCTTCACCGTCACGCGCAGAATCTGATCGGACAGCGTCCAGTTGACGAACTGCTCGGTGATGAAGGTCTTGTTGGGAACGATCAGCTCCTTGCGTTCGAAGTCCGTGATCGTTGTGGCGCGAATTCGGATGCGCGAAACGCTGCCGCTGACGTTGCCCACGGTCACCGTATCGCCGACGCGAAACGGCCGCTCGCCGAGAATGATCAGACCCGAAATGAAGTTGGCGATGATCTCCTGCAGGCCAAAGCCGACACCCACGCCAAGCGCCGCCACCAGCCACTGCGCCTTCGACCATTCCAGACCCAGCAGGTTGACCACCACCAGCACGCCGACCGTGACGATGATGTAGCGCGAAGTGGTGAGCGCCGCATAGCGCGCGCCGGCGTCCATCTGTGTGCGCTGGAACACCGCGATCTCCAGCACGCCCGGCAGATTGCGCGCCGCCAGCACGGTCACCACCGTGCCCACCAGCGCCAGCAGCAAGGTCAGCAGCGTCACCGTCCCGGCATTGCCGTCTGCGCCGCCGTAGTGCCACAGCACCACGTGCTCCAGCGCCCGCAGCGCCGGCAACAGGTCCGACCATACCCACAGCAGCATGCCGGCCAGCGCCAGGGTGAAACAGAAGCCAAGCAGACTGCGCGCCTGGTCGTCGATGTCCTCGATGTCCAGCTCGCCGGCCGTCCGCGCCGGGTCCGTGTCGCCGCTTTGTCGGGCCAGCGCCTGCCGGAGACTGATGCGGCGCTGCGCCAGCGCGACCGTGCGCAGGATCAGGTAGTACACCAGCAGGATCGCCAGCAGACTGACCGCGGTGTACACCAGTCGCAGCTGCAGCTGCACGCCGGCGTAGTAGAAACCCAGCGCCGCCAGGACTGCCGGGGCCAGCGGCAACACCGTGAACAGCACATGCCAGACACGCCGATGCCGCCACAGGCGGCGGTCCTGGCGCTGCGCCAGGTAACCGGCCAGCGCGCCGCGCTGGGGATGAAGCAATCGCCACACGAAGCTGGCAAGCGCCAGCGACACGACCACGAACGCCGCGCGCCCCACGGTTCCGCGCAGCGCCGTCTGCGCCAGGGCCTGGGTATATATCACCAGCAAGCTGGCCGGCACCGCCACCAGGCGCAGCACCGCAAGGTGCCGGCGCAAGGCCCGTCGCGCCTGGGACTGCCACTGATAGTGCGCCTCCAACACCCCGCCGCCGCGCGCCAGATCCTGCAGAAAGGCCAGCACGAACACCGCCGGTGCCACCTGCGACGCCGCGATGCCGGCCGCGGTCACCGCGCCCCGCGCCGCGCTCGCCGAAAACAGTTGCCCGGCGCAGTACAGCAACAGTGACCATGGCGCCGCGCGCAGGGCGGTGTAGACGATCGCCAGCAACGTCACCCAGCCACGGTTGCGGTTGACGTCGGCCAGACGCTGCACGTCCCGCGCCTGCAGCCACTGCAGGCGCCGGCGCAGCGCGAACAGGACCACCGACAGGACCATGCCGAGCACCAGCAGCGGCTGCTGGCGCGGCGCCTGTTGCAGGTCGGCAGTCGGCAGTCGCACCGGCGGGCGCATCAGCTCGCCCAGGCCGGCACGCCAGGTCGCCACGCCGGACGTCCCAAGCGGCGGCAGGTCGGCAGTCCACAGCAGGCGGCTGTCGAGCAGATTCACGTACGCCTGCGCAACCTGCAGCACCTGCTGCTGGTGCACGCTGATCTGGCCCAGCAACGCGATACGTCGCGCGTAGGCATCATCCAGGCGCGCCATGAGGCTGGCCTGCGCGCGCAGCAGACCGCCCAGGCGCTGGCGCAGCTGCTCCTGCTGATCGGGGGCTGGAGCCGGATCGAGCGCGCGCACGCGCTCGGCCGCCTGCTGAAACGGCAAGCCAAACGTGCGTCGCCGCTCGTCCAGTTCCAGCTGGCGCAGCCGTGCCTGACTGATCTCGCGGCTGCGCGCGGCGATCTCGCGCTGAATGTCGCTCGGACGCGGCAGGCGCAGGCGACGATCGTGCAGTGCCTGGGCCAGCGGTGCACTCAAGCCGGCCAGTTCCAGCTGCGCCTCGGTGGTGCGATGCAGATTCTCGATTTCGATCTGCCGAGTGCGCACCTGCTCGATAACGAGACCGCTTTCGGCATCCGCCTGCAGCACCTTCGCCAGCTCGCGGGTCAGGGCCGCCTGCTCGGCCGCCGCGGCACGAACCAGCGGGTGTGCCCTGGCAGCGCCCCGCAGCACGGCTTCGGCATCGGCCAACTCCTGGCGCGCCCGGTCTTGCCGCAGCTCCCCCAGGCGTACCGACAGCGCGGCGACCTGGTCCTGCAGGACACCGATGCGCCGCTCGGCCTGATCGCGCTGCGCAAACGCCAACTCGCGCCGCACCTGGACGGTACGCAGCCGCTCCTGCGCCAGCGCGATCTGGGCCCGCAGGTCCGCGGCCTGGGCGGCCTGCGCCAGACGCATCGCGTCCGCCAACGCGCTCGCATTGGCGCTGTCCCGCGATAGCCCGCCGTCGATCCCGGCCAGTGCATTGCGAAGGCGTGCCAGCTCGGCCTGCAGTTCGAGCGGCGCCTGGGCAAGACTCTGCACGCGCCGCTCGTGTGCGTCGTACTCGGCCAGCGCCGCCTCCAGTGCCGTCTGTGTCTCGGACAACACCGTTTCCAGCCTGGCCAGATCGGCATCCGGGGGTACCGCGGGCGCCGTGACGCGCTCGCTGCGCAGCGAGGCAATGCGCTGCGGCGCCCGCGCGACGGATTTCGACAGGGACTCGCGCTGTGCCTGCAGCTCGGCGGCGCTTTGCACATGCCGCTGCGCCGCCTTCAGCTGCGCCTCGATGGCGGCGCGGTCGCTTTCGGTCAGGCTCTGGTCGGCCTGAACTTCGACCAGACGCCGTTCGATGGTGGCCAGTTCCGGCGGTCCGTCCGCCACGGCCGCCCCCCCGCCGACCAGGCACAGCAGCAGCGTGCCCAACACCCGGCGACGCACGGCGGCCACTCAGCGACCGGCCGCGATCTGCCGACGCAAGGCCTCACCCACCCGCGGGTGAACGAACACCGAGACATCGCCGCCGAACCGGGCCACTTCCTTGACCAGACTGGACGAAATGAAGGCATGCTGTTCGGCGGGCGTCAGGAAAATGGTTTCCACCTGCGGGCGCAGGTGCCGGTTCATCGTGGCGAGCTGGAACTCGTACTCGAAGTCGGACACCGCGCGCAGGCCGCGCAGAATGACCTGCGCCCCCTGGGCCGCGACGAAATCGACCAGCAGGCCATCGATCGGCATCACACGCACGTTCGGCAATCCGCCGGTCACCGTGCTGACCAGCTCCAGGCGTTCTTCCAGCGTGAACAGCGGCTGTTTGCTCACGTTGCGGGCAATGCCGACGATGACCTCCCCGAACAGGCGCGACGCCCGCTCGATCAGATCGGCGTGCCCGTTGGTGATGGGATCGAACGATCCCGGATAAACCACGGTCGCCATAAGCCCCCCAGACCGGTGTTGTTGTCGATGCCGTCGGCCGGCGCGGGCCTGTCGTCAGGCCGCGGCGCGCCACGCCAGCAAATGATAGCCGACCTCCCCGGCGCGCTTGCTGCGGCGCACCTCGAAACCTGCTGGCAACGGCGGCGGACTGAAACGCGCCGCGTGCTCGATGTACACCAGCGCGCCGGGCGCCAGCTGGTCACTGCACGCCAGTGCCTCCAGCAGTGGCGCCAGCGCACCCTCAAGAAACGGCGGGTCCAGGAACACCACGTCGAACCGCCGCCCGGCATGACGCAGGAACGCCGTCGCCTCGGCCTGCTGCACCTCGCCGGCGCCGGTGTCCAGCAACGCCAGCGTGTCGCGCAGATACCCCGCCACCCGCGGATTGCGCTCGACCAGCACGACACTGTCGGCGCCGCGCGACAGGGCCTCGATGCCCAGCGCGCCACTGCCGGCGAACAGATCCAGACAGCGCGCTCCGCCGATCACGCCCTGCAGCCAGTTGAACAGCGTCTCGCGTACCCGGTCCGGCGTCGGCCGGATGCCGGCATCGGCCGGAAAGCGCAGCCGCCGACCGCGCCAGCGTCCCGCGATGATGCGCACCTCGTTGCGATGTACCTTCACTGACCGCCGACCGCCCGGTCGCCACCGACCTGGATCAGCACCAGCCGCTCGGGGTCGACGCGCCGCGCGAAGGCGTCCTGTACCTGCTCCGCAGTGACGGCGCTCACGCGCGCCACGTAGCGGTCCAGCCAGTCCAGCGGCAAGCGGTAGAAACCCATCATGGCCAGGTATTCGACGATCTCGCGATTGCTGTCCAGGCGCAGCGGAAAACCGCCCGTCAGGTTGCGCTGAGCGGCCTCGAGTTCCTCGTCGCTCGGACCCTCGGCGATGAATTCATCCAGCGTCTGGCGCAACAGGGCGATTGCCTCGCCGGCCTGGTCGCCGCGCGTTTGCAGCCCCATGACGAACGGCCCTTCCTGGCGCATCGGCATGAAGTAGCTGTAGGCGCTGTAGGCCAGGCCACGCTGCTCGCGGATGACGTTGCTGACCCGCGACACCAGCCCCGAACCGCCGAGCACGTGGTTGCCGACCACCAGCGGGAAGTAGTCCGGATCGTCGCGCGTGAGCACCGGCCCGCCCAGCACGATGTGCGTCTGTGCCGACGGATGGCGCAGGCGTTCACTGACGCCGTCTGCCAACGGCAGCACCGGGCCGAGCGCCGGAGCCGGCTCACCGGCCGGCAGCTGGCCGATCAGGCGCTGCACCAGCGCCTGCGCGGCGGCACGGTCCAGATCGCCGACCAGCGCCACCACCGCGTTGCGGGCCACGTAATAGCGGCCGTGGAAGCGCTGCGCCGCCTCACGCGTCAACAGTGCCAGTGCGTCCGGCTCACCATTGGGCCAGCTGGCATACGGATGGCTGCGGTAGGCCGCCTGATAGAAGGCGCGGCTGGCGATCTGGGCCGGCTGTTCACGCTCCTGCGCCAGCGCCACCTGCAGCTGGCGGCGCCCGCGCGCCACGGCCGCTTCCGGAAACTGCGGCTCGGTCAGCACCGTGGACAGCAGGTCGATCGCCGACCCCAGCAGTGGCTCGTCGGCCAACGAGCGCAGCGACACCACCGCCATGTCACGCTCGGCAGACGCGCCGTACTGCGCACCCAGCCGCTCGAAGCCGCTGGCCACCGCCTGCGCGTCCAGCGTGCCGGCACCGTCGAACAGCAGCCCGCTGGTGAAACGCGCCAGGCCGGGGGTGTCACCGTCCCGGGCGGCGCCGGCGTCGAACACCACCCGCACGTCGACGATCGGCAGATCCGGCGTGCTGACCAGCAGCACCCGTACCCCCGTGTCGGTGGTCCAGCTCTGGATCGGCGCAAGTGCGCTCGCCGGCTGGCTCAACAGCCAGCCCAGCAGGCCGACAATCCAGAACCGCGCGGCCGCGCGCCGCGGGCGATCAACCACCGATGTCATGACGTCCTCCCGGAATCACCGCCGGACGGCGCGGCGGCAGCGCGCCCGGCTGCGGGCGCAGCACGCCCACGGTCAACTTGTCCTCGCCCAGGTAGCGCAGCACCACCTGCTGCACCTGCTCGGCGGTGACGGCACGAATGCGTCGCACGTAATCCTCGCCCACGCGCCAACCACCGCCGATGGTCTCCAGCAGCCCGATGCGCATGGCCTGGTAGAACACCGAATCGCGCTGGAACACATCGGCCGCGACCACCTGCGCCTTGACCCGCTCCAGTTCCTCGGCACTCACCGGCTCGCGGGCCAGGGTGCCGATCTGCTCGAGCAGGGCCTTTTCGAGTTCCTCGACCGTGTGGCCACGCGCCGGCGTGCCCTCTAACAGAAACAGGCCCGGCGCACGCTGGAAGGCGCGGTAGCCGGCACCGACGCTGGCCGCCACTTCCTGGCCGCGCTGCAGCTCGCGTGCCAGGCGGGCGCTGTTGCCACCGTCCAGCACGCCGGCCAGCACCTCCAGCGCGTACGGCTCCCACGCCTCGGCATCGGCGGTGGCCGATGGCACGTGATAGCCCATCAGCAGATACGGCACCTCGGCCGGCGCTTTCAGTTCCAGGCGCCGCTGGCCGCGCTGCGGCGGTTCCATCTGACGCTTCGGCGGCGGCACCGGGTCACCGGACAGTCCGCCGAAATGACGCCGTGCCAGCGCAAACACCTTCTGCGGTTCGACGTCGCCCACCACCACCACGGTGGCGTTGGCCGGCTGATACCAGCGCGCGTACCAGGTCTTGAGGTCGTCCACGGTCAAGGTATCGAGGTCGTCCTCCCAGCCGATCACCGGATTGCGGTACGGATGGGCCAGGTAGGCGACGGCGTTGAACTGTTCGTACAGCAGGGCCTTCGGGTTGTCGTCGGTGCGCAGGCGGCGCTCTTCCTTGACCACCTCGATTTCCTTGGCGAACTCGGCGCCGTCCAGGCGCAGGTTGCGCATGCGGTCGGCTTCCAGGCGGAAGCTCACCTCCAGACGGTCGGCGGCCAGCGTCTGGAAATACGCCGTGTAGTCGGTACCGGTGAAGGCGTTCTCCTCGCCGCCGTTCTCGGCGATGATGCGCGAGAACTCATTCGGCGCCAGGCGCTCGGTGCCCTTGAACATCATGTGTTCGAGCACGTGCGAGGCACCGGTCAGGCCGCCGGGCTCGTAGCTGCTGCCCACCTTGTACCAGACCTGTGTCACCACCACCGGCGCGCGGTGGTCCTCGCGCACGATCACCTTGAGCCCGTTGCCGAGGGTCTGCTCGTGCGTGTCTGCCGGGTCGGGGGTGGCCACTGCCGGGCGCAGCGACACAGCCGCCAGCAACAGGGCGCCGAGAATGCGTATCACCGTGAAAGCTCCTGATCGATGGCGACGCCACAGCAGTCTGCGACGCCGGTGTTAGCATACCGCCGCAAGGTCGACCCGGCCTTTGACCTCACGTTTCCCGTACCGTTGCACCCTCCATGACCGATACATCCCGGCCCGGTCTTTTCGCCCGCCTGCGGCAGGGCCTGGCGCGTACCCGCGAGCGCGTGGGCGGCGGCATCGCCGACCTGGTGCTGGGCCGGCGCGCCATCGACGCGCTGACCATCGACGAGATCGAAAACCTGCTGCTGGGCGCCGACGCCGGCGTCGAGGCCACCACCACGCTGGTCGACGACCTGCATGCCCGCCTGGCGCGCCACGAGCTGGCCGACGGCGAGGCCGTGCTGGCGGCACTGAAGGCGCGCATGCAGGCCCTGCTGGCGCCCTGCGAGGCGCCGCCGGTACCGCACACCGCCACACCGCATGTGATCCTCATGGTCGGCGTCAACGGCGCCGGCAAGACCACCACCATCGGCAAGCTGGCGCGGCGCTATCAGGCCGACGGCAAGCAGGTGGTGCTGGCCGCCGGCGACACGTTTCGCGCCGCGGCAGTGGAACAGCTCAAGGTGTGGGGCGAACGCCTGGGCGTACCGGTCATCGCACAGGGCACCGGCGCCGACCCGGCGGCGGTGATCTACGACGCCCTGCTGGCGGCGCGCAGCCGCGGCGCCGAGGTGGTGATCGCCGACACCTCCGGGCGCCTGCACACGCAGGCCGGCCTGATGGACGAGCTGCGCAAGATCCGTCGCGTGATGGGCAAGTTCGACCCGTCCGCGCCGCACGAGACGCTGCTGGTGCTCGACGCCGGCAACGGCCAGAACGCACTCATCCAGGCGCGCCAGTTCAACGAGGCCATCGGCGTCGGCGGCCTGGTGCTGAGCAAGCTCGACGGCACCGCCAAGGGCGGCGTGGTGCTGGCCATCGCCAGCCAGCTCGGCCTGCCCATCCGCTACCTGGGCCTGGGCGAGACAGCCGACGACCTGCGCCCGTTCGTGGCCGCCGACTTCGTCGACGCCCTGCTCAGCCGCGACGACAGATGATCCATTTCGAGCACGTCAGCAAGCGCTACGATGGCGGCGGCGACGCGCTGAAGGACATCAGCTTCACCCTGGAAGCGGGCGAGATCGCCTTCATCACCGGCCATTCCGGCGCCGGCAAGAGCACGCTGCTGAAGCTGATCGCAGGCATCGAGAAACCCAGCCGCGGCCAGGCCCTGGTCAACGGCCAGAACCTGGCCCGGCTGTCACGCCGGCGCCTCCCCTACTACCGGCGCAACATCGGCATCATCTTCCAGGACCATCAACTGCTGTTCGACCGGCCGGTGTTCGACAACGTCGCACTGCCGCTGCTGATCCAGGGCTACCGCCGCCAGGAAATCGCCAGCCGCACGCGCGCGGCGCTTGACAAGGTCGGCCTG
>NZ_JBFJTF010000031.1:0-21135 GCF_041625615.1 Immundisolibacter sp. | reverse complement strand
GGCCAGTTGCACGCCCAGGGCACGCCGGTTGGCGGCGGTGTCTCCGGGCAGGCCGTACAGCGAGCGCATGCCGTAGACCGGGCGCTGCGGATCAAGGTGGCGCACCGTCGCAGCCAGCTCGGCATAGCCGTTGACCACCCAGAACAGGGGCGGCCGCGTGCCGTCCAGTCGCTGGCCGACCAGCAGCGCGTGCGGGTGGCTGCGCTCACCCCGCCAGCCGTGCATCTGTCGCTGCAACTCGGCCTGCAGGTCGTCGGGCAGCCGGCTGTCGGTCGGTGCCGTGCCGAGAAACATCGCCAGCTCCGCGCTGCACGGCAGGGATTGCAGGTACGCCAGCAGGGCCCGCGGGGTGGGATGGTCGTACAGCGCGCCGGCCGGCAGGGCGAGGCGGTATCGCGTCTGCAGCTCGAGCGTGCAGCCGACCGCGGTCAGCGAATCGCCGCCGAGGTCGAAGAAGTTGTCATCCATGCCGACCCGCTCGACGCCCAGCACGCGCTGCCACAGTTCCGTCAGGCGCTGTGCACTGGGCGTTTGCGGCGCCTGCCAGGATGTTTCATCCACGGTGGTGGCCAGGCGCTCGGTGAGCAGGCGACGCTGCACCTTGCCCGTGCGCCCGAGCGGCAAGGCATCGAGCACGTGGATGTGCCGCGGCAGCTTGTGCGCGGCCAGCCGCCGGGCCAGGAACTCGCGCAGCGCCGTCTCGTCCAGCGCCGCGCCTGGTGCCGGCACCACCGCCAGGGCCACTTCCTCGCCCAGTGTCGGGTGCGGCGCGGCGAAGGCAGCGGCCTCGGCCACCTGTGGGTGCTGCAGCAGGCAGCGGTCGATTTCCAGCGGGGCGATCTTCTCGCCGCCGCGGTTGATGATGTCCTTGAGCCGGCCGTCCAGGAACAGATACCCGTCGGCGTCCAGGTGGCCGCTGTCACCGGTACGCAGCCAGTCGCCGAAGAACGCTTTCTCGTCGGGTGCGTCGGTCTGCGCGTAGGCGCCGATCACGGTGTCGCCGCGGACGCAGATCTCGCCGGATTCGCCCGCCGCCGCCCAGGAGCCATCCGCCCGTGCGATGCGCAGTTGCGGACCGACCGGCAGCCCTACGGAACCGGGTTTCGCCCGGCCCGGTGGCAGGGGGTTGCTGGTGATCACGCCGGCCGTTTCCGTCATGCCGTAGATGGCGATCACCGGACAGTCGAAGGTCGCTTCCAGCTCCGCCTGCAGGCGTTCGGACAGCGCCGATGACACGCTGCGGATGAAGCGCAGCCGGTGGTCGGCGAGGCGCCGGGGTTCGAGCTGCGCCAGCGACAGCACCTCGCGCAGCATGGTCGGCACACCCTGGTACCAGGTCGGCCGGAACTCGGCGGAGGCGGCAAAGAACTCCCGTGCCGCGATGCGCTCGGTCACCAGCACCGAGCCGCCCACCGCCAGCGGCGCCAGCAGCAGGTCCACCAGGCCGCCGACGTGGAACAGCGGCAGCATGTTCAGGCAGCGGTCCTGCGGTCCCAGCGCCAGCGAGCGAACCAGGTTGGCGGTCGAGCACAGCAGCTGGTGGTGGCTGAGCGGTACCAGCTTCGGCTCGGCCGAGGAGCCGGAGGTTTGCAGCAGCAGCGCGGTGTCGCCCGGAGCGGGTGTGGCGTTGGCGACAGGCCGATCGGCCGGCGGCGGGTGCTCGAAACGAAAGCCGCCGGCCGGTTCCGGCGCCACACCGATGCAGGTCAGTCCAAGTGCCTGGCCGCACTGCCACGCCGGCGAATGCGGCTGCGCCACCAGCCAGCGGCTGTGGGTCCGTTGCAGGGCGGCCGTGAGTTCGGGCGCGGTCGCGTCGGGGTTGAGCGGTACGCAGCAGCAGGCGGATGCAAGCACCAGCGACACCGCGGCGGTGTCGGCGGACTTCGGGAGAACCACGGCAACCCGTTCACCCGGGGCGACTCCGGCCGCTCGCAGCGCGGCCACCTGCGCGGTTTGTACGGCGGCCAGTTGGCGATGACTGAGCACGCGGGATGGATGTGCCCACACGGCAGGCGCGTCGCCGAAGCGGCGCGCGGAATTCGCGATCAGGTCACCGATCGTCCGCCATGCGATCGGGTCGTCGGGCATCACGACCAGCCGCCTCCCTTGCATACGCCAGCGCGGGGGGAGGCCGCGCGCTGGGGATCCGGTGCGGTCGAGACCTACTGCGCCGGTCGCTCGAACTGCGTTTCCTGAACCGTGCGCACACAGCCCAGACAGCGGGTCAAAAGACCCTGTGCGGGACCGGTGACCAGCTCGTTGGCGGCTTCCTTGACGTTGCCGCCGAGTGCCGAGAACGGCAAGGTGGCGACGAACAGGGCGCCGCCCAGCACGGTTGCCACGGCGTAGATCGGGCGCGCCACCAGGGCGTCGGCGACCATTTCCGCGGAGGTCGGTTCGTTGTCTACGCCGTGGCTGCGCACGTCGTCGAGCGTGCGAGCGAATCCACTGACCGGGTGTGCCAGGGCGACGGCCAGGACGGCGGTAAGGGCAAATTTGAACGCGGACATACCTGCTCCAGGGCGGCGTCCGCCGTGGGTCGGCGGACCGGTGGAAGATTAGGCACCCTTGTGCGGACGGTCAATCTGTTCGTTGGGCCGAGGCGGTCAGCCGCCACAGCATGCGTGCACAGATCACCAGCCCCAACAGGGCGCAGGCCAGCAGCAGTACCGGCCACAGCCAGCTGCCGGTGTGTTCCAGCAGCGTGCCGACCAGCGGCGGACCGGCCAGGATTCCCAGCCCCTGGCCGGACAGCGCCAGGCCCAGGATCGGCCCCGTCGCCGGTGGCGTCGGTGCCAGGCGCGGCGCCAGGGTGAAGATTCCCGTCGGTGCGATGCCAAGAAAAAAACCGTAGGCCGCCAGCAGCAGGTACGTGAGTGGTGGCGTGTGCGGGGCCAGCAGCAGACAGGGCATTACCACCAGCAGGGGCAGTGCCGGCAGCGCCAGCACGCCGGCCGGTGACCAGCCGCGCTGGATCAGCAGCCCGCCGGCGAGGTTGCCGGGAATGATGGCGGCCGGCACCAGGGCGCTGGCCAGGGCGCCGGCGGTGGTTCCAAGACCGAGGGTATGGGCCAGGTGCGCCGGCAGGAAGGTGTAGATGCTGAAGAACTGGCTGCTGAAACAGAACCATGCCAGCGCCAGCCACCACGGTCCGGCGCTGCGCAGCACCGACAGGTCGAGCCGGCCGCCGGATGCCTGGCCGGCCTGTGGCGGTACGCCGCGCAGCAGCGCCAGTACCGCCAGCGCGGCCAGGCCGCTGACCGCCCACAGGCCGCGCCAGCCAGCCGCCGCCAGCAGCGCCGGTGCCAGCGCCAGCATGAGCACACTGCCGACCGGCAGCCACAGTGCCCACACCCCCATGGCCAGGCCGATATCCTCCCGTCGGCTCAGGCCCGCGATGAGCGTCGGCGCCGACACCGTGATCAGCACCACGCCCAGCCCCTCCAGGCCACGTCCGGCCAGCAGCCAGCCGGTGGCCGGTGCCAGGGCGCTCAGGCAGCCTGCCACCAGCAGCACCAGCAGGCCGTCGCGCAAAAGTCGCCGGGCGCCGCGCCAATGGCTGAGCTGGCCGGAGGCCACGCCCAGCAGGAAGGTGGCGACCGTGCCGGCCGACATCACCCAGCCGATCTGTGTCAGCGACAGGTTCAGCGCAGTGCGCAGGTCGAGTGCCGCCGGGCTGGCCTTGGACAGGGCGGTGGCGGCCGCCACACCGGCCAGAAAGGCGATGCCGATGCCGCGCCAGTGGGTGCGCGAGGCAGGCGCGTTCACGCGGCCGGCAGCAGCTCGGCCAGCGCGGTGGCGTAGCGCGCGCAGGCGCCGGGCGGGGTCAGCTCGGTGGTGCAGACCAGCACCGTGTCAGCCAGCTCCGGATAGTGTTCCGCCAGTGCCAGGCCGCCCAGGATGTCGTGTGCGAGCAGGCGGTCGAGAACGTCGGGCACGTCGCATGGCAGGCGCAGCACGGCTTCATTGAAGGTCGGCCCGCTGAAGGCCGGCCGCACGCCGGGCAGGGCGCACAGCTGTTCGGTCAGGGTGCGCAGGTGGGCGTGGCTTTGCCGCGCCACCGTGCTCAGTCCGGCTGGCCCCATGAGGCTCATGTACAGCGTGGCGGCGGTGGCCAGCAGCCCCTGGTTGGTGCAGATGTTGGAGGTGGCCTTGGCGCGGCGGATGTGCTGCTCGCGTGCCTGCAGCGTGAGGGTGAAGCCCTCCTTGCCGTCGCGATCCACCGTGCGGCCGGCGATGCGGCCCGGCAGCTGGCGCACCAGTGCCTGGCGGCAGGCCATGAAGCCCAGGTAGGGTCCGCCTCCGGCCAGCGGGATGCCCAGCGGCTGGCCTTCGCCACAGGCGATGTCGGCGCCGGTGTCGCCCCATTGGCCGGGTGGCTTGAGGATGGCCAGGGCCAGCGGATTGACCACGCCGATGACCAGCGCACCGGCGTCATGCGCCTGTCCGGTCAGGGCGTCGACGTCTTCCAGCACGCCAAAGAAGTTCGGTTGTGGCACCGCCAGGGCCGCCACACCGTGCCAGTCGACGTCGTCCAGCACGGTGCGCCCGGTGACCGGGTCGTAAGCGACCTCGACCAGTTCGATGCCCTGACGCTGGACGATGCTGCGCACCGCCGCCCGGTAGGCCGGGTGCAGCGTGCGCGGCAGCAGGATGCGCCGCCCTGCCTTGCCATTGGCGCGTACCGCCATCAGCACGGCTTCCGCCAGGGCCGAGGCGCCTTCGTACAGGGAGGCGTTGGCCACATCCAGCGCGGTGAGTCCGGCGATCATGCTCTGGAACTCGTACAGCACCTGCAGCGTGCCCTGGCTGGCCTCGGCCTGGTAGGGGGTGTAGGCGGAGTAGAACTCGCCGCGCGACAGCAGCTGCCAGACGGCCGCCGGAATGTGGTGGCGGTAGGCGCCGGCGCCCAGAAAGCAGCTCGGGTTGCGGTCGCCGGCGGTGCGTTCGGCCAGCAGCGCCGACACCTCCCACTCCGGCAGACCGTCGGGGATGCCCGCCAGGCCGTCGATGCGCAGCGGCGGCGGAATCTCGTCGAACAGCTGCGCGATATCGGCGGCGCCGATGACGCGCAGCATCTCGGCCGTCTCGTCCGGCGTGTGCGGAATGAACGGCATCAGCCGGCCTCGGTCAGGGCACGGTAGGCTTCGGCATCCAGGGTGTCGGCAGGCGCCGCACCGGGCGACAGGCGCAGCAGCCAGCCGTCGCCGTAGGGGTCCTGATTGACCTGTTCGGGTGCGTCGGACAGGGCCGCGTTCACGGCCGCCACCGTGCCACCGAGGGGGGCGTACACGTCGGCTGCCGCCTTGACCGACTCCACCACCGCGCAGGCGGCGCCGGCCTCGAGTGCGTCGCCGACCGCCGGCAGTTCCACGTACACCAGGTCGCCGAGCTGGGCCTGGGCATGGTCGGTGATGCCCACGGTGATGCTGCCGTCGGCTTCCTGGCGCAGCCATTCGTGGCTGCGGGTGTAACGAAGTGTGTCCGGCACCTGGCTCAAGGCGGCTCTCCCTGCTGGATGACAGCGGCGGCGCGGGCCGCCGGGGTGGCGAATGCGATCAACCGTCGACCAGCGGCGGCAGGTCGACGCGCAGCGCGCCGGCGCGCACGAACGGCGGACTGAGCAGTCGCGCCGGCAGCTCGCGCCCGCGAATGCGTATGGTACAGGCGCCGGCGGGCGTGCCGGCCGCCACGCGGGCAATGCCGATGCCGCGGCCGACCGTCGGACCGAAACCGCCGGAGGTCAGCACGCCGATCTGCTGGCCGTCCTGCAGCACCGGCGCCTGGTCACGCAATACGCCACGACAGGCCAGCACCACACCGGCGCGCTGATGCGGCGCGCCGGCCGCGCGCTGGGCCTCCAGCGGGGCGCGGCCGATGAAGTCGCGCGTTGCCGGCTCCCAGTGCACGGTCCAGGCGAGGCCGCATTCGAGCGGCGTGACCGTGTCGTCCATGTCATGGCCGTACAGCGGCAGGCCGGCTTCCAGGCGCAGCGTGTCGCGGGCACCGAGCCCGGCCGGCGGCACACCGGCCGCCAGCAGGCCCTGCCACAGCGCTGGCGCGGCGTCGGCCGGCAGCATGATTTCGTAGCCGTCCTCGCCGGTGTAGCCGGTGCGTCCGATCAGCCACTGCTCGTGTGCGGCGGCGGTGAAGCGTTCGAGCGCCGCGGCGGCGGAACGAAGCGCCGGCGGCAGCAGTGGGTCGGCCAGCGCGCGGGCGCGTGGTCCCTGGACCGCCAGCATGGCCAGGTCCTCGCGCGGTGTCAGGGCCGTGTCGAAACCCGTTGCGTGCTCGCGCAGCCAGTCGAGATCGGCCTCGCGCCGGGCGGCGTTGAGCACCAGCCGGAAGCGTCGGTCGGCCAGGCGGTAGACCAGCAGGTCGTCGATGATGCCGCCGGTTGCGTTCAGCAGGCAGGTGTACAGCGCCTGACCGGCGCGCAGGCGTGCCACGTCGCCGCCGAGCAGGTGCCGCAGGCAGGCCTCGGCCTGCGGCCCGTCGACGTCGACCTGCGCCATGTGCGAGACATCGAACACGCCGGCTGCCGTTCGCACGGCATGGTGTTCGTCCAGCTGCGAGCCGTAATGCAGCGGCATGTCCCAGCCGGCGAACGGCGCCATGCGGGCGCCGGCGGCCAGGTGCTGGGCGTGCAGGGGGGTGTGGCGCAGGGCGTCGGCAGGCATGGCGGGATCCGGGGGAAAACGGCCGGGAAATGATAAGCGAAGCCGCCCGGCCTAGAATTCACCCCAGTTTCCGCCGGAGAGTGCTCATGCCGTTGTCGATCGATGCCGCTCACCGCATCGCCGTGGTGCTGGTCGAGGCACTGCCCTACATCCGCCGCTTCCGCGGCAAGACCATCGTCGTCAAATACGGTGGCAACGCCATGGTCGATGCCGCCCTCAAACACAGCTTCGCCCGTGACATCGTGCTCATGAAGCTGGTTGGCATGAATCCGGTGGTGGTGCATGGCGGCGGGCCGCAGATCGGCGAGCTGCTGGGCCGACTGGGGATCGAAAGCCGCTTCATCGACGGGCAGCGCGTGACCGATGCCGCCACCATGGACGTGGTGGAGATGGTGCTGGGCGGGCTGGTCAACAAGGAAATCGTCAACCTCATCAACAGCCACGGCGGCCAGGCGGTCGGCATCACCGGCAAGGACGCGGCGGCCGTGCGTGCCCGCAAGCTGACCATGCGCCGCACCGGCGATGACCAGGCCCTGCCGGACGAGATCATCGACCTCGGCCACGTCGGCGAGGTGGAGGCGATCGACACCGCGCTGGTCGACCTGCTCAGCGGGCGCGACTTCATCCCGGTGGTGGCACCGATCGGTGTCGGCGCCGACGGCGCCACGTACAACATCAATGCCGACACGGTGGCAGGCAAGCTGGCGGTGGCGCTGCGGGCCGAGAAGCTGATGCTGCTGACCAACACCCCGGGCGTGCTCGACGGCAGCGGCAAGCTGATTCCGCGCATGGATGCCGCCACCGTGCACGAGTTGATTGCCGACGGCACCATCCACGGCGGCATGCTGCCGAAGGTGCGCTGTGCCCTGGATGCAGTGGACGGCGGCGTCGGTGCCGCGCACATCGTCGACGGCCGGGTCGAGCACGCGGTGCTGCTGGAGGTGTTCACCGACAGCGGCGTCGGTTCGTTGATCGCCGGCGCGCTGGACGGGGTGTGGCCGGCCAGCTGAGCCGGCCGTCGGCTCAGGCCAGGCCGACCTGGCGCTCGGTTTCCTGCCACAGGCGGGCGCGCAGGGCGCGGTCGTGCGTGGCGGCGGATGATTTCGCCGGCCTGCAGCGGCTGAAGTAGCGGCCGCTGACGTCGGCCACGTCCGGCGAGGTGGCCAGGTGCAGCGACGTGCGCGCTCCGGCGTCGGCCTTGGGCAGCAGTTTCTTCATCCAGCCGGGCATGCCGCCGAGGTTGGTGTCGATCACGCCCGGATGCAGGCAGTTCACGCTGATGCCGCGCTCTCGCCAGCGCTCGGCCAGTTCGTAGCTGGTCATGATGCAGGCCAGCTTCGAGCGGCCGTACGTCTCGTACATGCTGTAGCGGCGCTCGCCCGGCGCGGCGTCGAAGCGCAGGCGGCCGAAGGTGTGCATGCGCGAGGCGACATTGATGACGCGCGCCGGCGCACCGGCCGCCAGGGCCGGTTCGAGCAGGCGGGTGAGCAGAAAAGGCGCCAGGTGATTGACCGCCCACTGCAGCTCGAAGCCGTCGGTCGAGAACTGGTGTTTTTCCAGCATCACGCCGGCGTTGTTGATCAGTACGTGGATCGCCGGATGGGCGGCCTGCAGTTCGCTGGCCAGGCGGCGCACGTCGGCAAGCGATGCCAGGTCGGCCAGCCACAGTTCAAGGTGCGGGTTGCCGGTGGCCGCCTTCAATTCGTCCAGGGCGTCGGTGCCGCGCGCGTGGTCGCGGCACACCAGCAGCACCGTGGCGCCGGCTTGCGCCAGGCCACGCGCGGTGGCTTTGCCGATGCCGGAATTGGCGCCGGTGACGATGCAGACCTTGTCGCTCATCGCGCCCATCATGCTCCTCCGAGTGTCGTTGTTTGACCGGAATGGTACCGATGGGAGCGGCACGACACCGCCCGTCGCCGGCCGCGGTGTGCCGGCGCCAATAAAAAAGCCCGGGTAGTCCGGGCTTTGTGAGGTTTAAGGGGTGAGCGTTCGCTCAGTAACGCGGGCCGCGATCACCACCAAAGCCGCCACCGGCCGGTCGACGGGCGCGTTCCATGGCCACGTTCACGCGCAGCGGGCGACCGTTCAGGTCGCGGCCGTTTTGCTCAAGCGCGCTCTCGGCGGCCTGGGCGGTGGCGAACGTGATGAAGGCGAAGCCCTTCGGGCGGCCGGTGTCACGATCCATGATCATGGCCAGATCGGTGATCTGCCCGTATTGCTCGAACAGGGCGCGCAGATCATCTTCGGTGGCCGAATATGGAAAGTTGCCCACGTACAGTTTGTTTTGCATAAAAACTCCAGAAATGTCACAGAAATTGCGGGCACCGTGCCGCAATGCGGCGCGGTGCCAGTAGCCATGTAGTTCTTGTTAAGACTCTTGGCCGGGCCCTGTTTGTCTTTCGACGGAGGGGATTCACAGTCGGACTCGGCAGTTGGACGTGACGATCACGCACCCGAAGACGGGGCGGCGTCCTTGTGGGGCGACACCCGCCACACGACGGATGTCGAGATGCGGCAAAGGAAACTTGCGGGATCGCACCCCACGCCACCCATGACGGCGCGGGTCACGCGCTGTGCGGGAGCGAGGGGCGGGGCTGCGAGTGCGGCGCGCGGGCGCCGAAAGGCAACGAGGAACAACGTGCGGCTCTACCAAATCACCGGGACTGTGCCCGGACGCGCCAAGCATACCCTGTTTTCGGGTTCGTCAATGCCCATTGCGTCAGATCCGTGCCGAATGTTGTTCGGGAGGGTGTTCACAACGGATGCACCCGGACCGGCAGCTCACGGTAGCCGCGGATGATGTTGGACTTCACCCGCACCGGTTCGCCGACCACTTCGACGGTGCGAAAACGCTTCATGATCTCCTCCCAGGCCACGCGCAGCTGCATTTCCGCCAGGCGGTTGCCCATGCAGCGGTGGATGCCGAAGCCGAACGACAGATGATGGCGGGCGTGTGCCCGATCGACGCGGAAACTCATCGGGTCGTCGATGACCTCGTCGTCACGGTTGCCCGACACGTACCACATCATCACCTTGTCGTTCTTGCGGATGTGCTTGCCGAACAGCTCGGTGTCCTCCTTGGCGCGCCGGCGCATGCTCAGGATCGGCGTTTGCCAGCGGATGATTTCGGACACCATGTTCGGGATCAGGCCCGGGTCGCTGCGCAGCTTGTCGTACTCGCCGGGGTTCTGGTTCAGCGCCAGCACGCCGCCGGTGATGGAATTGCGCGTGGTGTCGTTGCCGCCGACGATCAGCAGCAGGATGTTGCCCAGGTACTCCATCGGCGAGTCGATGATGTTCCGGGTGCGTTCGGAGTGCGCCAGCATGGAGATGAGGTCGTTGCCTGGCTTGCCGTTGACGCGTTCGTACCACATGCGGGTAAAGGTCTCGCCGCACTCGGCCAGGGCGGCGTTGCGTTCTTCCGGCGTGATGAAGTCGCCGCCGGTCAGGTCCGGCGCGCCGGTGGTGGCATCCGACCAGAAGGTGAGCTTGCTGCGTTCCTCGAACGGGAAATCGAACAGCGTGGCCAGCATCTGGGTGGTCAGTTCGATCGACACCCGATCGACCCAGTTGAAGGTCTCGCCCACCGGTAACTGGTCCAGGATGCGTCCGGCGCGTTCGCGGATGACCGGTTCGAGTTTGGCCAGGTTGGCCGGCGCCACCACCGGTTGTACCGCCGCCCGGTGCACGTCGTGCTTGGGCGGGTCCATCTGGATGAAGCTCTGGAACGGAATTTCGTCAGGCAGGTCGGCCAGCGTGATGGTCGGTTCCGACGAGAAGATCTGGTGATTCTTCTCGACGTGGGCGATGTGGTTGAACTTGGTGACCGACCAGAACGGGCCGAACTCGCTGTCGGCGCAGTAATGAACCGGGTCGTCGCGTCGCAGGCGTTCGAAGAAACCCCACTGGGCGTCGTGTTCGTAGAGGTCGGCCTGGCTGACGTCGATCTGGTCGAGCGCGATGGCGAACGGATCGTGGTCGATCATGCGCGGGCGCGCGGCGGTATCCAACATGGGTCTCTCCTCCGTGAGTGGGCGTGATCTGCCCGGTTACATCTGGAATGCCGGCAGTTGCACCACCAGCCCGTCGAGGGCGTCGGTGACCTGGATCTGACACGACAGGCGCGACGTGGGCGTCCGCTCGGGCGTCGGGGCCAGCATTTCCTGCTCGTCCGGGTTGGGGTCGCCGAGCCGGGCGTACCAGGCCTCGTCCAGGATGACGTGGCAGGTGGCGCACAGGCACTGGCCGCCGCAGTCGGCGTCGATGCCGGGCACGGCGTTCTGTACGGCGGCCTGCATCAGCGAGCGGCCATTGCGGGCAGGTACCTCATGCCGGGTACCGTCGGCTTCGACAAAGATCACAGTGGTCATGGCGCGCGCCTCCTTGCGCTGTTTCGTCGTGCTTGTCCGCAGTCTAATAAACCGATCGTCCGTTAGGTAATTCGGATCAAAAAAACGCCGGCACCGCGTTCAGGTCGGTGCCGGCGTCAGTCGTTCAGAGCAGGAAGCTCAGGTTCGGCGCCTGGATGATGGCCTGGTCGATGGCCGCGTCGCGGCGGGCGATGCGAAACCCGTCGTCGACCGCGCGCAGCCGGTCCTTGCGCCGCGCGCCAAGGATGTACGGCACCGGCTCGCTGGCGCGAACGCGGTAGACCAGGAGCCGGCTGTCGACCTCGATTTCGCCGCCCGGCTGCTCTGCCCAGCGGGCGCGGATGTTGGTGACGAAGTAGTTATAGATGCTCGGCGGGCTCTCGGCCGTAGTGGTGGTCGGATTGCCCAGCAGGTGCACGCGCACCTTCAGGCTGGTGTGGTCGTCATCGAAGTACGGGTTGCCGATGCCGACCTTGCGTTGGGTACCGTGCTCGTAGAACTCGGGAAAGCCCACGCGGTAGTGAATGTCTTCGGCGAGCAGCGCGAACCACTGGCCCATCTGGCGCTGTGACAGCAGGTCGGCTTCGTCGTAGTAGAACTCGCACACACGGCGGTAGAGCGCGTCGTCAATGACGCGACGGGCGGCTTCGGTGGTCACGGGCAGTCTCCGGAAAACGTCGTGCCGGGCCGCCCGCTCCGGGCGGCCGCTCGGCCGGGGGCGGAAAGGTCAGCGGGCGCCGGTCATGAAGGCGCGCCACTGCACCAGGTTGTTGAACTCGGTGACCTCGCAGTAATTGGACGGGTAGGCCACGCCCGGGCCTTCCCAGTCGGCGATGGGCCGGTCACGGTAGTTCAGCGCCACCTGGAAGCTGACGTCGACGGTGCTCGACATCTCGCCCTCGCTGCCACGCTGGATGCTGTGCCAGGCCTCCGAGTCATCCTGGTCGAAGGTGCCGCCGGCGGTGAAGGTGCGCACGCCGGCGCGCATGGCGCGGGTCTTCAGTTCCTCGCCGGCTTCCTCTTCCACCAGGAACCAGTTCCAGATTTCGGTGCGGTTGACCGCCACCGGCTGCCAGACACGGATGGCGAAGAAGTTGGTGATGGGGTCGGCCTGCATGTCGAAGCTGACCGGCCCGTAAACCCAGGAGAAGTTCGGGAACACGGTGCCGACCGAGGCGATGCAGCGCCTGAAAAGTGCCACCTGCGCCGGGTTCAGCGTTTTCTCGTACAGCGCCACCATTTCCGGTGGGTGGCCCATCCACTCGGGCATTTCCTGCGGCCCCTGGGTCCAGATGCCGTTGTAGGGGCCGGCGGAGACGGACGGGCTTTGCAGCAGTGCCTGGTGGATCATGGCGCGCGCGCCGTTGCCACCGGCCAGCGTCGCGTCGACGATGGGGCCGTGCACCTTGACCGCGTGCGGGCCGTCGGCGGCGAAGTTCAGCGGTCCGAGTTTCCAGTTGTTGGTGGGCGTCCAGCGGTGCGGCAGCCCGAGCACGGTCATGCCCCGGGGTGTGTGGCCGAACATGATGTCCAGGTACCAGCGCGCATCGCCCAGGTGTTCATCCAGCGGCGGGGCGTCGTGGTTCCAGGTGGCGAACACCAGGCCGGCATAGCTGCCGACACGCGCCTGACGCAGGTCCAGGTTGCGGAAGTTCACCTTGCCGCCGTAGGTCTCGTCCTCGGCGGTCGCCACCAGCGCGCCGTCGCTGCCGAACACCCAGCCGTGGTACGGACAGGTGAAGCCGCGGGCGTTGCCGGCATCGGCCCGGCACACCAGCGTGGCGCGGTGCGTGCAGGTGTTCAGCAGCACCCGCACGCGGCCGGCCTGGTCACGGACCAGGATGACCGGGTCGTTGCCCATCTTGCGGGTGACGTAATCGCCCTTGTTGGGGATTTCCGACTCGTGTCCGATGTACAGCCACGTGCGCATGAAGATGCGCTGCAGTTCCAGGCGGAACAGGTTCTCGTCGGTGAAGATCAGGCGACTGGCCGTGGCCTTGTCGATGTCCACCAGCCGTTCGATTTCGGACGGCTGCCATCCGTGTTCAATGCGCATGTCGCGCCTCCTCCGATAAATCCGTTTCGGGAGGGCCGGCGGCTGGCCTGTGCTTGAAAACAACCGCAACGGCACGTGGTGTGAACGCTCGTTCAGAGCGTGCATTGTTTGCCGAAGTTTTGGCGTAAGGCAAGGGCGCCCGGGGCGTGGCGCTGCGGGCGGGCGCTGAGGTTATCGGCGGCGCGTGTCGCGGTGGCGCGACGCGCGCGGGCGTCAGGCCGTTTCGCCGGCCCCGCCGCGAAGCGCGCCACCCTGGGCACGGTACCAGGCGAGCGTGTCGGCGATACCGTCGGCCAGCGCCATGCGTGGGCGCCAGCCCAGGTCGGTGAGGCGACGGGTGTCCAGCAACTTGCGCGGCGGGCCATCGGGCCGTGCGGTGTCCCACCGGATGGTGCCGCGGTAGCCGGTCGCCCGCGCCACCAGGTCGGCGAGTTCGGCAATCGATACATCGGTGCCGACACCGACGTTGATGATGTCCGGCGCCGAGTAGTGCTGCATCAGGAAAACCGCCGCGTCGGCCAGGTCGTCCACGTGCAGGAACTCGCGCCGTGGCGTGCCGCTGCCCCACAGCGTGATGTCCGGCGCGCCGCTGGCGACCGCCTCGTCGAAGCGGCGAAGCAGGGCCGGCAGCACGTGCGAGGTGTTCAGGTCGAAGTTGTCGCCGGGCCCGTACAGGTTGGTCGGCATGAGACTGATGGCATCGAACCCGTACTGGCGCCGGTAGGCCTGGCACAGCTTGATGCCGGCGATCTTGGCGATCGCGTACCACTCGTTGGTGGGTTCGAGCGGGCCACCGAGCAGCGCGTCCTCGGTCATCGGCTGGGGCGCCAGGCGCGGGTAGATGCACGAGGAGCCCAGGAACTGCAGCTTGCGCACGCGGTTTCGGTGGGCGGCGTCGATCACGTTCAGCTCGATGGCCAGGTTCTGGTAGATGAACTCCGCCGGGTAGGTGTCGTTGGCGTGGATGCCGCCGACCCGGGCCGCCGCCAGAAAGACGTACGCCGGGCGCTGCGCCGCGAACCAGTCACGCACGGCGGTCTGGTCGGTCAGGTCCAGTTCGCCGCGCGTGGCCAGGCGCAGGTCGGTGCAGCCGAGCGCTTCCAGCCGGCGCACCAGGGCGGCGCCGACCAGGCCGCGGTGGCCGGCCACGAAGATGGGGGCGTGCAGGTCCATGCTTGCTTACTCGTGGTGATCAAAGGACCGGAAGCCGGCGCCGCGCAGCAGCGCGTCGCGGCGGGCCAGTTCGAGGTCGGCCACGGCCATTTCGGTGACCAGCTCCGCGAAGCCCACCCTGGGCGTCCAGCCGAGGCGGGTCTTGGCCTTGGTCGGGTCGCCGAGCAGGGTTTCCACTTCAGTGGGTCGGAAGTAGCGCGGGTCGACCCGCACCAGCGTGTGGCCGGGCCGGATGCAGCCCAGCTCGGCCGCCGCGTCGGTGATTGCCTCGACCCGGCCTTCCTCGCTCACGCCCTCGCCGTGCCAGCTCAGCGTGATGCCGATGGCCTCGGCCGCGCGTGTCGCGAACTCGCGCACGCTGTGCTGCTCGCCGGTGGCAATCACGAAATCCTCGGCCGAATCCTGCTGCAGGATCCGCCACTGCGCCTCGACGTAGTCACGCGCGTGGCCCCAGTCGCGCAGGGCGTTCATGTTGCCCAGGTAGACGCAGTCCTGGAGTCCCGCCGCGGCGCGTGCGAGGCCGCGGGTGATCTTGCGGGTGACGAAGGTCTCGCCGCGCAGGGGGGATTCGTGGTTGAACAGGATGCCGTTGCAGGCGTACAGGCCGTAGGCCTCGCGGTAGTTGACGGTGATCCAGTAGGCGTACAGCTTGGCGGCGGCGTACGGCGAGCGTGGATAGAACGGCGTGGTCTCGCGTTGCGGGATTTCCTGCACCTGGCCGTACAGCTCGGACGTTGACGCCTGGTAGAAGCGGGTCTGGTCCCTGAGGCCCAGGATGCGGATGGCCTCCAGCAGGCGCAGCGTGCCCAGGCCGTCCGAATCGGCGGTGTATTCCGGCTCCTCGAACGACACCGCCACGTGGCTCTGGGCGGCCAGGTTGTAAACCTCGTCCGGCTGCACGTCCTGCAGCACGCGAATCAGGCTGCTGGAGTCGGTCATGTCGCCGTAGTGCAGCACGAACCGGCGGTTCGGGTCGTGCGGGTCCTGGTAGAGGTGATCGATGCGGTCGGTGTTGAACAGCGACGCGCGACGCTTGATGCCGTGTACCTCGTAGCCCTTTTCCAGAAGCAGTTCGGCCAGGTAGGCGCCGTCCTGGCCGGTGACGCCTGTAATCAAAGCTTTACGGGGCATGTTCAGACTCTCGATGTGGCGTGTGGATGAATGGTCTGTAGCAATGTCCGTTCCGGTTGGGCGCGCGGCCGGCCACGAGGCCGGATACCGCAGTCAGATGGTTTCGCGGTCGGCGGCGCGGGCCACGGCCGCCAGGGTGTCCATGCATGCAACAAATCGGGGCCGCAGTTCACCATCCTGGTGCGACGGTTCGGTGACATGCCGCCACCCGGCAGGAGCTGTTTCGGCTCGCAATGGCACAGGGCTTGCTCGGGTACCTGCATTGGAAACTGGCGATGGCTGGGTGATGCTCCGTTCACCGATTCAGGGTCCGCGACGCGCTGCCGTGGCCGGTGGCCTCGTGATGGTTTTCGGCCTGGTGCCGGCAAACGCCGTCGAGCTGGCGCCGGAACTGCGTCTGCCGGGGCTCGATCAGGTGCAGCCGGACATTCGGCGCCGGCCGGAACCGGCACGCAACGTCACCCCGCGTACCCGTGCGCGACCGGAGCTGGCGCCACTGGGCGCGCGCGTGCGGGCCTTTCTGCTGTTCACCCGGGTGGACCTGAAGCTCGGTTACAACGACAACCTGCGCGCCGACGAGCGCCCCCTGTCGGACCTCTACCGCGTGCTGACGCCGCGGCTGGAGCTGCGCTCGGACTGGTCGCGACACGCGCTCAAGGTCGGCGCCAACCTGGCCAGTGCGCGCTACCGGGATTTCCCGCGCGAGGACTACGACAACTGGCGCGCCTTCGCCGAGGGGCGCGTGGATCTGGGGCGTGCCTCGACGGTGTTCGGAAACGCTTCCATCGCGCGCCAGCAGGAAGACCGGGCCGCGCCCGACAGCACGCTCGGTATCGAGCCGACCCGGTACCGCGTGACGGAAATCGGCGCCGGCTGGAGTCATCCGTTCGGACGGTTCGAGGCGCGGCTCGACGGCACCGTGCGCGATTACCGCTTCGACGAGACAGACGCTGCCGGGCTGCCGGCCGGCACGCTGCTGGGCGAGGACCGCAATCGCCGGTCGCTGCGCGGCGAGGCGCGCCTGCGTTACGCCATGTGGCCGGGCTATGGCGTGTTCCTGCGCGGCGCCTACAGCACGCTCGACTACGACGAGCCGGCGCCCAGTGGCATCACCCGCGACTCGGACGGCTACGAGGCCGGCCTGGGGCTGGATCTGGAACTGACGGATCTGATCTTCGGCAGCGCCTTCGTCGGTTACTACCGCCAGCGCTACGACGCGCCGGAGTTCGACGACAACGGCGGGCTGGGCTTCGGTGCCGACCTGTACTGGAACCTGACGCCGCTGAGCACGCTGCACTTCGAGGTGCGGCGGTCGGTTCAGGAGAGCATCCAGCCGGGTGCGTCCGGCTACCTGTCGACCGATACCGGCCTGGAACTGGAACACGAATTGCTGCGCAATCTGTTGCTGGTCGCCAGCACTCGCTACACCCGTCGCCGGTATGACGGTATCGATCGACAGGAGACCCTGTGGCAACACAGCTTCGGCGCCAATTACCTGGCCAACCGGCACCTGCAGCTGCGCCTGCAGGTGGTGCACCGCCGGCAGGACGGCACCGGCGGCGGTCGCGCCTTCTCGCAGACCTTCGTGGAGCAGAGCATTGTCCTGCAGCACTGATCCGGTGCGCCTGAGGCGCCGCCCGGTCCATCTGTCGCGGGCCCTGTGCGGCCTGCTGGCGCTGGCTGTTAGCGCGGTTTCGGCGGTGCCGGCCGCGCCGGAAGGCGACCCGCTCAGCCGCTACGCCCTCGGGCCAGGGGATGGCATACGCGTGCTGGTGTTCGGCGAGAGCGACCTGTCCGGCGACTTCAACATCAGCACCAACGGCACCGTGGCGTTGCCCCTGGTGGGCCCGGTGCAGGCCGCCGGCAAGACACCGGGCGAACTGGCGGGCGTCATCGCCCAGGCCCTGTCGCCGGACTACCTGCGCGATCCGCGCGTCAGCGTGGAGGTGCTGCAGTACCGGCCGTTCTTCATCCTCGGCGAGGTCAAGGCGCCCGGCAGCTACCCCTACGCGGCCGGCATCAACGTCCGCAGCGCGGCGGCCCTGGCCGGCGGCTATACCTACCGGGCCAAGGAAGGCCACGCCTACATCACCCGCACCGTGGACGGTCAGCCATCGCGGCGGAAGGTCGCGCCGGACGCGCGGGTATTGCCGGGCGACATCGTGGAAGTGCCGGAGCGGTTTTTCTGAATTCGCGAGGCGTCATGCAGCAGCAGACCATGCAGCCGCCGGCGGGCGGCAACCGTGACCTCGACCTCGGCCAGTTGCCGGGTGTGCTGTGGCGGCGCAAGTGGATCATCGTCGTCACCGTGGTGGTCGGGCTGCTGGCGGCGCGGGCGTTCATCGAGCGCCTGACGCCGGTGTACACCGCCGGCGCGCAGGTCATGATTGCGCCCGAGCCGCCGGTGCTCGACGTGCAGGCGGTGGCCGCGGCGGTGCGCGGCGATGCCGAGAGCACGGCCAGCGAGGTGTATGTGCTGCGATCGCGCGACCTGGCCTTGCGCGTGGTCGACGTGCTGTCGCTGGTGGAAGACCCCGAGTTCAACCCCTTGCTGGTGCCGCCCGAGCCCGCCTGGTGGACACGTCCGTTCGGCGGCCAACCGGAACCCGCCGTCGCGCCGGCGCTGACACCCAGGCAGGAGCGCAACCTGGTTGCCAGCGTGCTGCTCGGTCACCTGCAGGCCGTGCCGCTGGGCAAGTCACGCGTCATTTCGCTGACCGCGCACGCCAGCACGCCGCAAAAAGCCGCCCTGCTGGCCAACACCGTGGTCGAGCAGTACCTGGCGCTGCAGATCGACAACAAGCGCGAGACCACCAGCACCGCCCAGGAATGGCTGGCCACCCGCACCCGCGCGCTGGAAGAAGAAGTGCGGGCCCGGGAAGCGGCGGTCGAGGCGTTTCGGGCCAGCGCCGGGCTGCTGCGTGGTGCCGGCGCCACGCGCCTGAGCGACGAGGAGGCGTCCGCGCTGTCCAGCCAGCTGGTCCTGGCACGGGCCGAGCGGGCGGCGGCCGATGCCCGCCTGAGCGAGATCGAAAAGCTGCTCGCCGGTGCCAACCCGGGCGCGGCCGGCGATGTGCTCGACTCGCCGCTGGTGCGCAACCTGCGCGAGCAGCAGGCCAGCCTGCATCGCGAGATCGCCGAACTGGGCGAGCAGTACGGGCCGCTGCATCCGCGCATGGTGAACGCCAAGGCCCAGCTGCAGGACACCGAGAAGGCAATCAGCACCGAGGTGGCTAAGGTGGTCCGCACCCTGCGCAACGACGCGGCCGTGGCACAGGCCCGCGAGCGCGCCATTGCCGCCAGCCTCGACGCGCTGCGCGCCAGCGCCGGGCGCAAGAGCGACAGCGAGGTGCGCCTGCGGGCGCTCGAGCGCGACGCCGAGACCAGCCGCGCGCTGCTGGAAACCTTCCTGGCGCGTACCAAGGAAACGGCCGCCCAGAGCACGCACGTGGTGGCCGACGCGCGCATGATCTCGCGCGCCACGCCGCCGTTCGGGCCGTCGTTTCCCAATGCCCGCCTGTTGCAGATCATCGCCGCCGCGGCGGCGCTGCTGGTTGGCGTGACGCTGGCGCTGCTGCGCGAGGGCATGGACCACACCGTGCGTACCCGCGCCGGCCTGCAACGGCTGCTGGGCAGCGCGGTGCTGGGGTCGTTGCCGTTGCTGCGCGGGCGCTGGTTCGGCGTGCAGTCGCCGGCCCGCTGGGTGCTGCGCGCGCCCTATTCCGAATACAGCGAGGCGCTTCGCCGGATGCACACGCAACTGGTCCTGGCAGACCTCGACGCGCCGCCGCGCGTGGTGCTGTTCACGTCGCCGCTGCCCGGCGAGGGCAAGACCAGCACCCTGCTGGCGCTCGGTCGCCTGCTGGCCGGCACCGGTCGCAAGGTGGTGGCGGTGGACCTGAACCTGCGCAAGCCCACGCTGCACCAGGCGGCCGGCCTGTCGGTCGACGGCGGACTGGGCGAGTGGTTCGAGGCGCCGCCGGAGCAGCCGCTGCCGCTTCGGCAGGATCCGGCGTCCGGCCTTCAGGTGCTGCCGCTGGGGCGGTTGTCGGTCGATCCGGGCGTGCTGATGGCCTCCGCGCGTTTCGAAGGCCTGCTGGATACGCTGCGCCGCGACTTCGACGTGGTGTTGCTGGACTCGTCACCCCTGCTGGCGGTGGTCGATGCCCAGGTGCTGGCCTGTCTGGCCGACGTCACCGTGCTGCTGGTGCGCGCCGGGCGCACCACGCGCGCCAGCGCCGCCGAGGCACACGCCCTGCTGGCGCGCGCCTGCGACGAGGCGCCCCGGGTGGTCCTTAACGCCTCCCGGCAGCGCGAGGAGGTGCCCGACTACGGGCACGGACTGGGGGCCTACTATCCCGATACCGTGCCGCGCCGTGCCCGGCTGGCGGGCTGGCGCAGTCTTTTGCCCTCGCCGGGGGGCGGGGGCGGCCGCCGGTGACGGCGCGCGGCGGCTGCCGCCACGCCTGGTGTGGCGCGGCCGTCGTGCTGGCACTGGCGGGCGCCGGGTGTCCCGCCGTCGCGGCCGCGTTGATCTTCGATCGCAGTCCGCCGGTGTATCGACCCGCGGAGCGGCCCATCCTGCGCCAGGTGCCGGGCGACACGGCTCACGTGTGGGTGCACGACTGGCGCGGGCGCGAGGCGCGGCGCCTGGGCGCGGCTTCCGGCCGGTCGGAACTGGTCCTGCCCGCACTGCCGGCCGGTTACTACGAGGTGGTCGCCGGTGCCGAGCGGCGCGCCTTCGCCGTGCTGGAGCCGCCAACCCGGATGAGCCGCACGTTTGGCGTCATGACGCACTTCGCCCAGGGCTGGGATCCCGATCTGGTGCCGTGGATCGCGCGCGCCGGCATCGGCACCGTGCGCGACGAGCAGTACTGGAAGCAGGTCGAGCCCGAGCCGGGCAAGTACGCCGAGCCGGCGCGCTACGCCCGCTACATGCGCGCGCTGCGCCGGGCCGATATCGCGCCGCTGCTGGTGCTCAGCTTCGCCAACCCGCACTACGACGGCGGGCAGACGCCGCACTCGCCGGCCGGCCGGGCGGCGTTTGCTGCCTACGGCGCCGAACTGGCGCGCCGCCACGGCGACCGGCTGGCGGCGGTGGAGGTGTGGAACGAGATCAACGGCACCTTCTGCAGCGGGCCGTGCCGGCAGGACCGCGCCGGCACCTACGCGGCCTTGCTGGCGGACAGCTACGCCGCGCTGAAGGCCGCCCACCCCGGCCTGACGGTGGTGGGCGGCGCCGCCGTGAAGGTGCCGCTGCCTTGGTTCGATGCCCTCATCGCGCGCGGCGCCGCCGCGCACTGGGACGCCGTGGCCGTGCACCCCTACGGGGACGATCCGGAAGGCGCCGCGCGGGACATCGAGGCGCTGCAACAGCGGCTGCGCGCCGCCGGCAGCGCGGCGCCCATCTGGGCCACCGAGTTCGGCACCGGGGCCGGTCGCACCGATGCTGCCGCGCGCCGCGACACGGCGGCCTATCTGGCGCGGATGGCGGTGACGCTTGAGGCGGCCGGGGTGGAGCGCCTGTACTGGTACCTGCTGCGGGACTACCACAACTTCAACGGCATGGGTCTGCTGCGCGGTGATCGCGATCCGCTGGGCCCGCTTGCTCCGACACCGGCCTATGCCGCCTACGCCACGCTCATTCGCCTGCTGGATGGCGCCGACAGCGTGCGACGCGAACCCACCGACCCGCGTACCCATGTCTACCGCTACGAACGCGGCG
>NZ_JBFJTF010000030.1:0-21293 GCF_041625615.1 Immundisolibacter sp. | reverse complement strand
GCCACGCGGGTGATCGGACAGCGCCTGATGAACCTGGGCGAACGGCTGATCGAACGCCTGCCGCTGGTGCAGACCGTCTACGGCGGTACCAAGAAAATGCTGTCCGCCCTGAGCGAGCCGCCGACCGGCGTGCGGCGGGTGGTGCTGATCGACTTCCCGGCCGCGCACATGCGCACGGTCGGGCTGGTCACGCGTACCCTGCGCGACCGCGCCACCGGGCAGGAGCTGGCGGCGGTGTACGTGCCGACCACCCCCAACCCGACTTCCGGCTACCTGGAGATCGTGCCGCTGGAGCGCCTGATCAGCACCAACTGGACCATGGACGAAGCCATGGCCTTCATCATTTCCGGCGGCACCATGGCGCCCGACCACGTGCCGTTCAGCGGCAAGCCCCTGCCCGAGGGGGAGCCGGCGCCGCAGCGGTAGGCGCGCCGGGCGCACGGCGCGTGGCGTAGCCGGTGCGGCAGTGGCCCGCTGAGCGGCTTCAGGCGCCGCCCAGGCGCGCCCGGTCGTGTGGCGCCTCGAAATCGATGTCCGGCCCCTTGGGCACGATGCCGGTCGGGTTCACCCGCGCGATGCCGTAATAACCGCGCTTGATGTGGTCGATGTCCAGCGTGCCGGCGATGCCCGGATGCTGGTACAGCTCGCGCGTGTAGGCCCACAGGTTCGGGTATTCGTGCAGCATGCGGGCGTTGCACTTGAAGTTGCCGTGGTAGGCCAGGTCGAAGCGCAGCAGGGTGGGGAACAGCCGCCAGTCGGCCTCGGTCAGGCGGTCGCCGACCAGGTAGCGCTGGCGGGCCAGACGCGCCTCCAGGAAGTCCAGCGTCTCGAACAGCGCGTCGAAGGCGTCCTCGTAGGCGTGCTGCGAGGTGGCAAAGCCGCAGCGGTACACGCCGTTGTTCACGCACCGGTAGATGCGTTCGTTCAGCGCGTCGATTTCCGCCCGCAGCGGTTCCGGGTAGAGGTCCAGATCGTTGGCGCCGCAGCCGTCGAAGGCCGTATTGAACATGCGGATGATCTCGGACGACTCGTTGCTGACCACGGTGCGCCGCTGTTTGTCCCACAGCACCGGCACGGTCACGCGGCCGGTGAAGTGCGGGTCGGCCGCGGTGTAGACCTGGTGCAGGTACTGCGCGCCCAGGATGGGTTCGCCGCTGGCCCCCTCGGCGGTGTCGAAGTGCCAGCCCTGCGGGCCCATCGCCCGCGCCGTGATCGATACGCCGATCAGCCCTTCAAGCCCCTTGAGCGAGCGCCAGATGAGCGTGCGATGTGCCCACGGGCACACGTAGGCGACGCACAGGTGATAGCGGCCGGGCTCGGCCTTGAAGCCGCTGGCGCCGTCGGCGGTGATCCAGTGACGAAACTGCGATGGCGGCCGCTCGAAGCGTCCGCCGGGTGTGTCGGCGTCGGGTGGCTCGTCCTGCCATACGCCATTGACCAGCATGCCCATCGTGCATCCTCCTTCGCGTCGCGACGCAGTCACTGTACCCACGCCGGGCACGGTCGGTCACGCCGCGGCGTGGGCCCCGCATCGGCGCCTGCTTCGCGTACCCTGCGCAGCCATGTTTCACGTCCACCACAGCAACCGTCTCGAGTGCCTGGCCGATCGCCTGTGCGGGGTGATCGGCCAGCCGGTCGGCCCGCCGCTGGCGCCGGAGACCATCGTGGTGCCCAACGCCGGCATGGCGCGCTGGCTGTCGCTGGCGGTGGCGCAGCGCCTGGGCGTGGCCGCCAACCTGGACTGCGTGTTTCCGGCCAGCTTCGTGTGGCGGGTGTTGCGGGCGGTCGATCCGCAGCTGCCGGCCAGTCCACCGGCCGAGCAGGGGCCGCTGGTGTTCGGTCTGCTGGCGGCGTTCGCCGACGTCGCGCCGCCGTCGCCGCTGGCCCGCTACCTGGGCGGTGACGACGGCAGTCGCGCCTGGCAGCTGGCCCGCCGCCTGGCGGACTGCTACCAGCGTTACCAGCTGTTCCGGCCGGACTGGCTGGCCGACTGGGAGGCCGGCCGGGACGCCGGCTGGGATGCCCGGCTGTGGCGGCAGCTGGCGGCCGGGCGCCCGCACCAGGGTCGCCTGCTGCTGGATCTGCTGCATCGTGCCCGTGGTGGCGCCCTGCCCGGGGATGGCCTGCCGGCGCGGCTGTCGGTGTTCGGGCTGTCGGCGCTGGCGCCGGCCTACCTCGCGCTGCTGCGGGCGCTGGCGATGTCCCTGCCGGTGCATGTGTATTTCCCCGACCCGTGCGCCGCCTACTGGCACGAACTGACCAGCCCGCGCGTGCAGGCGCGCCGCCGGCGGCGCTGGGCGCAGCGGGGCGCGGTGGAGCCGGACGATGCCGGTGGCCACCCGCTGCTGGCGGCCTGGGGGCAGTCCGGGCGGGCATTCGCCGCCCAGTTGCTGGACTGCGAGGCGCTCGAGAGCGAGGACTATCAGGATCCCGGCGACGGCAGCCTGCTGCGGCGCCTGCAACGCGACATCCTGTACCTGGAGCCGCCCCGGACGATGCCGGTGCCGGCGGATGACCGCTCGCTCGAGGTGCACGTCTGTCACAGCCCGCTGCGCGAGGTGCAGGTGCTGCACGACCGCCTGCTGGGCCTGTTCGCGGCCGATCCGGACCTCACGCCGCGCGACTGTGTGGTGATGGCGCCGGACATCGAGCGCTATGCGCCACATATCGCCGCCGTGTTCGGTGCCGCGCCGGCCGAGCGGCGCATTCCGTACGCCGTGGCCGATCGCACGCCGCGCGCCGAACAGGCCCTGGTGGCGGCATTCCTGGACCTGCTGGCGCTGCCCGACAGCCGCCTGCCGGCGTCGCAGGTGCTCTCGCTGCTGGAGCTGCCCGCGCTCGGCCGGGCGTTCGGCATCGCGCCGGACCAGCTGCCGCGCCTGCGCGATCTGGTGCGCGACAGCGGCGCGCGCTTTGCGTACGACGCCGCCGCCCGCGCGGCGCTGGACCTGCCGGCCACCGATGAGCACACCTGGCGCGCCGGGCTCGACCGGCTGCTGCTGGGGCACGCCACCGCGGCCGGACTGGACGCGCTGCTGCCGTTGCCGGTCACCGACAGCGCGCTGACCGTGGCGGTGGGTGGGCTGGCCGAGCTGCTGCGTCGCCTGCACGGGCTGCAACAGGCGCTGGCCGGGCCGCACCCACCGGCGCAGTGGACGCGCGGCCTGCTGGAGGCGCTGACGCTGTTCGAGGCCGGTGACGAGGACGAGGCCGCCACGCTCACCCTGCTGCGCGAGGCCGCGCTGTGCCTGCAGGACGACGCGCACACCGGCGACTGTCACGTGCCGCTGACGCGCGCGGTGGTGAAGGCGTACCTGGCCGAGCGGCTCGATCAGGCCGGTCCGGCCCGCGCCTACATCACCGGTGCGCTCACCTGCTGCCGGCTGTCGCCTATGCGGGCCATTCCGTTTCGCGTGGTGTGCGTGCTGGGGCTGGGCGACGGCGAGTTTCCGCGCCGCGGCCGGCCGGCCGAGTTCGACCGCCTGGCCGGCGACTACCGTCCCGGCGACCGCGTGCCGCGCGAGGAAGACCGTTACCTGATGCTCGAAGCCGTGCTGGCGGCACGCGACTACCTGCACCTGAGTTACGTCGGCCGGCGCCAGAGCGACAACGCGCCGCTGCCGCCGTCGGCGCTGCTCGGCGAGCTGCTGGATGTGCTCACGCAGATGACCGGCGATGCCGGCGGCCTGCGGGTGGAACACCCGCTGCAGCCGTTCAGCGATCGCTACGGCCACGCCCCGCGCCTGATCACCTACGCCGGCGAGTGGTTCCGGCCGGCGCCGCCGGCCGGGCCGTTCGTCACCACCCCGCTGGCGCCGGTCGGGCGCGACGACTGGACGCTCGAAGACCTGCTGGCGTTCGTGCGCTCGCCGGCGCGCTGGTTCCTGCGCGGGCGCCTTGGGGTGCGCCTGTACGCGCCGCAGGAGGCGCCGGCGGATGACGAGCCGTTCTATCTGGATGGCCTCGATGGCTACGCCGTCGGCCAGCGGCTGGTGGCGGCGCACCTGGCCGGCAGCGCGCCGGATCAGGCCTACCGCGAGCTGCGCAGCCTGGGCGCGTTGCCGGCCGCCGCCGCCGGTCGGCAGATGTTCGAGCGTGCCTGGGCCGACGCCGCCGCGCTGGCCGCGCGCGCGGCGCCGCTGCTGGCGCAGCCGCTGGCCGACCGGCTGTTGCAGATCGACATCGACGGCGCGCCGCTCGGCGGCCGCCTGCGCGGTGTCACCGCCGCTGGCCTGGTGGAGTTCCAGTACACCCGGCGCCTGCGCGGGCACCGCCTGCTGGCGCTGTGGGTGCGGCACCTGGCACTGAACGCGTCCGGCGGGCCGACCGACAGTTACCTGCTGACGCGCGGGCAGACCGTGCGCCTGGCGCCGCCGCCGGACGCCCTGGCGCAGCTCGCCGATCTGCTGGCGCTGGCGCGTCAGGGCCTGTGCGAGCCGCTGCCGCTGCTGCCGGAAAGCGCGCTGGCCTACGTGAGCGCCAAGACGCCGGAGGCCGGCCTCAACGCCGCCCGGCGCGCCTGGGAGGGCAACGCCTACCAGCACAGCCCGGGCGAGCGGGAAGAGGCGGACATGCAGGTGGCCTTTCGCGGGCGCGCGCCGCTGGCCGAGCCGGCCTTCGTGGACCTTGCCCGGCGCGTGTTCGAACCGCTGCTGGCCGTGCGGGAGGACCTGTGAGCAACCGGCTGGACCCACTGACCCTGCCGCTGGCCGGCCGGCACCTGATCGAGGCCAGTGCGGGCACCGGCAAGACCTGGACCATCGCCGCGCTGTACCTGCGCCAGCTGCTGGAGAACCGCCGCGAGCCGGGGCAGTTGCTGGTGGTGACCTTCACCGAGGCGGCCGCCGCCGAGCTGCGCGAGCGCATCGCCGCCCGCCTGCACGAGGCGCGCGACGCGCTGGCCGGTGGCGCGGCGGACGAATTCCTGACC
Organism: Immundisolibacter sp.; assembly: GCF_041625615.1. GTDB lineage: Bacteria > Pseudomonadota > Gammaproteobacteria > Immundisolibacterales > Immundisolibacteraceae > Immundisolibacter. The sequence continues at coordinate 16,363 of NZ_JBFJTF010000030.1, read as the reverse complement.
GCGCTGCTCGCGCGCCTGGCGGACCGCAGCGCCGCCGCCGTGCATCTGGACGACGCGCTGCTGCGCCTGGACGAGCTGGCCGTGTACACCATTCACGGGTTCTGCGGCCGGGTGCTGGCGGACCACGCGTTCAGCGCCGCCAGCCGCTTCGAGGCGGACATCGAAACCGACACGGCGCCGCTGACGGCCCAGATCCTGGGCGACTTCTGGCGCCGCTGCTGCGCCGACGCCGACGCCCAGACGCTGCCGGCGCTGTACGCGCTGTGGCCGCGCGGGCCGGTCGATCTGGCAGCGGCACTGAAGCCCCTGGACGGCAAGCCGCACCTGCGCCTGCTGCCGCGGCCGGGGGACGTCGATCCGGCCGCCGCCCAGGCGGCGCTGGCCGGGCAGCTGCGTGCCCTGGCGGCGGCCTGGCCGGGCGGGCGCGAGGCGGCGCTGACGCAGTTGCTGGAATTCAAGGGGCTCAGCCGCACCGCCGACAACGGCTACAAGCCGGACGACCTGCAGGCGCTGTTCGCCGCCATCGATGCCTGGGCCGCTGATCCGCGCGGTCTGCCGCCGGCGGGCCACGAGCGCCTGGCCCAGGGCGTGCTGGCCACGGCCCTGACGGCGGGCGCCCGGAAAAACGCCGTCGCGCCACCCGAGCACCCGCTGTTCACCGCCATCGAGGCCGTGCAGGCGGCGGCCGGCGCGTTCGGGCACGCCGTGCGCGTGCGCACGGTGCACGATGCGCTGGCCTACCTGGCAAGCCAGCGCGCGGCGCGCCTGGCGGCCGCCGGGCGGCGCGGCTTCGACAGCCTGCTGCGCGAGCTGGACGCCGCGCTGACGGGCCCGGGCGGCGCCGCGCTGGCCGGCGCGCTGGCGCAGCGCTACCCGGTGTTGATGATCGACGAGTTCCAGGACACCGACCCGCTGCAGTACCGGCTGTTCGAGCGCCTGCTGCGCGCCGCCGGCGACGGTTTCGGCATGTACCTGATCGGCGACCCCAAGCAGGCCATCTACCAGTTCCGTGGCGCGGACGTGTTCGCCTATCTCGCTGCCCGGGCCGACGTGCCCCCGGACCGGCGGCACACGCTGGGTGTCAACCAGCGCTCCACGCAGCGTCTGGTGGATGTGGTCAACGCCGTGTTCGGCCGCCATCCGCGCCCGTTCGTCCTGCACGGCGAGGGGCAGGTGATCGACTTCGAGCCGGTGGACGCCGCCGGCCGCTGCGAGCGAACGCCGCTGCTTCTGGACGGCGTGCCGCCGCCGGCCTGTGAGCTGTGGTGGCTCGACGGCGAGACGTCCGGCAAGCCGCTCAGCAAGGAAGCCGCCGGCGAACGGGCCCTGGCCGCGCTGGCGGCGCGGGTGGCGCAGCTGCTGGCACTCGGCGCTGCCGGCCGGGCGTGCATCGGCGACCTGCCGCTGGCCGGGCAGCACATCGGCATCCTGGTGCGGACCAACCGCCAGGCCGGTCAGGTGCAGGCGGCCTTGCGTGCGGTGGGTGTCGACAGCGTGTGCCTGCGCGAGGACAGCGTGTTCGACAGCACCGAGGCGCAGGCCCTGGAACGCATCCTGCAGGCCGCGCTCGATCCGGCCGATGCCACGGCGCTGCGTGCCGCGCTTGCCACGCCGCTGCTCGGCGCCAGCGCCGCCGACATCGCCGCGCTGGACAGCGACGAGGCGGCCTTCGAACGCCAGGTGGCGCTGTTCCAGTCCGCCCAGCGGCGCTGGCAGGCGGCCGGCCCGCTGCCCATGCTGCTGGGCCTGATGCAGGAGGCGGGAGTGATCGGCCGCCTGCACGCCGGTGCCGACGGCGCGCGCAGCCTGACCAACCTCCTGCACCTGGGTGAGCTGTTGCAGGCGCAGGCCGGCAGCCGGCCGGGACTGGATGCCCAGCTGCGGTACCTGCGCGACGTCATGGCCGGCGCCGTCACGGCCGGTGACGCGCAGCAGCTGCGCCTGGAAAGCGACGCCAACCTGGTGCAGATCGTCACCGTGCACAAGTCCAAGGGCCTGGAGTGGGAGATCGTGTTCCTGCCGTTCGCCTGGGACCAGAAAACGCCCAATGCCGGTCCGCCGTTCACCTTTCACGACCCGGGCGACCTCACCCTGGTGGCCGACCTCGATCCTGCCAGCGCGCACGCGGCCCAGGCCGCCCAGGAGGCGCTGGCCGAGCAGGTGCGCCTGCTGTACGTGGCCCTGACCCGGGCGCGCCAGCATTGCGCGTTGCCGTTCGGCCGGGTCAACCAGGCCGATCAGGGTGCGCTCGGCTGGCTGCTGTACGGCGAGGGTGGCTTCGCCGGGCTGGACGAGGACGCCGCCCGCGCGCCGTGGCAGGCGCTGGCCGAGGCCAGCGGCGGCGCGCTGGTGATGTGCCCGCCGCCGGTCGGGACAAACGCGCTGTCCGTGCCGGCGCGCCCGCAGGGCCGGGCACGGGTGTTCGACGGTCGCATCGACCGCCGCTGGCGCGTGACCAGCTACTCGGCGCTCGCCGCCGGTGCCGGTTCCGACCGGCCGGATCACGACGCCGTGGACCAGCCGCCGGTCGTCGCCGAGGCGCCGGTGCCACCGCCGCCGGGGGCGGCGGCGTCCGTGGCGCGGTTTCCGCGCGGCGCGGCGGCCGGGACGGCCCTGCACAGCCTGTTCGAGCGGCTCGATTTCCCGGCTGCCCACGGCCCGGTGCTGGCCGATGCCGTGGCGCAGACCCTGCAGCGCGCCGGCTACCCGTCGCACTGGCACGGCACGCTCGAGCGGCTGGTGGGCAATGTGCTGGACACACCGCTCGACGGTCAGGCGCTGTGCCTGCGCAACATAGCGCGCGCGCAGCGGCGCGACGAGCTGGAGTTCTACTTCCCCCTGGCGCACATCGAGCCGGCCACGCTGAACCGGCTGGTGAGTGATGGCACCACGCCGGCGCTGCGCTTCGAGCCGGTGCAGGGGGTGCTCAAGGGATACATCGACCTGGTGTTCGAGTACCAGGGCCGCTTCTACCTGGCCGACTACAAGTCCAACTGGCTCGGCCACGGCCCGGCCGACTACGCCCGCCCGGCGCTGTGGGCGGCCATCGCCGAACACCGCTACGACCTGCAGTACCTGGTCTATACCGTGGCGCTGCACCGCTACCTGCGCCAGCGTCTGCCGGACTACGACTACGCGCGCCACTTCGGCGGCGTGTACTACCTGTTCCTGCGCGGCATGGCGCCCGGCCACGGCACCGCCGGCGTCTGGTACGACTGCCCGGCGCCGGAGCGGGTGGCGGCGCTGGAAGCCGCCCTGTGCGGGGAGGGCTGACGTGGACGCCCGTCTGCTGGCCCTGCTGCAAGCCCGCGCCCTGCGCCCACTGGACGCGCACTTCGCCGACCTGTTGCTGCGCCATGCCGCCGTGCCGTCGCCGGAGCTGGCGCTGGCGGCGGCGCTGGTCAGCCAGCATGCCGGTGACGGCCACGTGTGCCTGCCGCTGGCGCGCCATGCCGGCGCGCCGGTGTTCGACGCGTTGCCCGGGCTGCGCTGGCTGGCGCCGCAGCGGGAGGACTGGTGCCAGGCACTGACCGCCAGCGGTGTGGTCGGGCCGCCCGGCAGTGACCGGCCGTTGATCCTGGATGCCGCCGGACGCCTGTACCTGCGGCGCCTGTGGTGCGATGAGGACGCCGTGGCCCGGGACCTGATCGCCCGCGCCGCGCCGCGTGCCGATGTCGACCCCGCCGCCCTGCGCGGGCCGTTGCGCGCGCTGTTCGCCGGCGACGACGCCGGCAGCGTGGGCCAGCGGCGTGCCGCCGCCGTCGCCGCGCTGCACGGTGTCGGCATCCTCAGCGGCGGGCCGGGCACCGGCAAGACGCACACCGTGGGCAAGCTGCTGGTCCTGCTGCAGCAACTCAGCGCGCGCCCGCTGCGCCTGGCGCTGGCGGCGCCCACCGGCAAGGCCGCCCAGCGTCTGGCCGAGAGCCTGCGCAAGGCCGCCACGGACCTGCAGGACGCCGTGCCGGTGCCGGACAGCGTGCCGACCCTGCACCGCCTGCTCGGCATCGGCGCCGATGGCCGGCCCCGGCACGACGCCGACCACCCGCTGGCCTGCGACCTGCTGTTGGTCGACGAGGCCTCGATGGTCGACCTGCCGCTGCTGGCGCAGACCCTGCGCGCGCTGCCGGCGCCGGCGCGGCTGGTCCTGCTGGGCGACGCCAACCAGCTGGCGTCGGTGGAAGCCGGCGCCGTGCTGGGCGAGCTGTGTGCCGGCGCGGGTGCCTACCGCGCCGACGCGGCGGCGCGCCTTGCCACCGCCACCGGCGATGCACCGCCCGTGGCGGGTGAGGGTGTTTCCACCGGCGGGCTGGCGCATGCCGTGGCCGTGCTGGAACACAGCTACCGCTTCGACGGCGGCGGGGCCATCGGTCGCCTGGCGGCGGCCGTGCGCACCGGTAAGGTGCCGGACGCCCTGGCGGAGCTTGCCGGGGGGGCGGAGGTGCGCTTCGAGCCGGTGGCCGACGCCGCGCAGCTTGCCGCGCGCCTCGCCGGCGTGGTGGAGGTGCACCTCGCGCCGCGCTTCGAGGTCACCGATCCCGCCGCCGCGCTGGCGGCCCTGGGCGAGTTTCAGGTGCTCACCGCCCTGCGTGAGGGGCCCTTTGGTGTCAGTGGCGTCAACGCCACGCTCGAGCGTCTGCTGCGCCGGTGCGGCTGCATCCGCGGCCAGGCCGCGCACTATCCCGGCCGGCCGCTGCTGGTCGGCAGGAACGACTATGGCCTTGGCCTGTTCAACGGCGATCTGGGCCTGCTGCTGGCGCAGCCGGATGGTGCCCTGCGTGCCTGGTTCGCCGGTGCGGACGGCACCCCCCGTCCGCTGGCCCCCAGCCGCCTGCCGGCGCACGACGCGGCCTACGCCGTGACCGTGCACAAGAGCCAGGGCAGCGAGTTCCGGCGCGTGCTGCTGATCCTGCCGCCGCAGCCGAACCCGCTGCTGACGCGGGAACTCATCTACACCGCCGTCACCCGTGCCCGCGCGGGCGTCACCGTGTGGGGCAGCGAGGCAACCCTGGCAGCGGCCATCGGCCGGCGCGTGGTGCGCGACTCGGGGCTGGCGGATCGGCTGCGGGCCGGGTCAGGACACGGGCCGTGACGATGGCGGTGGCCGGGAACGTGCCGTGCGCCGTCACGGCACGGGGCAGGCGTCCATGCCCGCCAGGGCGGCCGGGTTCCAGCGCGTAACCGCCCATTGCAGCAGCGTGTCGGGCGGCGCGCCGTGCAGCTCGGCGGGCGGTGACAGGCGCAGGATGGTGAGCACGCGGCGCAGGTTGTCGGAGGCGTGCGCGGGGTCCAGCGCCCGGGCGCCGGTCTGCTTGCCAAGCTTGGCGCCGTGGGCGTCGACCAGCAGGGGCAGGTGGGCATAGTCGGGCCGCGGCAGGTCGAGGCATTGCTGCAGGTAGATCTGGCGTGCGGTGGAGGTGAGCAGGTCGATGCCGCGCACGACCTGCGTCACGCCCTGGAAGGCGTCGTCGACCACCACGGCGAGCTGGTAGGCGATGAGCCCGTCGGCGCGCTGGACCACGAAGTCGCCGACCGCCGTTGCCGGGTGCTGTGTCTGCGCGCCCTGTATGGCATCGCGAAAGTCGATGCGCCCGTCGGCCACGCGCAGGCGCCAGGCGCGGGCGCTGCGTCCGGGCGGCAGGCCGGCGCGGCAGGTGCCCGGATACACCGGGCCGTCCACGCCGGCGCGGGCCACGGCGGCCAGCTCGCGCCGCGTGCAGGCGCACGGATAGACGAGACCGACGCGCCGCAGGTGTTCCAGGGCGGCGTGGTAGGCGTCCGCGCGCTGGCTTTGCCACAGCACCTCGCCGTCCCAGCGCAGGCCGTGCGCTTCCAGGCTGTGCAGGATGGCGTCGGCGGCGCCGGCAACCACGCGTGGCGGGTCGATGTCCTCGACGCGCACCAGCCAGCGGCCGCCGGCGGCGCGGGCGGCCAGAAAGCTGCCGACGGCGGCCAGCAGTGATCCAAGGTGCAGGGGGCCGGTGGGGGAGGGCGCGAAACGGCCGCAGGGCTGGTGCATGGCTGCCGGTAGGAGCAGAGGGGTGGGGGCTTTCGTGTACCTTATGCGCCCCGGCGCGTGCCAGGCGCCGTTTGCCAAGAATCAGGGAGCAGGGGCATGAAACTCATCACGGCGGTCATCAAGCCGCACAAGCTGGACGACGTGCGCGACGCGCTGGGCACCATCGGCATTACCGGCATGACGGTGGCCGAGGTGCGCGGTTTCGGTCGCCAGAAAGGGCATACCGAAATCTACCGTGGCGCCGAGTACGTGGTCGATTTTATTGCCAAGATGCGGATCGAGGTGGCGGTGCAGGATGACGACGCCGAGCGCGTGGTCGAGGCCATCGCCGGTGCCGCCAACAGCGGCAAGATCGGCGACGGCAAGATCTTTGTCACCTCGCTCGAGCAGGTGATCCGCATTCGCACTGGCGAGACCGGTCCGGACGCGCTCTGAGCGCAGCCGCGCGCTCAGCTACCCGCTGTTGAGGGGCATCGACGCGCTGACCGGCCTGCGCGTGGACGCCGACACGGAGACCACCGGCCTCGACATCAGCGAGCACGAGGAACGCGGTCACGACCTGCAACCGCTGCGGCCCGCCGTTCGCGCGTTGACAGCGTCGACGGCGGGCCAGAACAATTGCCGGCTTGGCGCGGGAAGTCCGGTGGCCCGCGCGGACCCCTTTATCTACATGTGGAGATCGTGACATGCGCGTATGCATCCTGGGGGCCGGTGGCCTCGGCTCGGTGATCGGCGGCTACCTGGCGGAGACCGGTGTCGACACCACCCTGATCGCCCGCCCGGCGCATGCCGACGCCGTCAACCGCGACGGTCTGCGCATCGAGGGCGTGCGCGGCGAGCACCACGTTCGCGACAACCTGAGCGCGGTCAGCAACCCGGCCGATGCGAAGGGCGAGTTCGACTACATGATCCTGGCGACCAAGGCCAAGGACAGCGAGACGGCGCTGGCCTCCGCCGATTGCCTGAAGGACCGCCTCAAGACGGTCTGCTCGGTGCAGAACAACATCGTCAAGGAAGGCATCCTGGCCGAGTGGATCGGCGATCCGGCCAAGGTGATGGGGGCCTCGGCCATCGAGGGCGGTACCCTGGAAGCCCCGGGCTTCGTCAAGAACCACGTGACGGTGCCGACCACGGCCTATTTCGGCGAGCTCGACGGCACCGTCAGCCCGCGGGCGCAGGCGCTGGCCGACGCCTTCAACAAGGCCGGCCTGGGTGCCAAGGCGGTGGACTGCATCCAGCAGGTGCTGTGGGAAAAGCTGGCGCAGATCTGCAACGCGTCGGCCTGGTCCGTGAGCACGCTGGCCGGCAACGACGATCTGACCTTCGTGGACGGCATGACGCTGCGCGAGGGCGCCGAGCACTACGTGGCCATCTCCCGCGAGCTGCTGGCCGTGTACAGCGCGCTGGGCTACGAGCCACAGAACTTCTACGCGCCGCTGTCGCGCCTGAAGGACGTGTACGAGTGCAAGACCGACGACGAGGCCGTGCAGCTGCTGCTGGGCTTCGGCGAGCGGATGAAGGCACAGGGCTACGCCGGGCGCACGTCCATGCACGACGACGTGGTGCGCGGCAAGAAGACCGAGGTCGACTACATCGTGAAGCCGTTCGTGGACAAGGGGCGCGAGCTGGGCATTCCGGTGCCGACGGTGACGGCGGCCTACCGCATCATCAAGGTGCTGGACCACTACCTGGACTGAGCAAGGCATGAGCAGCAAAAAACGCGTCCTGGTGGCGGAAACCCTGGAGCAGGCCGGTGTCGACCTGCTGCGTGACCATTTCGATGTGGACGTGCGCGAGCGCACGGACGAGCAGACACTGGCCCAGATCGTCGGCGACTACGACGCGCTGATGATCAAGACCTACACGCGGGTGTCCCGGCAGGTCATCGACAACGCCGCGAAGCTGAAGATCGTGGCCCGTGCCGGCAGCGGTCTGGACAAGGTGGACCTCGCCTACGCCAAGGAGAAGGGCCTTACGGTGCGCAACACGCCCCAGGCCAACGTGGTGTCGGTGGCCGAGCTGGTGTTCGGCCTGATGCTGGCGGTGTCGCGCAAGCTGGCCGCCGCCGACCGTTACGTGCGCTCGGGTGAAGGCTGGGACCGCGACCGTTTCACCGGCGTGGAACTGGCCGGCAAGACGCTGGGCATCGTCGGCTTCGGCAACATCGGCAAGCTGGTGGCCAAGCGCGCGCTGGCGTTCGACATGCAGGTGGTCGGTTACGACCCGTTCGTGGATGCGGCCGGCATGGCCGAGCACGGTGTGCGCAAGGTGGAGACGGTCGATGACGTCATCGATGCCGCCGACTACATCACCGTGCACGTGCCGCTGCTGGATTCGACCCGTGGCCTGTTCAGCACGGCGCAGTTCGCGCGCATGAAGCGCAATGCCATCTTCATCAACACCGCGCGTGGCGAGGTGGTGGACGAGCCGGCACTGATCGCAGCGCTCAAGGCCGGCGAGATCGCCGGCGCCGGGCTCGACGTCTACGAGGCCGAGCCGCCGAATCATCCCGAGCTGCTGACGCTGGACAACGTGGTGTTGTGCCCGCACATCGGCGCCGCCACGCGCGAGGCGCTGAACCGCATGACGGTGCAGGCGGCCGAGATGATCATCGAAGCGCTCAAGGGCTGACCGGTGCTCGACCCGCAGCGGCTGCGCCGCGAACCGGACCAGATCGCGGCCGCACTGGCCACGCGCGGCTTCACGCTGGACCAGGCGCGCCTGGCCGAACTGGAGGCGCGCCGCAAGGCGGTGCAGACCGAAACCGAGCAGCTGCAGGCCGAGCGCAACCGTGTGTCCAAGGCGGTCGGCGAGGCCAAGCGCCGCGGTGAGGATGCCGCGCCGCTGCTGGCGCAGGTGGCCGGTGTCGGCGAGCGCCTGTCGCAGCTGGAGGCCGATCTGAAGGCCGTGCAGGAGGCACTCGACGCCTACTGCCTGGAAATCCCCAACCTCCCGCACGAATCGGTGCCGGTCGGCCGCAGCGAGGACGACAACGTCGAGCTGCGGCGTTGGGGGCAGCCGCCGGCGTTCGATTTCGAGCCGCGCGATCATGTCGATCTTGGCGAGGCGCTCGGCGGACTGGATTTCGAGACCGCCAGCAAGATCGCCGGCGCCCGCTTCAGTCTGTTGCGCGGGCCACTGGCCGCGCTGCAGCGGGCGTTGACGCAGTTCATGCTGGACCTGCACACCCGCCAGCACGGCTACACCGAGGTGTATGTACCGTTTCTGGCCAATGCCGACAGCCTGCTGGGCACCGGCCAGCTGCCGAAGTTCGAGGACGACCAGTTCGTCACCCGTGACGGGTATTACCTGATTCCCACCGCCGAGGTGCCGGTCACCAACATCGCGCGCGACAGCATCGTCGACGCCGGCGAGCTGCCGCTGCAGCTGGTGGCGCACACGCCGTGCTTCCGGCGCGAGGCCGGCAGCTACGGCAAGGACACGCGCGGCATGATCCGCCAGCACCAGTTCGAGAAGGTCGAGCTGGTGCGCCTGGTGCCGCCGGAGACGTCCTGGCAGGCGCATGAGGAACTCACCGCCGATGCAGAGGCGGTCTTGCAGCAGCTCGGCCTGCCGTACCGGGTGATGGCGCTGTGCACCGGCGACATGGGCTTTTCCGCGGCCAAGACCTACGACCTCGAAGTCTGGCTGCCGGGGCAGGGCAAGTACCGGGAAATCTCCTCGTGCTCGAACTTCGGTGACTTTCAGGCCCGGCGCCTGAAGGCGCGCTGGCGCAATCCGGCCACCGGCAAGCCGGAACTGCTGCACACGCTGAACGGGTCCGGCCTGGCCGTGGGCCGCACGCTGGTGGCGGTGCTGGAGAACTACCAGCAGGCCGACGGCTCGGTCACGGTGCCGGACGTGCTGCGCCCGTACCTGAACGGCCTGGAGCGCATCTCGGCCTGAGTCGGCATCGCGCGCGCGCAGTACACTTCAAGGGTGTGTCGAGGCAGCGGCGCGGACCAAGACACGGCGCCGAGCAGACGGCGCTTTGCTATACACTTTCGCGCCATTTTTCTTCGCGCCATTTTTCGCCGGAGCGTGTTTCGCGTGACCGTTCTACGTGCCCACAAGCGTTTTGGGTCTGGCGCCGTTCTGGCGGCGCTCGCTGCGATGGCTTTCGGCGCCCGGGCCGAGACCTTGCCGTTGCCACCGGCGGAAGTCGACCTGGTCGGCCAGGTGCGCGTGGTGGACGCGCGCCACGAGGACACGCTGCTCGACATCGCGCGCCGTGGCGGGCTTGGCTACAACGAAATCAAGATGGCCAACCGGGGTGTCGATCCGTGGATGCCCGGTGAGGGCACACGGGTGACGTTGCCGACGCAGCACATCCTGCCGAAGACGCGCCGGGAAGGCATCGTCATCAACCTGCCGGAAATGCGGATGTACTACTTTCCGCCGTCCAAGGGTGAGTTCAGGCAGGTGGTGACCTACCCGCTGAGTATCGGCCGCTACGACTGGCGCAGCCCGCTGGGCATCACCAAGATCACGCAAAAGCTGCCCAATCCCAGCTGGACGCCGCCGGAGTCAATCCGCATCGAGCACGCCGAGCGGGGCGACATCCTGCCGCGGGTGGTGCCGGCGGGGCCGGACAACCCGCTCGGTCAGTACGCGCTTCGTCTGAGTCTCCCCAGCTACCTGATTCACGGCACCAACCGGCCGTACGGCATCGGCATGCGGGTGACGCACGGGTGTCTGCGGCTGTACCCGGAACACATCGAGGCCCTGTTCGGTCAGGTCACGTTGGGCACGCAGGTGATGTTTGTCAGCCAGCCGTTCAAGATCGGCCAGGCGTTCGGTGTCACGTACCTTGAGGCGCACCCGCCGTTGAAGGAGGAGCAGGGACGCAAGCAGGGCGCGCTGGGAGAGATTTCCAGGCTGCTCGCCGACCGGGGTGTGTCCACCGCCGACGTCGATTGGGTGACGGTGCGACGCGAGCTGCAGAAGCCCAGTGGCATGCCGGTGCCGATCACTTACATCAACGGCGCGCGATTGATGGACGCGCGCGACGAGACCGCTTCGGAGCCCGGTGAAGACACCCACCGTCGGGTGGCGCAACGCTAAGGGGTGTGGCGCCACGGTCGGGGCTTTTGCCTCGACACACACAAAGAAGGCGGGGCCGGCATGTGCTGGCCCCGCCTTTTTATTTGGCTCTACAAGGCGATGCTTACTTCAGCATCGACTTCTTGAACATGCGGTCGATCTTCTCGTTGGTGTCGACGCAGCACTGCTGGGCAGCCTTGGCGGCGGCCAGCGCTTCGTTGGCGGTGGCGCCGGCGGCGTCAGCCTTGGACGCGGCAGCGTTGGCCGTGGCCTGGGCGCTGTCGGCCGCAGACTTGGCTTGGGCAACCTGCTCGTTCACGTAACCCTTGGTCGCGCAACCGGCGGACAGGGTGGCGAACAGCGCAACCGCTGCGAGTTTTCCGATCATCAATTTGTTCTGCATAACATGCCCCTATTTGTTGGCAAGGTGAAGAAATCGCAAGAGTGCGGTAGGCCCAAAAAGCCTATAACGAACGCGCTGCGAATTATGAGGCCGACAGTCTAAAAAGCAAGCGCCCGCTGACCTTGATCAAGGCCGGCAGGAACTGCAATAGCGTTCAGTGGAATCGGGGTTCTGAGGCGGTCTGCTTCGGTGTGTTGGCCGGGTCTGGCAAAATAGATGCCACTGTCGGGTCGCGCCCGGCATTTTTCGCCCGATCGGGGGGTGTAACCTTCGCCGGCCGGGTTGGAAAATCACTTTTTGGTCCAGTTGTTCTTCCGGAGTTGTGCATGTCCGATTATCTGCGTTGGTTCGACACCCTGGGCATGCATGATGTCGAGCAGGTGGGCGGCAAGAACGCCTCCCTGGGCGAGATGATCAGCCACCTGGCGCCGCTGGGCGTCAGGGTGCCGGGCGGGTTTGCCACCACGGCGCAGGCGTATCGCGACTTTCTGGCGAAGGACGGGCTGGCTGATCGCATCAAGGCCGAGTTGGACGCGCTGGACGTCGACGACGTGACGGCGCTGCTGGCGGCAGGCGACAAGATTCGTGGCTGGATCCTTCAGCAGCCGTTCCCGGATGGCCTCGAGCAGGGCATCGTCGACGCGTACCGGCAGCTGTGCGGCGAGCATGGCGATGTGTCGGTGGCGGTTCGCTCGTCGGCCACCGCAGAGGACCTGCCGGACGCGTCCTTCGCCGGCCAGCAGGAGACGTTCCTGAACATCCGCGGGGCGGATCACGTGCTGAACGCGGTACGTCACGTGTTCGCCTCCCTGTTCAATGACCGCGCCATCGCCTACCGCGTGCACCAGGGCTTCGCCCACGAAGTGGTGGCGCTGTCGGCGGGCATCCAGCGCATGGTGCGCAGTGACATCGGCGCTGCCGGCGTGATGTTCACCCTGGATACGGAAACCGGCTTTCGCGATGCGGTGTTCGTGACCGCCTCGTACGGTCTGGGTGAGACCGTGGTGCAGGGCACGGTCAACCCGGACGAGTTCTACGTGCACAAGCCGACGCTGCGCGCCGGCCGGCCGGCGGTGATCTCGCGCCATCGCGGCAGCAAGATGGTCAAGATGATCTATACCGACAGCGTCGGGGCCGGGCGTTCGACCACCACCGTGGACGTGCCCGAGGACGACCGGCGGTGTTTTTGCCTGAGCGATGCCGAGGTCGAGGCGCTGGCGCGTCAGGCGCTGATCATCGAGGAACACTACGGGCGTCCCATGGACATCGAGTGGGGCAGGGACGGCGAGGACGGTGAGCTGTACATCCTGCAGGCGCGCCCCGAGACGGTGAAGGCGCGCGGCGACTCGCAGGTGCTGCGCCGCTATCAGTTGAAGGAGAAGTCCAAGGTGCTGGTGACCGGCCGCAGTGTCGGTCAGGGTATCGGTGTCGGCGCCGCGCGGGTGATCGACAGCCCGTCGCGGATGGGTGAGCTGCAGCCGGGCGAGGTGCTGGTCGCGGACATGACCGACCCGGACTGGGAGCCGGTGATGAAGCGCGCCGCGGCCATCGTCACCAACCGTGGCGGGCGCACCTGTCACGCCGCCATCATCGCCCGCGAACTGGGCATCCCGGCGGTGGTCGGCTGTGGTGATGCCACCGACCATCTGAGCACTGGCCAGGCGGTGACGGTGTCCTGCGCCGAGGGCGACACCGGCTTCATCTACGAGGGCGCGCTCAAGAGCGAGGTCAGCGAGGTGCGTCTGGACAGCATGCCGACGCCACCGACCAAGGTGATGATGAACATCGGCAACCCGGACCGGGCGTTCGACTTCTCGAGCCTGCCCAACGCCGGCGTCGGGCTGGCGCGCCTGGAGTTCCTGATCAACCGCGTGATCGGCGTACACCCGAAGGCGCTGATCAACTACGCCTCGCTCGGCTCCGACCTGCGCAGCACCATCGACGAAATCATCGCCGGTTATGCCGACCCGCAGAGCTTTTTCGTGGACAAGCTCACCGAAGGCGTGGCCACGCTGGGCGCGGCCTTCTGGCCGAAGCCGGTGATCGTGCGCATGTCCGACTTCAAGAGCAACGAGTACGCGAACCTGCTCGGCGGCGAGCTGTACGAGCCGCATGAGGAAAACCCCATGCTGGGTTTCCGTGGTGCCTCGCGCTACATCGCCGACAGCTTCCGCGACTGCTTTGCCCTCGAGTGCCGGGCCCTGAAGCGGGTGCGCGACGACATGGGCCTGACCAACGTCGAGATCATGATCCCGTTCGTGCGCACGCTGGACGAGGCACGGCAGGTGACCGAGTTGCTGGCTGAGCAGGGCCTGAAACGTGGCGAGAACGGCCTGCGCCTGATCATGATGTGCGAGCTGCCGTCGAACGCCGTGCTGGCGGACCAGTTCCTGGAGTACTTCGACGGCTTCTCCATCGGCTCGAACGACCTGACCCAGCTGACGCTGGGCCTGGACCGCGATTCCGGCCTGGTGGCCGGCGAGTTCGACGAACGCGACGGCGCGGTCAAGGCACTGATGCAGCTGGCCATCGAAGCCTGTCGGCGGGCCGGCAAGTATGTGGGTATCTGTGGCCAGGGGCCGTCCGATCACCCGGACCTGGCGCAGTGGCTGGTCGAGCAGGGCATCGAGAGCGTGTCCCTGAATCCGGACACGGTGGTGTCCACCTGGCTGGCGCTGTCCGGCGTCGACAGTCAGGCCGGCTGATCGGTTGATGGCAAGCTGCGCCGGCCCAGCCGGCCGCAGCTTGCGTCATGGGCCGGCGGTTTCAGGTGCCTGAAACCGCCGGCATTGCTCAGCGGCGCTCCAGGCGGCGCAGGATGGCGGCCTCCAGCGTGGCCCGGTCGGCCTTGACCGGTTTCAGGTCCGGCGCGCTGCGCAGCGCCACGTCCGGATCCTTCAGGCCGTTGCCGGTCAGCGTGCACACCAGGGTCTTGCCGGGCGGGATGCGGCCGGATTGCAGGTCGCGCAGGGCGCCGCCGATCGATGCCGCCGAGGCGGGCTCGCAGAACACGCCTTCCTGTTCGGCCAGCAGCTTCTGGGCGGCCAGGATCTCGTCGTCGCTCAGGGCGGCGAACCAGCCGCCGGATTCCTGCTGCGCGGCGATGGCCTTGTCCCAGGACTGCGGGTTGCCGATACGGATGGCGGTGGCGACGGTTTCCGGCTGCTCGACCGGGTGGCCGGCCACGAACGGCGCCGCGCCGGCGGCCTGGTAGCCCGCCATCACCGGCAGGTGGCAGCGCCCGGCGCCCTGGTACTGGGCGTAGCCCATCCAGTAGGCGCTGATGTTGCCGGCGTTGCCGACCGGCAGGCAGTGATAGTCCGGTGCCCGGCCGAGGGTGTCGACGATCTCGAAGGCGGCGGTCTTCTGTCCCTGCAGGCGGTGCGGGTTGACCGAGTTGACCAGCGTGACCGGTGCGGTCCGGGCCAGTTCCTTGACCAGCTGCATGCCGTCATCGAAGTTGCCGGCGATCTGCAGCACCTCGGCGCCGTGCATGATGGCCTGAGCCAGCTTGCCGAGCGCGATCTTGCCCTCCGGGATCAACACGAACGACACGATGCCGGCGCGCGCGGCGTAGGCCGCCGCCGAGGCCGAGGTGTTGCCGGTGGAGGCGCAGATGATGGCGCGACTGCCTTCGTGTACCGCCATGCTGACGGCGGCGGTCATGCCGCGGTCCTTGAACGAGCCGGTCGGATTCAGACCCTCGAACTTGACGTAGATGTCGGCGTCCACGCCCAGTGTGCGCGGGATGTTGCGCAGGCGGATCAGTGGCGTGTTGCCCTCGAGCAGGCTCACCGGTGTGACGCCGGCCGGCAGGTCCAGCCAGTCGCGGTAGCGGGCGATCAGGCCCTCGTAGGCGCTCATGTCAGTGCTCCAGGTGATCGAGGTGCAGGCTGACCACGCTGCCGTCGATGCTGGGCAGGGCCTCGATGCGGGCGATGGCGTCGCGCAGCGCGCGCTCGCGCACCGTGTGCGTGAGCAGGATCACCGCCACGTGGCTGGCACCGGGCGCCGGCTCCTTTTGCAGGATGGCTTCGATGCTGATGCCAAGATCGCCCAGGATGCGTGTCACGTCGGCCAGCACGCCGGGCTGGTCGAGCGCGGTCAGGCGCAGGTAGAAGGCCGACTCGACGGCGTCGTCCGGCAGGACCGGCAGCGCCTGCAGGTGGTCGTGGTGGAAGGCCAGGTACGGCACCCGGTGCTCGGGATCGATGGTCAGGGCGCGGGCGATGTCCACCAGGTCGGCGACCACCGCCGACGCGGTCGGCCCGGCACCGGCGCCGGCGCCGTAGTACAGGCTCTGGCCGAGTGCGTCGCTGTCCACCAGCACGGCGTTGATGACGCCGTCCACCTGCGCCAGCAGGTGCCGCTGCGGCAGCAGGGTGGGGTGCACGCGCAGCTGCACGCCGGCCGGGCTGCGCCGGGCGATGCCGAGCAGCTTCAGCCGGTAGCCGAGCTGGCCGGCGTAGTCGACGTCGACCGCCGACAGGTTGCGGATGCCGTGCACCTGCACCTGGTCGAAGCACAGCGGCATGCCGAAGGCGATCGAGGCCAGGATGGCCAGCTTGTGGGCGGCATCGACGCCGTCGATGTCGAAGCTCGGGTCGGCTTCGGCATACCCCAGGCGCTGGGCGTCGGCCAGTGCGGTGGCGAAGTCGAGCCCGGCGTCGCGCATCTGCGTGAGGATGTAGTTGGCGGTGCCGTTGATGATGCCGGCCAGGCCGTCGATGCGGTTGCCGGCCAGACCCTCGCGCAGGGTCTTGATGATGGGAATGCCACCGGCCACGGCGGCCTCGAAGCCGACCGCCACGCCGGCGCGCCGGGCGGCGTCGAAAATCTCGTTGCCGTGGTGGGCGATCAGCGCCTTGTTGGCGGTGACCACATGCTTGCCGGCGCCGATG
>NZ_JBFJTF010000029.1:0-21342 GCF_041625615.1 Immundisolibacter sp. | reverse complement strand
GTGACGCTGGAGGACGAGACCGGCACGGTCAACCTGATCGTCTGGCCGCGGGTACTGCAGGCGCAGCAGGCGGCGGTCATCGGTGCCGCGCTGATGCTGGTGCACGGGCGCCTGCAGGCGGCCGACGGCGTGATCCACGTGGTGGCCGGGCGTGTCGAGGATCAGTCCTGCCTGCTGGGCGATCTGCCGGTGGCCTCGCGCGACTTTCACTGATGTCCCCCGGGGCGCGGTACCGCGGTGGCTGCCGTGTTGACAGCGGACGAAGCCGGACCGAGACTTGCGCGCCTTTGCCGAACCCCACGCATGAACAACATTCATCACAGTGTCGACGCCGGCGATGACGCCCCGCTGATCCAGATTCGTGGCCTCACGTTCCGGCGCGGTGGGCGGACCATCTTCGATCGTGTGGACATGGACATTCCGCGCGGCAAGGTGACCGCCGTGATGGGGCCCAGCGGCACCGGCAAGACCACGCTGCTGAAGCTGATCAGCGGTGTGCTGCGGCCGCAGGCGGGGTCGATCAAGGTGGCCGGGCAGGAAGTGACCACCCTGTCGCGCGACGGCCTTTACGCGCTGCGCAAGCAGATGGGCATGCTGTTCCAGAGCGGCGCGCTGCTGACCGACCTCAACGTGTTCGACAACGTCGCCTATCCGGTGCGCGAGCACACCGACCTGCCTGAATCGCTGGTGCGTTCGCTGGTGCTGATGAAGCTGCAGGCGGTCGGTCTGCGCGGCGCCCGCGAGCTGACGGCCAGCGAGCTGTCCGGCGGCATGGCGCGGCGCGTGGCGTTGGCGCGTGCCATCGCCCTCGATCCCATGCTGATCCTGTACGACGAGCCGTTCACCGGTCAGGACCCGATCTCGATGGGCATCCTGACGCAGCTCATTTCCTCGCTGAACCGGGCCCTGGGGCTGACCAGCCTGGTGGTGTCGCACGACATCGAGGAGACCTGCCGGATTGCCGATTACGCCTACGTGATCGCGCAGGGCAAGGTCATCGGTCACGGTGTGCCGGAAAACCTGCAGGCCTCCGAGGAGCCGATGGTGCACCAGTTTCTCAGCGGCGAGGCCGATGGCCCGGTGCACTTCCACTATCCGGCGGTCGCGTACCGCGACGATCTGTTGGCCAACGCCCCATGATGAACGCTGCCTTGCAAGGGCTCGGTGCCCGTACGCTGGACAGTCTGGCCCGCCTGGGGCGCGCCGGCCTGTTTCTGTCGCGCCTGCTGGCGGCTGTGCCGGCGCAGGTGCTGGCGCCACGACGCCTGGCCAAGCAGGTGCTCAGCGTCGGCGTGCTGTCGCTGGTGATCATCCTGGTGTCCGGCCTGTTCGTGGGCATGGTGCTTGGCCTGCAGGGCTACAATACGCTGGTCGATTTCGGCTCGGAAAGCAGCCTGGGCATCCTTGTGGCGTTGTCGCTGGTGCGCGAGCTGGGGCCGGTGCTCAGCGCGCTGTTGTTCGCCGGGCGCGCCGGGTCGGCGCTGACCGCCGAGATTGGTCTCATGAAGGCCACCGAGCAGCTGTCGGCGCTGGAGATGATGGCGGTCGACCCGTTCCGGCGGGTGCTGGCGCCGCGCTGGCTGGCTGGGTTCATCAGCGTGCCCCTGCTGGCGGCGGTGTTCAGTGCCGTCGGCATTCTGGGCGGGTATCTGGTCGGCGTGCAGCTGCTCGGGCTGGACCCGGCGCCGTACTGGTCGCACATGGAAAGCGGCGTCGATTTTTACGATGACATCCTGAACGGTGTCATCAAGAGTGTGGTGTTCGGGGCCGTGGTGACCTGGATCGCGGTGTTCGAGGGCTACGACGCCGTGCCCACCGCCGAGGGCGTTGGGCGCGCCACCACACGCACCGTGGTAACCGCTTCGTTGGCGGTGCTGGGCGCAGATTTTTTGCTCACCGCGCTGATGTTCGGCGAACCCTGAGGAGATTTTGCTTTCATGCAATCACGTACCGTCGAACTGTGGGTGGGGCTGTTCGTGGCCCTGGGGCTGGCGGCACTGGCGTTCCTGTCGGTGCGGGCCAGCAATCTGGCCGAGTACCGTGACGGCGATGCCTACACGGTGGTGGCCCGATTCGACAATATCGGCAGCCTGCGTGTCCGGGCGCCGGTGACCGTGGCCGGCGTGCGCGTGGGCCGCGTATCGGCCATTGAGTTCGATGACGAGCAGTTCAAGGCGGTGGTGAAGATGGCCATCACCGCGCGTCACGACAATCTTCCGCTGGACACGGTGGCCAGTGTCCGTACCGCCGGCCTGATCGGCGAGCAGTTCATCGGGCTCGACCCCGGCGGCGCGCCGGACGTGCTGGCGGACGGTGACGAGATCGAGATTACCCAGTCGGCACTGGTGATCGAACAGTTGATCGGACAGTTCCTGTACGGCCAGGCGGCCAAGGGCAGCGAGTAAGGAGAGCAGCGATGATCAAGCGTTTCATGGCGGCTGTGCTGGGGCTGCTGCTGGTCGGTGCCCTGGCGCCCGCTTCCGCGCAGACGGGGCCGGTCGATGTGGTGCGTGGCACCGCCGAGCGGGTCCTCGAACAGTTGCGCACCGACCCCGCGCGCTATCAGGACGACAAGGTCCTGTTCGGACTGGTGCGCGAGGTGGTGTTTCCGCACCTGGACCGGGAACGCACTGCCCAATGGGTGCTGGGCGCCAACTGGCGCAAGGCCACCCCGGCCCAGCGCGCGCAGTTCGTCGAGGAGTTCTCGGAGCTGTTGCTGCGCACGTACGGCACGGCGTTGCGCCAGTACGACAGCGAGGTTCTGAACTTCCTGCCCGTGCACGCGCCGGAAGGGGCGAACCGGGTCACCGTGCGTACGGAGATCATCCGCCCGAACGGCCCGAAGGTGAGCGTCGACTACCTGCTGACCAATCGCAGTGGCGAGTGGAAGGTGTACGACGTCATCATCGAGAACGTGAGCCTGGTGGTGACCTACCGTTCCGAGTACGCCGCCATCATCCAGCGTGACGGCATCGATGGGTTGCTCAAGCAGCTCGCCGACCGCAACCGCAGCCTGAAGTCTTGACGCCGCCGGTGGACAAGCCGCCGATCAGTGCCGATGCCGACGGCCGGGTGCTGTTGCAGGGGCCGCTGACCTTCGCCACGGTCGGCGCTCGGCTGAAGGCGAGCGCCGGGCTGTTTCGCAGCCACAAGCAGTTGTGCTTCGACCTGCAGGCGGTGACCAGCGTCGACTCGGCTGCCCTGGCGCTGGTGGTCGAGTGGTTGCGCCTGGGCGAGTGCCATGCGGTGGCGGTGCGCTTCGAGCACGTGCCGGACGCCTTGCGCAGTCTGGCGGAAGTGAGCGAACTGGAACAGATCGAGTCGGCCCTGGCGGCATCATGAGTGCGGCCATTTCGGTCCGCCAACTGCACAAGCACTTCGGCCAGGTACACGCGCTGCGCGGCGTGGACCTGGAGATTCGCCAAGGTGAATTTTTCGGCCTGCTGGGCCCGAACGGCGCCGGCAAGTCGACCCTGATCAACATTCTCGCGGGCCTTACCCGGCCCGATTCCGGCAGCACAGCGGTGATGGGGCACGATGTGCAGCGCCAGCCGGTGGCAGCACGCCGGGCCATTGGCGTGGTGCCGCAGGAACTGGTGTTCGACCCGTTCTTCGAGGTGCGCGATTTCCTGCGCATCCAGGCCGGCTATTACGGTGTGGCGCGCAAGCACAAGGCGTGGATCGACGAACTGCTCAGCGCGCTGGGCCTGGCCGACAAGGCCAGCACCAACATGCGCGAGCTGTCGGGCGGGATGAAGCGTCGGGTGCTGATTGCCCAGGCGCTGGTGCACAAGCCCAAGGTGCTGGTGCTGGACGAGCCGACGGCGGGGGTCGATGTGGAACTGCGTCAGACGCTGTGGGCGTTTGCCCAGCGCCTGCACGCCGAGGGCACCACCATCGTGCTGACCACGCATTATCTTGAAGAGGCCGAGGCGATGTGCGAGCGCATCGCCATCATGAGTCACGGCACGGTGGTGGCGCTGGACGACAAGCGCAGCCTGCTGGGGCGCCATCCCTGGTATGAGGTGTCGCTGCGCCTGGATCGCGAGCCGGCCGAGCTGCCGCCGGAGGTTGTCGATTGCCTGAGTGCGCGCGAGCAGGGCTGGCTGGTGTTGCGCCTGCAGCGTGGAAGCGGCGACCTGGCGCGGGTGCTGTCATCGTTGCACGACTGCGGCTTGTCGGTGCTGGAGATCAATACCCAGGAGCAGACCCTGGAGCACGTATTCCTCGAACTGACCGCGGGCCACCACACGGCCGGGGTGGCACGGTCGTGAACTGGCTTGGCTTGTGGACGCTGTTCACCAAGGAGGTGCGGCGCTTCACGGTGGTCTTCATGCAGACCATCGCCGCGCCGGTGGTCAGCGCACTGCTGTACCTGTTCATTTTTTCGCATGCGCTGTCCGGCCGCCTGGAGGTGTATCCGGGCGTGCCGTACCCGCAGTTCCTGGTGCCCGGCCTGATGATGATGACCATCATCCAGAACGCGTTCGCCAACACCTCGTCCAGCCTGATCTTCTCCAAGGTCACCGGCAACATCGTGTTCGTGCTGCTGGCGCCGCTGTCGCACCTGGAGCTGTACCTGGGATTCGTCGGTGCGGCGCTGGTGCGCTCGCTGCTGGTCAGCATCGGGGTGTATCTGGTGGCGCTGGTGTATCTGGATATCGCGGTGGCCCACCCGTTGCTGCTGCTGGTGTTCGGGGCGCTGGGGGCCGTGTTGCTGGGTACCTGTGGGCTGCTGGCGGGCATCTGGGCCGACAAGTTCGACCAGGTGGCCACGGTGCAGAACTTCCTGATCCTGCCGCTGACGTATCTGAGCGGCGTGTTCTACTCCATTCACAGTCTGCCGCCGGCCTGGCAGTCGCTGTCGCGTGCCAATCCGTTCTTCTACCTCATCGACGGTTTCCGCTACGGCTTCTTCGGCCACTCGGACGTGTCGCCGTGGCTGAGCGTGGCGGTCATGATCGGTGCCAATATCGGCTTGTGTATACTTTGCGTTCGTTTGCTGTCGCGCGGATACAAGCTGCGCAGCTGATCCCGTTTTACCCAGGCGTCAGGCCCCGGTCATGGACCCCGCAATCATCAAAGAACTCATCGAAAAGGGACTGCCCGGCTCACGGGCCGTGGTCGATGGCGACGGCCGTCACTTCGAGGCGGTAGTGGTGTGCGACGCGTTCGCCGGCAAGCGTCTGGTGCAGCAACATCAGATGGTTTACCGGACCCTGGCCGGCCAGATGCACGACGACGCCGTGCATGCGCTGTCGTTGCGTACCTACACCTGTGAGCAGTGGGACGCGCGTGGAACCTCTGTCTCCCCCTCCTGAGGTTTAAGGCCATGGATGTGCTTGAAAAGATTGATCGTTTTGTCAATGCAGTGCCGGTGGTGCTGTTCATGAAAGGTGACCGGCGTTTTCCGCAGTGCGGTTTCTCCGGCAAGGCGGTGCAGATGCTCGACGCCTGTGGCGCCGAGTACGAAACCGTCAATGTGCTGGCGGATGACAGTGTGCGCCAGGGCATCAAGGCCTATTCGCAGTGGCCGACCATCCCGCAGCTGTACATTCACGGCGAGTTCATCGGCGGTAGCGACATCATGCAGACCCTGTATGAGAACGGTGATCTGCAGGAACTTCTGGAGTCCGTGAAGGGCTGACTTTCGTGCCGGCCCGACGGGCCGGCTGGTGCACTGCACGCCGGGATTCACGTTGGAAAAGCTAATTGTTCAGGGGGGGGTGCGCCTGGCCGGCGAGATTCGCATCTCCGGTGCCAAGAACGCTGCCCTGCCGGCGCTGGCCGCCACGCTGCTGGCGGACGGTCCGGTGACCATCGGCAATGTGCCGCACCTGCATGACATCACCACCACGCTGGAGTTGCTTGGCCGCATGGGCGCGAGCGTCTCGGTGGACGAGCAGATGCAGATCGAGGTCGACCCGCGCACGGTAACCAACCAGTTCGCGCCGTATGAGCTGGTCAAGACGATGCGTGCGTCGATTCTGGTGCTGGGGCCGTTGCTGGCCCGCTTCGGGCACGCCGAAGTGTCGCTGCCCGGTGGCTGTGCCATCGGCCAGCGGCCGGTGAACCTGCACCTGGACGGCCTGACGGCCATGGGCGCGCAGATTCGCGTCGAGAACGGCTACATCAAGGCCACCGCGCCGCGCCTGCAGGGCGCCCACCTGGTCATGGACCTGGTGTCGGTCACCGCGACGGAAAACCTCATGATGGCGGCCTGCCTGGCCGACGGTACGACGATCATCGAGAACGCGGCCCGCGAACCCGAGGTGTCGGACTTGGCGGCCTGCCTGATGGAAATGGGTGCCGACATCGAGGGCGCGGGAACCGACACGCTGGTCATCGAGGGGCGGCCGACGCTGCACAGCACCTATCACGCCGTGGTGCCGGACCGTATCGAAACAGGGACCTATCTGGTCGCCGCGGCGCTGACCGGTGGCCGCGTGAAGCTCAAGGACACGCGTCCGGAACTGCTGGAGATCGTGCTGCACAAGCTGCGCGAGGCCGGTGCCCATATCGAGACCGGCGAGGACTGGATCAGCCTGGACATGCACGGCCGGCGCCCGCTGGCCGTGAATCTGCGCACCGCGCCGTATCCGGCCATGCCGACCGACATGCAGGCCCAGTTCATGGTGCTCGACATGGTGGCGGATGGGGCCTCGACGGTAACCGAGACCATTTTCGAGAACCGCTTCATGCACGTGCAGGAACTGCAGCGCATGGGGGCCGATGTGCGCCTGGAAGGCTCCACCGCCTTCATCCGGGGGGTCGACAGCCTGACCGCGGCGCCGGTGATGGCCACGGACCTGCGTGCCTCGGCCTCGCTGGTTCTGGCCGGCCTGGTGGCCCGCGGCGAGACCCACGTCAGCCGCATCTACCACATCGACCGCGGTTACGAGTGCATCGAGGAGAAGTTGTCCCAGCTCGGTGCGGACATCCGGCGGGTGCCCGACCGCCGCGCCGCCTGAGGCGCTCCGTGAGCGGCTTGCGCATCGCGGTCTCCAAGGGCCGCATCCTGGACGAGACTTTGCCGTTGCTGGCGCGCATCGGTATCGCGCCGGCAGGCGAAATCGGCCGTCGGTTGATCGTCGATACCACGGTGCCGGGCGTGCAGCTCATCATCATCCGTGCCACGGATGTGCCGACCTACGTCGCCTACGGTGCCGCGGATGCAGGTATCGCCGGCAAGGACGTGCTGCTCGAGCACGGCGGCGAGGGCTTGTATGAGCCGCTTGACCTGGGCATTGCCCGGTGCCGGCTGATGGTGTGTGGGTATCCCGATGCGCCGCTGCCGGCCAGCCGGCTGCGTGTGGCCACGAAGTACCTGAACATCACCCAGCGCTATTACGCCGAGCGCGGTGTGCAGGCGGAACTGATCAAGCTTTACGGGTCCATGGAACTGGCCCCGCTGGTGGGCCTTGCCGATTGCATCGTCGATCTGGTGGACACCGGCAACACGCTGCGCGCCAACGGCCTGGCGCCGCTGGAGCACATCGCCGACATCAGCTCGCGCCTGGTGGTGAACCGTGCCTCGATGAAGCTCAAGCTGCCCGCCGTGGAGCGCCTGATCGGCGATCTGAGGGCGGCGACCGGGGAGGGCGCCGATGCGCCGGCTTGACACCCAGGCAGCCGGTTTCGCGGCGGCCTTTGCGGAGCTGCAGGCGACCGGTGCGCCGGACGACGCCGACGTGCAGGGGCCGGTGCTGGACATTTTGCGGGCGGTACGCCGTGACGGTGACGCCGCGCTGCTCGAATGCACGCAGCGTTTCGATGGCTGGGCGCCGGCGGATGCCGCCGAGCTGGAGATTCCCGCCGCTCGCCTGGATGCGGCGCTGAGCGCCATCACGCCAGCGCAGCGCGCTGCGCTGGAGGCTGCCGCGGCGCGATTGCGCGCCTACCACGAGCATCAACGCCTGGAGTCGTGGCAGTACACCGAAGCGGACGGCAGCGTGCTCGGCCAGCGCGTGACCCCGCTGGACCGGGTCGGCGTGTATGTGCCCGGCGGCAAGGCGGCCTACCCGTCGAGCGTGCTGATGAACGTCGTTCCGGCCAAGGTGGCCGGCGTGGCGCAGGTCATCATGGTCTCGCCGACGCCCGGTGGGCACGAGAATCCGCTGGTGCTCGCGGCGGCCCGGGTGGCCGGTGTCGACCGCGTGTTCCGGATCGGCGGCGCGCAGGCGGTGGGCGCGCTGGCCTACGGCACGGCGTGCGTCCCGGCGGTGGACAAGATCGTCGGTCCTGGCAACCGTTACGTGGCCGCGGCCAAGCGGCTGGTGTTCGGCACGGTCGGCATCGACATGATCGCCGGCCCGTCGGAGGTGGTGATCGTTGCCGACGGCAGTGCGCCGGTCGACTGGCTGGCCTATGACCTGTTCGCCCAGGCCGAACACGACGAGCAGGCGCGCGCCATCCTGCTGTCGCCCGATGGTGCCTACCTGGATGAGCTGGCGCGGCGTATGCCGCAGCTGCTGTCGGGGCTGGAGCGGCGAACCATCGTCGAAGCAGCGCTGCAGCAGCACGGCGCGCTGATCAGAACCCGCGATCTGGCCGAGGCGGCCGGCCTGGCCAGTGCGCTCGCGCCGGAGCATCTGGAGTTGGCGGTGGCGCAGCCGGACGCGCTGCTGCCGCTGATTCGCCACGCCGGGGCGATTTTTCTCGGTGCCCATTCGCCAGAGGCAATCGGTGATTACTGCGCCGGTCCCAACCATGTGTTGCCGACGGCGCGCACGGCGCGTTTCAGTTCGCCACTGGGTGTCTACGACTTCCAGACCCGCAGCAGCCTGATCGGTCTGTCGGCGGCCGGTGCGGGTGCCCTGGCACCGCTGGCGGCGGAGCTGGCGCGCGGCGAGGGACTGACTGCCCATGCACGGTCGGCCGAATGCCGCCTGGAGCAGCCGTGAGCGCCGACCGGGGCTCGCGCATCGAGGCGCTGGTGCGGCCGCAGATTCGCGCCCTGCAGGCTTACCACGTGCCGCCGGCCGAGGACCTGATCAAGCTCGACGCCATGGAAAACCCGTTTCCGTGGCCGGGCGACCTGGCGCCGGTGTGGGCCGAGTGCCTGCGCGGCGTGGCGCTGAATCGTTACCCATCACCGCATCCGCCCGAGCTGATATCCGCGCTGGCGCGCCAGGCCGGTGTGCCGCCGGGCTGCGAACTGCTGCTGGGCAACGGGTCGGATGAACTGATCCAGCTGATCGACCTGTGCCTGGCGCGGCCCGGGGCGAAGGTCCTGCTGCCGACGCCCACGTTTTCCATGTACTCCCTGATCGCGCGGGTGGCCGGACTGGACGTGGTGGAGGTGCCACTGCGCGCCGACTTCAGCCTCGACCTGCCGGCCATGCTGACGGCCATCGAACAGCAACAGCCGGCGCTGATCTACCTGGCCTGTCCCAACAATCCCACCGCGCGGTTGTTCGACGTCGCCGACCTGCGGGCCGTGATCGAGGCGGCCCCGGGGCTGGTGGTGGTGGACGAGGCGTACTTCCCGTTCGCCGGACGCAGCGTGCTGCCCTGGTTGCTGGAGTTCGAGCACCTGCTGGTGCTGCGCACGCTGTCGAAGGTGGGGCTGGCCGGGCTGCGCCTGGGATACCTGGTCGGCCATGCGGTGTGGCTGCACGAGTTCGACAAGGCACGCCTGCCGTACAACATCAGCACGTTGACGCAGGTGTCGGCGCGCTTCGCGCTCGAACACGCCGGACGCCTGGCGCAGCAGGCGGAGCAGCTGCGCGCGCAGCGGCGCTGGCTCGCCGATGCGCTGCGTGCGGTGCCTCAGATCGAGGTATTTCCCAGCGACACCAACTTCATGCTGGTGCGCCTGCCCGCCGGACGCGCGCCGGCGGTGCACGAGGAGTTGTTGCGGGCCGGTATACTCGTCAAGAGTGTCCATGGTAGCCATCCGTTGCTGGCCGACAGCCTGCGCGTCACCGTCGGCACGCCGATTGAGAATCAGGCGCTGGTAAACGCGCTCGGCACGTTGATTTGAACAAGCGATACAGGCATGACTACTCCGCGTAGCGCGCAGGTCCGGCGCACCACCCGTGAAACCGACGTCCGGGTCGAGGTCACGCTCGATGGTGGCGGCAACGCCACACTCGCCAGCGGGCTGCCGTTTCTGGATCACATGCTCGAACAGGTGGCCCGGCACGGCCTGATGGACCTGACGGTGGAAGCTCGCGGCGATCTGCACATCGATGCGCACCACACGGTAGAGGACATCGGCATTACGCTCGGCCAGGCCCTGCGCAAGGCGCTGGGGGAGCGGGTCGGCATCACCCGTTACGGGCACGCGTATGTGCCGCTCGACGAGGCGCTGTCGCGGGTGGTGCTGGATTGCTCCGGCCGGCCGGGGCTGGTGTACTCGGTGGCCTATCCGCGCGCGCGGGTCGGGGATTTCGACGTTGACCTGCTGCGCGAGTTCTTTCAGGGATTCGTCAACCACGCGCTGGTGACCCTGCACGTGGACTGCCTGCGTGGCGACAATGCCCACCACATTGCCGAGACGGTATTCAAGGCCTTCGGGCGGGCGCTGCGCGTGGCGGTGGGTATCGATGCCGGGGCGGCGGGCAGCGTGCCGTCGACCAAGGGCAGTCTTTAGATCTCAAGCGGCTGCGTCGGCTGACAATTCCAATGCACGACACCGTTGTCATCGACTTCGGCATGGGCAATCTGCGTTCGGTTGCCAAGGCGCTCGAGTGCGCCGGAGCGCGCGTGCGCGTCAGCGGCGATCCGCGCGACATTCGGGCGGCGTCGCGGGTGGTGTTTCCCGGTCAGGGCGCGATGGGCGCCTGCGTGACGCGTATCACGGAGCACGGCCTGGCGGAGGCCGTGCGCGAGGCGGCGCGGAACAAGCCGTTTCTGGGTATCTGCCTGGGGTTGCAGGCGCTGTTCGATTTCAGCGAGGAGGACGGCGGCGTGCCGGGCCTGGGACTGGTGGCCGGTCGCGTGCGGCGGTTCCCGGTCGATGAGCGTCTGCCCGGCGGCGAGCGCCTGAAGGTGCCGCACATGGGCTGGAACCAGGTCGCCTTCCCGCGCGCGCACCCGCTGCTGGCCGGTATCGCGCCGGATGCCTGGTTCTACTTCGTGCACAGCTATTACGTCTGCCCGGATGACGCGGCACTGGTGCTTGGCCGTACCGACCACGGTCGCACCACGTTTACGTCGGCTCTGGCGCGTGGCAACCTCGTCGCCACGCAGTTTCATCCAGAAAAGAGCCACCGTGCCGGGCTGCGGCTGTTAGCCAATTTCGTGTCCTGGGATGGCCAGGCAATGGACAGCGTGGAGTGAGGGAGGAACCAATGCTGCTGATACCCGCCATCGACCTGAAGGAGGGCAAGTGCGTGCGCCTGCGCCAAGGGCGCATGGACGACGTCACGGTATTCGACGACGACCCGGTGGCAGTGGCCGTACGCTGGGTGGAGCAGGGGGCCAGGCGCCTGCATGTGGTGGACCTTGACGGCGCGCTGGCCGGGCGGCCGGTCAATTCGAAGGTCATTTCCGCCATCACCGCGGCAGTCGGTGATGTGGACGTGCAGGTCGGCGGCGGCATCCGCGACGAGGACGCCATCGAGGCGTACCTCGACACCGGCGTGCGCTACGTCATCCTCGGCACGCAGGCGGTCAACGTGCCGCATTTCGTCGGCGATGCCTGTGCCGAGTACCCGGGGCACATCATCGTCGGCCTGGATGCGCGCGACGGCAAGGTCGCGATCGACGGCTGGTCCAAGCTGTCGCAGCACGGCGTGGTCGACATCGCGCAGCATTTCGAGCGCGACGGCGTGGAGGCCATCATCTACACCGACATCGGCCGCGACGGCATGATGGGCGGCGTCAACCTGGATGGTGTGGTCGAACTGGCGCGGGCGGTGAATATCCCGGTGATCGCGTCCGGTGGCGTGACCGACCTGGCGGACGTCGAGGCGCTGTGCCGGGTCGAGGAAGAGGGTGTGGCCGGTGCGGTCATCGGCCGGGCGCTCTACGAGGGCACGCTCGACCTGTCGGCGGCGATGCGCCGCGTGACCGAGCTGCGCGCCTGAGTCATGCTCGCCAAGCGCATCATTCCCTGCCTCGACGTCGACCGCGGACGGGTCGTCAAGGGGGTGCGCTTCGTCGAGCTGCGTGACGCCGGCGACCCGGTCGAAACCGGCAAGCGCTACAGCGAGGCCGGTGCCGACGAACTGGTGTTTCTGGACATCACGGCCAGTTCCGACGACCGCGACACGCTGTTGCACGTGGTGGAAGCCGTGGCGGACCAGGTGTTCATCCCGTTCACCGTTGGCGGTGGCGTGCGCAGCGTGGACGACATCCGCCGCCTGTTGGTGGCCGGTGCCGACAAGGTGTCGATCAACACTGCGGCGGTGCAGCGGCCCGAACTGGTGCGCGAGGCGGCCCAGCAGTTCGGCAGCCAGTGCATCGTGGTGGCCATCGACGCCAAACGGACCGGCCCCGAGCGGTGGGAGGTGTTTACCCACGGCGGGCGGCGCACCACGGGGCTTGACGCCGTCGAATGGGCGCAGCGCATGGCCGAGCTCGGTGCCGGCGAATTGCTGTTGACCAGCATGGATCGCGACGGTACCCGGGAGGGGTTTGATCTCGAACTCACGCGCCGGGTGAGCGATGCGGTGCCGATTCCGGTCATCGCTTCCGGCGGCGTCGGCTCGCTCGAGCATCTGCGTGACGGTGTCCTGCAGGGGCATGCGGACGCTGTCCTGGCGGCAAGCATCTTCCATTTCGGTGATCACAGCATCGGCGAGGCCAAGGCCTGTCTTGCGCAGTCCGGTGTCGTGGTGCGCCAGGATCCGCCTGCCTTTCTGGATGCCGTGCGTTGGGACGAGCGCGGGCTGGTGCCCGCGATTGCCCAGGACGCCCGCACCGGCCAGGTGCTGATGATGGCCTGGATGAATCGCGAGGCGCTTGCCGCCACGGTGGCCGAGGGGATCGCCGTCTACTGGTCACGCTCGCGCCGGCGGCTGTGGCGCAAGGGCGAAAGTTCGGGGCACACCCAGCAGGTGCGGGAAGTGCGTCTGGACTGTGATGGCGACACGGTGCTGCTGAGTGTGGAACAACACGGGGGCATTGCGTGTCATACAGGCCGTACCCGGTGTTTTTTCCAGCGCCTGGACGATGGCGGCTGGGTCATCGACGAGCCGGTGGTGCGGGCACCGGAAACCATCTATGGTGCTGGAAACGGCCATGAGTGAGGTGCTGACACGCTTGCAGGCGGTGCTTGAGTCGCGTCGCGGTGCGGCACCGGATTCGTCATATGTGGCCAAGCTGCTGGCGGGACACGAGGACGGGCTGCTCAAGAAGGTCGGAGAGGAAGCCACCGAGCTGGTCATGGCCGGCAAGGATGGCGTGCCAGAGCGCATCGTGTCCGAGATGGCGGATCTTTGGTTTCACACGCTGGTCGTGTTGGTGGCGCACAATCTGTCCGTGAACGACGTGCTGGCCGAACTCGAACGCCGTTTCGGGCGTTCGGGCCTGGACGAGAAGACTGCCCGTACGCCGCGCTGAGTGGTCCGGCGGCGACTCGCGGGCCGCGGTCGAACCAATTTTCATTGTCGCAGGAGTAGGCAATCATGGGCCTGGGCGGGATTTCTCCATTTCAGTTGCTGATCGTGTTGGCCATTGTGCTGGTGCTGTTCGGCGGCAAGCGGCTGCGTAGCCTGGGCTCCGATCTGGGCGGCGCCATCAAGGGATTTCGTGGCGCGATGAAGGACGGCGAGCAGGAGTCACGCAGTGACGACGGCGGGCGCCTGGGTGACGCGCGCGGCGATGGTGACAGCGCATCGACCGGTGCGTCGCAGCGCGAGCGCCACGACGCCTAGGGTGCCCCCGTGTTCGACGTCGGATTCAGCGAACTGCTGCTGGTCGGCGTCATCGCGCTGTTGGTGCTCGGGCCCGAGCGGTTGCCACGGGCGGCACGCAGTGCCGGCCACTGGGTGGGGCGGGCGCGGGCCACGGTGCAGCGCTTCACCGCCGAGGTCGATCGCGAGCTGAAAGCCGAAGAGCTGCGCCAGACCTTGCGCGAAGAGACGCGTCAACTGGTCGAGCCGGTTGCTTCGGCAAAGAAGGAAGTGACGGAGCTGGGCGCCGAACTGAAGGCGCCGGTGGCCGATGCGCCGGCCAAGCGTGACGATGGACACTGACGCGCCGCCGCAGAGCCTGATGGCCCACTTGCTGGAGCTGCGCACCCGCCTGTTGCGCGCGGTGGCCGCGGTCCTGCTGTGCATGGTGGCATTGCTGCCTTTCGCCAAACCCCTTTACGCCGTCCTGGCGCAGCCACTGATAGAGCAGCTGCCGGCCGGGGCGTCGATGATTGCCACCGGCGTCGCCGCGCCGTTCATGGCACCGTTCAAGTTCGTCATGATGCTGGCCGTGTATCTGGCGATGCCGGTTGTCCTGCACCAGTTGTGGGCATTCGTGGCACCGGGACTCTATCGGCGCGAAAAGGCGCTGGCGCTGCCGTTGTTGGTCAGCGCGATGGTGCTTTTTTACCTGGGCATGGCGTTTGCCTACTTTGCCGTGTTTCCGGTGATTTTCGGTTTCTTTGCCTCCGCGGCGCCGGCCGGCGTGCTGGTGATGACCGACGTGTCCAGTTACCTCGACTTCGTGCTCACCCTGTTCCTGGCGTTCGGGGTTGCCTTCGAGGTGCCGGTGGTGGTGGTCCTGCTTGTGGTCGGGGGATTTGTGGACGTGGCAACCCTGCAGCGTGCCCGGCCGTACCTGATCGTGGTTGCCTTCGTTATCGGGATGGTGCTGACACCGCCCGACATCTTTTCCCAGGCGATTTTGGCGTTGCCGATGTGCCTGTTGTTCGAGGTCGGGCTACTGGTGGCGCGCGCGTTGGTGCGCCGTCGGGCGACGCAGCCGGCGACCCCTTGATCGTCACACGCGTCGTTTTGGCGCGCTAATTGCTATTCCTAGGCTCGCGCCTGCTGGCGTTCGGGCGCGAAGTCCGTATCATAGCGCCTGCGCCTAACGTTCATTTAGGGTTCGAGTGGTCATGTCAGCCGTAGCAGAAAAGAGTTCGCGTCGTCTGAGCAAGGAAGACATCCTGGAGCGTACTGCGCCGTTGTTCGCGGCCGAGGGGTACGCTGCCACCTCCATGCGGGATCTGGCCAGGGCCTGCGGCATCACGCCGGCGGCGCTCTATCACCATTTCACCGACAAGGAGCAGCTCTACCTGGAGGTGCTCGAGTACACCTTCCGGCGCCGTATCGGTCGCATGGGCGATGCGTTGCAGGGGCTCACCACGTTCGAAGATCGGGTGCGTAAGGTGGTCGAGGTCTTGGTGGATGCCGTCCACGAGGATGAATTGTTCTTGCCGATGCTGCGCCGGGAGTTGCTGGTGCGCGACGAGAAGCGCCTGGAGTACCTCGCCACGCGGGTGTTCGCCGAACCGTTCCGCGAGATCATGCGGGTTGGGCGCGACCTGCCGCCGGGGAACTTCAGGCCGTCATTTCTGGCCGCGTCGGCGCTGGCACTGACCATTGGCCACTACGCCCTGGAGCCGGTCCGACGTTATTTGATGCCGTCCGATACGCCAGACGATTTGCGTCAGGCGGTGATTGATCACGTGACCAAGCTCGCCCTGCACGGCATGGGGACGAGCGCGCACTGATGGTTGCACCGGCACCGGGCCGGCCAGGGATCGGCTGCCGGCTGCTGGCTCTGCTGCTGCCGTTGTGGCTGGTCGGCTGCGCTGAACAGACGCCGTCACCCTCGCCACAGGTCCATCAGGGGCTCAACCTGCACACCGTCGACGAGACGTCGGTGCCGCGCTACTACGCGGTGCCGGGCAGCGTGATCGCCGACGAGCGGGTACAGCTGTCCTCGCGCATCAGCGGCTTCATTCGGCGCCTGTCGGTGCGCGAGGGTGATCCGGTGCGCGAAGGGCAGGTGGTGGTGGAGATCGATCCGTCCGATGTCGACGGCGCCGTGCGTCGCGCGGAGGCGGCGGTGGAGTCGGCGCAGGCGGAATTGGCCGATGCGCGGGTCGACGTCGACAAGTTCACGGCCTTGACCAGTACCGGCGCGGTGCCCATGGACACCCTGCGCAAGGCGCAGGTGCGTCTGGAAGTTGCGCAGGCGCGCCTGGCAGAGGCCGAGGCGGCCCTGACCACCGCCAGCGCACAGCGCGCCTACACCAGTATCACCAGCCCGGTCGACGGCGTGGTGGTGGCGCGCTTGCGTGAGGCGGGTGATCTGGCGACGCCAGGCCTGCCAATCCTGGAGATCGAGGCGCGCCACACCCTGGTGTTCCAGACCTATGTTGCCGAAAGTCGGGTGGCGCAGCTGGACGCCTCGCGGGCGGTGCGTGTGGCGCTGGACGCCGTGCCCGGCGCGCACGAGGGCGAGTTGCTGCGGGTGGTGCCCTCGGCCGATCCGGTGACCCGGCGCTACGAGGTAAAGGTCAGTCTGCCCGCGCGCAGCGGCCTGCTGCCCGGCATGTTCGGGCGGGCACAGTTCTATCTGGGCGAGGAGTCGGTGCTGGCGGTGCCCAAGACGGCCCTTGTCGAGCGCGGCGGACTGCAGGGTGTGTTCGTCGTTGATGACGGTCGCCAGGTGGCGTTTCGCTGGCTGCGCACGCGTCGGGAGCTGGATGACACGTTTGAAGTGACGGCCGGTCTGACAGCGGGACAGCGGGTGGTGCTGGCACCGCCGTCCGATCTGCGGGATGGCGATCGTCTGGCGGCTGACACGCGCGACGTGCCGTGAGCGAGCGGCCGTTCAATGCGGCTGGGCGCCTGGCCGGATTCTTCGTCGACTCCAAGTTGACGCCGTTGGTCATCCTTGCGGTGCTGGTGTTCGGCACCCTGGCGCTCCTGCTGACACCGCGCGAAGAAAATCCCCAGATACTGGTGCCCGCGGCGCAGGTCAGCGTGGCGCTGCCCGGTGCCAGCGCGCTGGAGGTCGAGAACCTGCTGCTGACGCCGCTTGAGGCGGCCCTGTCGCAGATGGCGGATGTCGAGCATACCTACGGTACGGCCAGCAATTCGCTGGCAGCGGTTCAGGTTGAGTTTGACGTCGGGGTGCCCAAGGAAGCGGCGCTGGTGCGCGTTTACGACAAGGTGGAGCAGCTGCGTGGACGGTTGCCGGCGCAAGCCGGTGTGCCGGTCGTGACACCCATCGACGCCGACGACGTGCCCGTGGTCGCCATCACGCTGGCGTCGTCCGAGTATGGCGACTATGCCTTGAAGCGCCTGGCCGACCGCGTGGCCGAACGCCTGCGCAGCGTGCGCGGCGTGTCGATCGTCCAGGTCTATGGCGGTCGAGACCGGGAGCTGCGGGCACAGGTCGAGCCCGAGCGCATGCAGGCGTTCGGAGTCACGCTGGATCAGGGCCTGGCGCGCCTGGCGGCTTCCAATCTCGCCCGCAGCGTGGGTGACATCACCGAGCGCGGCGAACGGGCGCAGGTTTATCTCGACAACCAGCTCGACTCCCTGCAGGCCCTCCGGCGCCTGGTGATCGGCGAGAGCAACGGCCGTCTGGTGCATCTGGAAGATGTGGCGCAGGTGGTCGACGGCCCACCGCAGGACCGCCACAGCATGGCGCGCCTGGGTTTCGGGCCCAGCGACCGACGTTTCGGGCAGGCGCCGGCGGCGGAATTGCCGGCGGTGACCATCGCCGTGGCCAAGAAGGCGGGCGAGAACGCGGTGCGCATCGGGCATCAGGTGCAAGAACGCGTGCAGCGCATGCAGCGCGAGTTCCTGCCCGACGCGGTGCATGTGGTCATCACCCGCAACGACGGTGACAAGGCGGACGACGCCGTCAACACGCTGGTGGAGCACCTGGTGATCGCCATCGTGACGGTGGTGGCCGTCCTGTTGCTGACGCTCGGCTGGCGCGAAGGCCTGATGGTGCTGCTGGTGGTGCCGCTGGTGATGTTGACCGTGGTGATGGCCGACGGCTTCGCCGGTGTGACCATCAACCGGGTGGCGCTGTTCGCCCTGATTCTGGCGCTCGGCTCACTGGTGGACGACGCCATCGTGGTGGTGGAGAACATCTACCGCCACTACAGCGACAATCCCAACGGCGATCGCCGTGCCATGGCGGTGCAGGCGGTGGCCGAGGTGGGCAACGCCACCAACTTCGCCACCTTCTCGATGATGGCGGTGTTCGCCGCCATGATCGTCATCAGCGGCATG
Source organism: Immundisolibacter sp. (assembly GCF_041625615.1). GTDB lineage: Bacteria > Pseudomonadota > Gammaproteobacteria > Immundisolibacterales > Immundisolibacteraceae > Immundisolibacter. Next base: position 3,193 of record NZ_JBFJTF010000029.1, on the reverse strand, counting down.
CCGGGGGAGTTTTTCTTCCCGATCGTGTTCAACCTGCCGACCGCCATGTTCACGTCGCTGGTGTTCGCCTACATGGTGACCCCGTGGGCGGCGCGACGCTGGCTGCGGCCGAAGCCGCTGCTTGGCGAGCTGCAGGCACACAGCGCGCAGGCATACGGCGCCTACGACCGGCTGCTGTGCCTGCTCCTGGACCGGCCGCTGGCGCGGCGCGGTCTGTACCTGACCATGGCCGTGCTGATCGGTCTGTCGGCGCTGATGCCGGCCTGGCAGTACCTCCGGCCGGCCGGTCCGGTGGGCGACAAGTCGCCGCTTGGGTTGTTGATGACGTTCCTGCCCAAGGACGACGTCAACACCTTCAACATCTTCATCGACCTGCCCGAAAGCGCCAGCGTGGAGCAGACCGATGCGCTGGTGCGCGACGTCGGGCGTGTGCTGCGACAAACGCCGGAGGTCAGCAACTATTTGGTGGCCCTGGCGCAGCCGGGTGTCACCGACCTGCCGAACCTTCTGCGCGGTGGGCTGAACCGCAGCGCCCCGTATCAGGCGGAAGTGCGCGTGAACCTGGCGCACCGGCGCGCGCGTGCGCGCAGTGCGCCCGACATCGTTGCGGATCTGCGGCCTCGCCTGCATGCCCTGGCCGCGCGCTATCCCGGCAGCGTGATACGCACCTTCGACGACCCGCCAGGGCCGCCGAGCCGGGCCAAGGTGCTGGCCGAGGTCTACGGTACCGATCTGGCGCGCATGGAGCAGGTGGCGGCCCAGGTGCGCCAGCAGTTCGAGCAGACTCCCGGCATGGCCGAGATCTTCGATTCAGTCACCGAGCCGGTGTTGCGCCACCGGCTGGTGGTGGACGAGGAAAAGGCGGCGCTGTCCGGCGTGAACAGTCGGCAGATTGCCGATGTGCTGCAGGTGCTGTTCGACGGCGTGACCGTGGGGCGTGTGCACCTTCCGGATGAGCGCAGTGTGGTGCCGATCCGTATTGAAGTGCCGCAGCGTGACGAACTGCGTCCGCAGGATCTGGACCGTATCCACGTGAGCAATGCCGAAGGCAAGATCGTGCCGGTGTCCGAACTGGTGCGCCGGGTGCCGGACCATGTTGACGCGCCGATCCTGCACAAGGACAACGAACGGGTGATTTTCGTCGGCGGCGAGTACCTGACCGGCGCCGGCCTGTACGCGGTGCTGGACCTGAACGAACGCCTGCGGGCGATCGACACGGGCACCGGTACGCTGCGCGTCGGCAACCTCGGCCTGTATGACGAACCGCCGGACAGTATCGGCGGCACAAGCCTGTTGTGGGAAGGCGAGACGCGGATGATGCTCGACGCCTACCGCGACATGACCTATGCGCTGCTGCTGGCCATCTCGGTGGTCTACCTGATGCTGGTGGCCTACTACCGCTCGTTTGCGATTCCGCTGGTGGCGCTGGCGGCATTGCCGCTGGCCTTCATCGGTGTGTTTCCCGGCCACCTGATCATGGGCGCCGAGTTCTCGGGCGCCTCGATGGTCGGCATCATCGCGCTGGTGGGCATGGTGGTGCGCGCCTCGCTGCTGATCATCGAGTTCGGACGCGATGCCGAGGCGCAGGGCATGACGCTGCGCGATGCCATGCGCACTGCCTGTGCGCTGCGCCTGCGCCCGATCGTGCTGACCTCGCTGACCAACATGCTCGGTGCCACCATCATGCTGCTGGACCCGGTGTTCCGGGGGCTGGCCATCAGCGTCATCTTCGGCACGCTGTTCTCGACCGTGTTGACGATGATCGTGGTGCCGGCGCTGTACTACGCCTATCGGCAGCGGCTGCTGCGTCCGGCGACCTGATGACCGCTCAGGCCGGCGACAGGCCGCGCACCAGCAGCTGCAACTCGCGCATGCCGCGCCAGCTGTTGACCTGCGGCTCGTAGGCCACGCGCACGGACGTGGCGAGCTGCCCGCGCAGCGGCGCGGCGCCCCAGGCGATGGCGTTCAGCGGCGTGCCGCCGGGCAGGCTCAGGCGCAGACGCAGGTGATCGGCACCGACCACACGCGTCTCGTGCACGGTGAACACGTCATCGAACAGCGGTGCCGGGAAGCCCTGGCCCCACGGGCCGGCCTGCTGCAGGCGCTGCGCCAGTTCCAGCGTCAATTCCGCGATGCCCAGCGGGCCGTCGCTGTCCAGGGCGTCGTCCGGCGCGACGCCACCGGTCTGCGCCAGCACCGCGTCGGCCAGCGCCGCGGCGAAGGCCGGCAGGTGTTGCTCCCCGGCCAGGGTCAGGCCGGCCGCCATGGCATGGCCGCCGAAGGCATCCAGCAGCTGCGGCTGCCAGGCGGCGACCTGGGCCAGGGCGTCGCGGATGTGCACGCCGCTGACCGAGCGCGCCGAGCCGCGCCAGCGGCCGTCGCCGGCGGGCGCCAATGCCACCACCGGCCGGCCGCAGCGCTCGCGCACGCGCGCCGCCACGATGCCGAGCACGCCCGGATGCCAGTCCGCGGCATGCAGGCTCAAGGCCGCCGGCAACGGCTGGGGCAGGTCGGCCAGGTCGGCCTCGGCCTGCTCCTGCATCTGTGCCTGCACCGCGCGGCGCTCGCGGTTCAGGGCGTCGAGCGCGGCGGCCATGTCGGCGGCGGTGGCCGGGTCGTCGCACAGCAGGCATTCGATGCCCAGGCTCATGTCGTCCATGCGCCCGGCAGCGTTCAGCCGCGGACCGGCGCGAAAACCCAGCTCCGTGGCCGTGACGGCGGCGCGCCCGGGCGGCAGGTCGAGCAGGGCGCGCAGGCCGGGCTGGCCGCCGCCGGCGTTCAGGCGTGCCAGTCCCTGGGCCACCAGCAGCCGGTTGTTGTAGTCGAGCGGCACCACGTCCGCCACCGTGCCGAGCGCCACCAGGTCCAGCAGCTGACCGAGGTTCGGCTCCGCGCGCCCGGCGCCGAACCAGCCGTGCTCGCGCAGCCGGCGGCGCAGCGCCAGCAGCAGATAGAACATGACGCCGACCCCGGCCAGGTGCTTGCTGGCAAAGCCGTCGCCCGGCAGGCGCGGATTGACGATGGCGGTTGCCGGCGGAAGCCGGTCGCCCGGCAGGTGGTGGTCGGTGACCACCACCGGTACGCCGGCGGTCCGCAGGCAGGCGATGCCGTCCAGGCTGGTGATGCCGTTGTCCACTGTCAGCACGAGGTCCGGGCGCCGCTCCAGCGCCGCCTCGGCCACCGCCACGGACAG
>NZ_JBFJTF010000028.1:0-21470 GCF_041625615.1 Immundisolibacter sp. | reverse complement strand
CGCGGCGGCCGAGCCCGTGCCGGCTGCCACGCCCGCGGCGGTCGGCCAGCGCGTCGTTGCCACCCCGTACGCGCGGCGCCTGGCCCGCGAGCGCGGGGTGGAACTGAACGGCGTCATCGGCAGCGGGCCCAACGGGCGCATCCGCGCGGCGGACGTGCCCGAGCATGCGGCGCTGCCGCAGGCGGTGGCGTCGCCCGCCACGGCGACCGCGTCGGCCGAACACTTCCTGGTGGCCGATGTGTCGGCGCGGGCACTGCTGGAGTGGCGTGCCCGGTTGCCGGCGGGGCAGGGCGGGCTCGGCAGCCTGGTGTTCTACCTGGCGGCCCGCACCCTGATGGCCCGTCGACCGCAGGCGATGTGTGCCGCCGGTGACGGCGCGCCGGTGTCGGCCACTCAGGCGTCGCAGGGCCTCGCCGCCTGGCGGGCGGCCCAGGCCGGCGCGACGTCTGACGGACCGGCGGTGCAGCTGTGGTTCGCCAGTGCCGGTCGCGGCCCGCTGCGGCTGCTGGCGCCGGCCCGGCCGGCCGGCTGTGCCCTGGCGCTGGGTGTCGGCAGCCTCGTCGACGATTGCCTCACGCTGGCGCTGCGCGCCGACGCCGCCGTGTGGTCGTCCGTGGAAGCCGCCGACTTCCTCGTGCAGCTGCATGCCGCGCTCGAAGACCCGCGGCGCGTGTTGCTGTAACGCCGCCCTTTCCAATCCCTTTTTCGAAGGTACCGCGCCGTGAATTTCGATCTCACTGAAGAGCAGCGCATGATCTGCGACACCGCCGACCGCGTCGGAGCCGACTTCGGTCCCGACTACTGGCTGGAGAAAGATCGCGCCAAGGCGTTTCCGCAGGAGCTGTGGCAGGCCATCTGCGATGCCGGCCTGTGTGGTGTGGCGTTGTCGGAGGAGCACGGCGGCAGCGGGCTCGGCATGCAGGAGATGGCGCTGATCGTCGAACACCTGGCGGCAACCGGAGGCGGTGCCACCCTGGGACAGCTGTTCATGATCAACCCCATCTTCGGCGGGGTGTCCCTGTCGCGGTACGGCAGTGCCGAGCAGCAGGCGCAGATGCTGCCGGAGCTGACCGCCGGTCGCATGAATTTCAGCATGGCGCTGACCGAGCCGGATGCCGGTTCGAACACGCTGGAGCTGCGCAGCTTCGCGCGTGCCGACGGTGACGGCTGGCGCCTGTCCGGGCAGAAGATCTGGATCACCGGCGTCAAGGAGGGCCACAAGATGCTGGTGGTGGCCCGCACCAAGAAGGTGGAGGAGGTCAGCCGCCGCACCGAGGGCCTGACGATGTTCATGATCGACATCGACCGCCCGGGCCTCACTTTCGCGCCGATCGAGAAGCTGGGCACCAACACGCTGTCCTCGTGCAGCGTGTTTTTCGATGACGTGCGCATCGAGCCACAGGAGCTGGTCGGCACGCTCCACGGCGGCTGGTTCGAGCTGCTGGAGGTGCTCAATACCGAGCGCATCGTCACCACGGCGGCGCTGATCGGCGCCGGGCACATGGCCATCCGCCAGGCGGTGGAGTACGCCAACGTGCGCAAGGTGTTCCGCGGCACGCCCATCGGGGCCTACCAGGGGGTGCAGTTCCCGCTGGCGCAGGTGCATGCGCAGTTGCAGACGGCGCGGTTGATGAACCTCAATGCCGCCTGGCTGTGCGATGAGGGTCGCCCGTACGGGTCGGAAGCCAACACCGCCAAGCTGATTGCCGCCCAGGCCGCCATGTCGGCCATCGAGCACGCCATGCAGACGCTCGGCGGCATGGGTTACGCCCGCGAATCGCACCTGGAGCGCCTGTGGCGCGACGCGCGCCTGTTCAAGTTCGCGCCGGTGGCCGAGGAAATGGTGCTGAACTTCATCGCCACGCATGACCTGGGGCTGCCGCGCGGGTACTGAGCCGGGCGGACGCCCCGTACCGACAATCAGAGAGGTGGAGTGATGGTCAATCTGAGCGCCTTCATCGATTTTCACGCCCGTGTCAGTCCGCAGCGCGAGGCGGTGCTCTACGACGGCGAGCGCATCACATACGCGGACCTGGCGCTGCGGTTGCGGGCACTGGCGGCGGTGTTCGCCGGGCGCGGCGTGGGCGCGGGCGACGTGGTGGCGGTGTTGATGAAAAACAGCGCCGCGTATCTCGACATCGCCTTTGCCGTCTCGTACCTGGGCGCCGTGCTGTTGCCGATCAACTACCGGCTGTCGAAGGAGGAGGTCGCCTACATCGTCGGTGATTCCGGCGCCAGGCTGCTGTGCGTGGACGAGGAGTTGACCGCCAGTGTCGGCGGTACCGACGCGGTGGTGGTGTTCAACCGGGCAGCGCAGCGCGATCCGCGGGTGCTCGGTGGCCAGGATGCGCCGCCGGTAGCCGGGCGCGGTCCGCAGGACCTGATGCGCCTGATGTACACCTCGGGGACCACCGCACACCCGAAAGGCGTGCAGCACACCTACGCCAATTTCTACTGGAAGAACATGGATCACGTGCTGGCGCTGGGCGTGAGCGCCGCCAGCCGATGCAACGTGGTGGGGCCCCTGTACCACGTCGGCGGCATGGACCTGCCCGGGATCAATGTGCTGTGGCAGGGTGGCCTGCTGTGCGTGCACCGTGAGTTCGACCCGGAAGCCACCGTGGCGGCCATTGCCGCCGAGCGCCTGAACTGCGCATGGATGGCACCGGTCATGACCGGGCGGATACTGGCGCTGGAAGGTCGCGACCGCTACGACGTGGCCAGCCTGCGCTGGTGCGTCGGCGGCGGTGAGAAGACGCCCGAGTCGCGCATCCGCGCCTTCTCCGAGTACTTCACCGGCGCGCGTTACGTGGACGGTTACGGCCTGACCGAGACCTGCGGCGGCGACACCATCATGGAGGCCGGCTATGAACTGGCCAAGATCGGCTCGACCGGTCGCGCCACCGCGCACGTGGAGCTGTGCATTCGTGACGAAAGCGGCCAGGACCTGCCGCCCGGCAGCGATGGCGAGGTGTGCCTGCGCGGGCCGAAGGTGATGCCCGGCTACTGGAACGCGCCGCAGAAGAACGCCGAGAGCTTCTTCGCCGACGGTTTCTTTCGCACCGGAGACGTCGGTCACGTCGACGAGGACGGCTTCCTGTTCCTGACCGACCGCCGCAAGGACATGATCATTTCCGGCGGCGAGAACATCGCCTCGTCGGAGGTCGAGCGGGTCATCCACGAGCTGCCGCAGGTCGCCGAGTGCGCCGTCATCGGCGTGCCCGACGCGCGCTGGGGGGAGCGGCCGGTGGCGCTGGTGGTGCTGCGGGATGGCGCACGGCTCGACGAGGACACGCTGCGCGCCCATTGCCGGGCGCGGCTGGCCGCCTTCAAGGTGCCCGAGCGCTTCGTGCTGCGCGGCGCGCTGCCGCGTAACCCGTCCGGCAAGGTTCTGAAGCGCGTGCTGCGCGACGAGGTGGCTGGCGACGCGTGAACGTGCTGGCTTCCCGGAAAAGAAAAACGGCGCCGAGGCGCCGTTTTTCTTTCGAGTAATTGGTGGGCCGCGTAGGGCTCGAACCTACGACCCGCTGATTAAGAGTCAGCTGCTCTACCAACTGAGCTAGCGGCCCAAAAACTCATCTGCTGCAAAATTGGGGTGAGCGATGGGGATCGAACCCACGACCACCGGATCCACAATCCGGGGCTCTACCGACTGAGCTACGCCCACCATAAAACCCTTGCTGGCAACGGCTGGTGCGCCCGGCAGGATTCGAACCTGCGACCGACGGCTTAGAAGGCCGTTGCTCTATCCTGGCTGAGCTACGGGCGCAGCAAACCCGAAACCTGCACCATTCGCCGGGCAAACTGGTCGGGGTAGAGAGATTTGAACTCCCGACATCCAGCACCCAAAGCTGGCGCGCTACCAGACTGCGCCATACCCCGAGATCTTGCCTGGCCCGCGTGGTTGCGCGGGGTGCGAACTATACAGCCGCCCGCCCGGCAGGGTCAACGCCGTGCCGGGCGGGATGGACAAGCTGCTAGAATTCGCGCTTCCCGGAATTCATCGCAACCATCTGGATTTGAAGCGCACCATGGCCATTGAACGCACGCTTTCCATCATCAAGCCCGACGCCGTCGCCAAGAACGTCATCGGCGCCATCTACTCCCGCTTCGAGCAGGCCGGGCTGAAGGTCATTGCCGCGCGCATGGAGCACCTGAGCCGCGAACAGGCCGAGGGCTTCTATGCCGTGCACCGCGAGCGCCCGTTCTTCAATGACCTGGTCAGCTTCATGATCTCCGGTCCGGTGATGATCCAGGCGCTCGAGGGCGAGAACGCCGTCGCGCTGCACCGCGACCTGATGGGGGCCACTGACCCGGCCAAGGCGGCACCGGGCACCATCCGTGCCGATTTCGCCAGCACCATCGACGAGAACGCCGTGCACGGCTCGGACAGCCTCGAGAACGCCGCCACGGAGATCGCCTATTTCTTCGGTGACGGGCAGATCTGCCCGCGCACCCGCTGACCCGGGATCCCTTGGACGCAGCCACCGCCAAGACCAACCTGCTGGGCCTGGATCGTCCGGGCCTGGAGGGGCTGTTCGCCTCACTCGGCGAGAAGCCGTTTCGCGCCGGGCAGGTTCTGCAGTGGCTGCATGCCCGCGGCTGCGACGACTTCGTGGCCATGACCAACCTGAGCAAGGCGCTGCGTGAGCGTCTGGCGCAGGGATCGCAGATTGCCGCGCCTCAGGTGCAGGCCGACCACCTGGCGTCCGACGGTACCCGCAAGTGGCTGTTCCAGGTGCCCGGTGGCAGCGCCATCGAGACCGTCTATATCCCCGAGACGCGCCGCGGCACGCTGTGCGTGTCGTCGCAGGTCGGTTGCCAGCTGAACTGCAGCTTCTGCCAGACCGCCCGTCAGGGATTCAACCGCAACCTCGGCGTGGACGAGATCGTCGGCCAGATATGGGCCGCCAGCCGTCTGTTGCCGCCGCATCCGGCGCGCGAGAAGCCCATCACCAACGTGGTGTTCATGGGCATGGGCGAGCCGCTGCTGAACTTCGACAACGTGGTGGCGGCCATCCGCGTCATGCTGGACGACCTGGCCTACGGGCTGTCCTGGCGCCGGGTGACGGTGAGCACGTCCGGCGTGGTGCCGATGATCGATCGCCTGCGCGAGGAGTGCCCGGTGGCGCTGGCGGTGTCGCTGCACGCGCCAGATGACGCCTTGCGCGACGAACTGGTGCCGCTCAACCGCCGTTACCCGATCGATGTGTTGCTCGATGCCTGCCGCCGGTACGTGGCGGGCGATTCGCGGCGCCGGATCACCTTCGAGTACACCCTGCTGGCCGGGGTCAACGATCACCCGGCTCAGGCCAAGGCGCTGGCCAAGCTGCTGGCGCGGGTGCCGGCGAAGGTAAACCTGATCCCGTACAACCCCGTGGCCGGGCTGCCGTACAGCACCTCGCCGCCGCAGGCGGTGGCACAGTTTCGTGACGAGTTGCTGCGCCGCGGCCTGGTGGCAACCGTGCGCAAGACCCGCGGCGACGATATCGCCGGCGCCTGCGGACAGCTGGCCGGGCAGGTATTGCCGCGTGCCCGCCGTGCCGTCCCCCTTTCACCGTCTGCGTGAGTCGTATGCGTAGCCAGCTGCCGATTCTCGTCACCGTGCTGATGCTCGCTGGTTGCGCCAGCCAGCCCCGGGAGCCCGTGTTGCGCGATGCCGCCGGTGGGCGTCTGGCGCAGGTCGACATGGCCGTTTGCAGTCAGGTGTCCGTGGACCCGGAGCGCAAGGTCGGCAAGAAGGAACGTCTGGCGGAACTGCGGATGGCGCTGGGCGCCGGCTACATGCGCAAGGGCGCGCTTGACGTGGCCCTGCAGGAACTCGAAAAGAGCCTGGAGCTGAATCCGCGCAGTGCCGAGGCGCACGCGACCATGGCCTTGCTGATGTTGCGTCTGGACAAGCCCGATCAGGCCGGCCAGCACTACGTCAGGGCGCTGCAGCTGGCACCGAGTGATCCGGAGATTCGCAACAACTACGGCGTTTACCTGTGCAATCAGGGTCATGCGCGCGCAGCGGACGCCCAGTTCCGCTGCGCCATTGCCAATCCGCTGTATCGCACACCGGCCATGGCATATACCAATGCCGCCGAGTGCGCGCTGCGACACGGGGATGCGCCGCGGGCGGAAATCGACCTGCAAACCGCCGCCCAGATCGACCCCGGCTATGCCATGGCCAGCCTGATGCTGGCCGACTTGAGCATGGACAAGGGCGATGCGGGGACTGCGCGCCGGCATCTGAGCCGTTACATGCGCCACGCCGGACAGACACCGGCCGGCCTGGCGCTGGGCGTTCGCGTGGAGACCGCGCTGGGTGATCTGGATCGTGCCGCCAGTTACCGACTGTTGCTGAAAAACCGTTTTCCTGACTCGCGCGAAGCGCAAGAGTTGAATTGAGTACCGACGAACGCGTTCCGGAGCCGGCACCGCCGGAGGCCAGCGCTGGCCAGCAGCTGCGTCAGGCGCGTGAGGCGCGCGGCTGGACAGTGGCGCTGGTGGCGGGGCGTCTGCGTATTCGTCCGGCGCTGGTGGAGGCGCTGGAAGCCGACGATTACGCGCCGTTCGGTGCCGTTGCCTACGCCCGTGGCCAGCTGCGCAATTACGCGGCCCTGCTGGGGGTGGATGCGGCAACGGTACTGCAGGGGGTGTCGCCACCACGGCTTGACGAGCCCGGCAAGCTGGCGCGCAACGCACCGGAACTTCATCCCGGGCGGCCGTGGCTGGTGCGTCTCGGTGGTGCGGCGGTCGTGGTGGTGCTGGCGGTGCTCGGCGCTCTGTGGGCGGATGCGAACCGCGAGCGCGTGCCGGAGGTTTCCGAGTTCGTTCCGCCATCGGAGTCGACGGTCGCGCCGGAGCCGGCCGCGACGCCGGTCGCGACGTCAGGGCCTGATGCGTCGCCCGTGGACGTCCGGTCGCCGGCCGAAACGGCGACACCGCGCGAGGTGCCGTTCACCGCTGCCGACCCGGTCGGTCAGACAGCGGATGTCGCCGGCTCATCGGCGCCGGCAGCGGACGATCAGCCCGCGCTGGCGGCGGAGCCCAGCACCGACGCCGGGTTGGCCGAGCTTCGCCTGCAGACCCGCGCGGTGAGCTGGGTCGAAGTGTCCGACAGCGGCGGTCAGCGCCTGATCTACGAGCTCGTCAGCCCGGGGCGCGAGCGTACGGTGCGTGGCGTGCCGCCGTTGCGCATACTGCTGGGGAACGCGCCGGCGGTGGAGGTTCTCTATAATGGCGCGCCGGTGGCTCTGCCGGCCGGCGAGCACGTCGTGCGCATGATTCTCGGCAGCCCGCCCGCAGCGGTCGCGGCGCCGCCTTCTCCTCAGCCCTGACTCAGATTCCCATGGCTTCCAAGCTACAGGCCGTGCGCGGCATGAACGACCTGTTGCCTGCGGTCACGCCGCGCTGGCACGCCGTCGAACAGCGTCTGCGGGCGGTTATGGAGCGCCACGGCTTTGCCGAAGTGCGCCTGCCGCTGCTCGAGCCGACCGAGTTGTTCGCGCGCACGATCGGTGAGGTGACCGACATCGTCGAGAAGGAGATGTATACCTTTCTCGACCGCAACGGCGACAGTTTGACGCTGCGACCGGAAGGCACGGCCGGTGCCGTGCGCGCCGGTATCGAGCATGGGCTGTTCCAGGGGCAGCTGTTGCGGTGGTGGTACCAGGGGCCGATGTTCCGGCACGAGCGTCCGCAGCGCGGGCGCTACCGGCAGTTCCACCAGATCGGCGCCGAGTGCTTCGGCAGCCCCGCGCCGGAGCTGGATGCCGAGCTGATCGCCATGACGGCGCGGTTCTGGAGCGAGTTGGGCCTGGGCGGGCTGCGCCTGGAGCTGAACTCGCTGGGCTCGCGCGAGGCGCGTGCGGTGTATCGCGAGCACCTGCAGGACTACCTGCGCGGGCATTTCGACCTGCTGGACGAGGACAGCCGCCGGCGCCTGGACAGCAACCCGCTGCGCATTCTGGACAGCAAGAATCCGGCGCTGTCGGAGTTGATCGCCGGGGCGCCGAGCTTGCCGGATCATCTCGACGCCGCGTCGCGCGAACACTTCGATCGCCTGTGCGAACTGCTCGATGACCTGAAGGTGACGTACACGGTCAATCCGCGTCTGGTGCGGGGACTCGACTACTACGGCCGTACGGTGTTCGAGTGGGTTACCGACGCGCTCGGGGCGCAGGGGACGGTATGCGCGGGTGGGCGCTACGACGCGCTCGTCGAGCAACTGGGCGGGCGGCCGACACCGGCCATCGGTTTCGCGCTGGGCGTGGAGCGGCTGATCGAGCTGCTGGCCGTCAGCGGCATCGATCCGGTACAGCCGCGCCGCATGTGGTACGTGGTTTCGACGCCGGGCCCGTGTCGGGCCCAGGCATTGCGGTTGGCGCAGGACCTGCGGGCCGGTGACGACGCGCCCACGGTGCTGGTCGACCATGCCGGCGGCAACTTCGGAAAACAGATGCAGCGCGCCGACAAAGCGGGTGCGGACGTGGCGTTGATTCTCGGCGAGGAGGAGCTCGCGGAAGGTACGGTCACCGTACGCCTTCTACGCGCCAGCGAGCCAACCCAGCGGCGAGTGCCCCGCGACGCGGTGATCGCTACCGTTGCCCGCCTGGCCAGTGAGGAGGCTTCGTGAGTACCTTGGACGACGATCAGATCGAACAGCTTCGCCGCGTGTGGGACCGGTACGGCCGAGTGACCGTGGTGGTGGCGGTAGCCGTGGTGGTTGGCCTGCTCGGTGGCCGGTTCTACGGCCAGTATCAGGGCCAGCAGGCGCAGCAGGCGGCCGCGCTGTACGCCACGTATCAGCAGCCGTCCCCGGCGCAGGCAGACGATGCCGCCGACGTGGCCGAGCAGCTGCGCGAACAGTATCCGGCAAGCAGTTATGCCGCCTTCGCCGCGCTGGACCAGGCACGCCAGGCGGTACAGGACGGTGATCTGGACGTGGCCGAGCGCCACCTGCGCTGGGTCGTGGCGAACGCCGCGGAGCCGGCGGACCGGGGGCTTGCGGGTCTGCGCCTGGCGCGGGTGCTGCTGGCCAGGGGCGATGTCGCTGCGGCCAAAGAGGCCGTGGCGGACAAGGCGATCACGCCGTCGCCGGTACTGGAGGAGATCAAGGGCGACATCGCGTTGGCCGAGGGCAAGTCTTCGCAGGCGCGTGACCATTATCAGCAGGCATTGGCGGGGTTGACCGGTGATGCCGGTGCGGCGGCGCTGATCAATCTCAAACTCGATGCACTGGGCAACCGTGAGTAATAGCGTGAACTTGTTGCTGCGCGTGGTGTGTGTGGCCGGTCTGGCGCTGGCGGCGGGCTGCGCCACGGTGGCGGATATCGGCAAGGGGGCGGCGCGTGGCGCCAGTCGGGCAGGGGAAAACATCGCCGGTCGCCTGACGGCCGCCGATGCCCCGCAGGCGCAGGCGGAATTGCCCGCGCTTGGCGGTGAGTACGCCGTGGAGGCAGCGGCCAAGTTCCGCGTCACCGACGGCACCCCAAAGGGTTTTCCAAAGCCCCTGCCGGCGTTCGCCGACGATGTGGTGTACACGCTCGGTGAGGACCGGGACGTCGTGTTCGCGCACGCGCTGAGCGACGGCAAGCGGCTGTGGCGTACGCGCCTGAAGGCCGTGGTGACAGGCGGTGTTGGCGCCGGAGATGGCCTGGTGCTGGTCGGTACCGCAAACGGGCTGGTGATTGCCCTGGATGCGGCGGACGGTTCGGAGCGTTGGCGAGAAAACCTCAAAAGCGAGATTCTCTCCCCGCCGGCAGCGCGTGATGGCATCACCGCGGTAGCGACCGGCGACGGTCATCTGTACGGGCTTTCCAGTGTCGACGGTGCGCGCAAGTGGAGCATCAACCGCGACGTGCCAACGCTGTCGCTGCGAGGCGGCAGCGCCCCGATCATGACCGCGCTGCAGGTGGTGCACGGATTTGCCGACGGGCATCTGGCCGCGGTCGAGCCGCGTACCGGGCGCAGCCTGTGGGATGTGCCGATTGCCCGCCCGCGCGGACGGACCGACCTCGAACGCATGGTCGACGTGGATTGCCAACCGGTGATCGCCAACAGCGCCGTCTTCGCGGCTGCCTATCAGGGACGCGTCAGTGGCGTTGATCTGGTCAGTGGCGCGCTGGGCTGGGGGCGCGAAGTATCCTGCGACAGCGCCTTGGCGGCCGACACGTTCAACGTGTACCTGACAGATGTCGATGACCGGGTGCTGGCCCTGGACCAGCGCAGCGGGCAGGTGTTCTGGGAGCAGAAGGCGCTCGAGGGGCGTCATCTGACGGCCCCTGCGGTGCTGGGAACGGTGCTGGCGGTGGCCGATGTCGAGGGTTACGTGCATTGGCTGAGCACGGACGACGGCCGTTTGCTCGGACGCAGTCGACCGACCAAGGATGCTTTCTTGCTGCCGCCGCAGGTGCACAACGGGCGCATCCACGTGCTCTCGGAAGGCGGCACCCTGTACGTGCTGGAACCCGGCAGTTGATCCTGCAGTGACACCGGTAATCGCGCTGCTCGGGCGGCCAAACGTCGGGAAGTCGACTCTGTTCAACCGCCTCACGCGTACACGCGACGCGCTGGTGGCTGATTTTCCGGGTGTGACCCGCGACCGTCTGGTCGGCAGCGGTCAGCTCGGCGAGCGCCCGTTCTGGGTGGTGGATACCGGCGGTCTGCTCGGCGAGGACGCGCAGCTGTCCGGCAAGGTAAGCGACCAGGCCCTGGCGGCCGCCCAGGAGGCGGACGCGGTGCTGCTGGTGGTCGATGCCCGTGCCGGCCTGACTGCCGACGATCGCACCATCGCCGACACCCTGCGCACGCTCGGCCGGCCGGTCCGGGTGGCCATCAACAAGGCGGAGCACCTGAACCCGGACCTGGTCCGGGCAGACTTCTTCGAACTCGGGCTGGGCGAGCCAACGCCGATATCCGCCAGCCACGGTCACGGCGTGCGCAGCCTGCTCGACGGCATCCTGGAAGCCTTCCCGCCGCCCGATCTGTCGCCGACGCAGGAGGCCGAGGACACGCGTCCGGTATTTGCCGTGGTGGGCCGACCCAACGCCGTCAAGTCGACCCTCATCAACCGCCTGCTCGGACAGTCGCGGCTCATCGAGAGCCCCGTGCCCGGCACCACGCGGGACTGCGTGCGCGTACCGGTGCAATTGGACGGCCGCGAGTGCCTGTTGCTGGATACCGCCGGCCTGCGCCGGCGCGCGCAGGTGCACGAGGTGATCGAGAAATTCAGCGTCATCAAGACCTTGCAGGCCATCGACCTGGCCCAGGTGGTGGCGCTGGTGATCGACGGCGAACTCGGCATCGGTGAGCAGGATGCCCGCATCGCCGGGCAGGCCCTGCAGCGCGGCCGGGCACTGGTGGTGGCGGTGAACAAGTCCGACACGCTGGATGAGCCTGCGCGCGCCGCGCTGCGGCGCGAGGTGGAGCGTCGCCTGCCGTTCATCGGCTTCGCGCCGGTGGAATTCATCAGCGCCAAGTCGGGTCGGGGGCTGAAGGCACTGACCCGTTCGCTGTTCGCGGTGCACAGCAGCGCGCTGACACGGGTGCCGACATCGGAACTCACGCGCCTGCTGGAAGCCATCGTGACGCGCAATCCGCCGCCGATGAGCGGTGGCCGCCGGGCCAAGCTGCGTTATGCCCACCAGGGGGGGCACAGCCCGCCGACGGTGGTGATCCACGGCACCCAGGTGGCCGGCCTGCCGGCGCACTACCTGCGTTACCTCGAAAACAGCTTTCGCGAGGCACTCGGCCTGACCGGTACGCCCATACGCATCGTCACCCGGCAGGGCGAGAACCCCTACGCCGGGCGCGTGAACACGCTCACGGCGCGCCAGGTGGAGCGTCGTCACCGCGCCCGGCGGCGCGGTCGCAAGCTGTTTCGCGACTGACGCCGGGTCTCAGCGCGACGTCGACGGGTTGTCGTACAGCGCTGCGGCGCGGCGCAGCCGGTCGGCCAGCTCGGCGCGCAGCGCGGGGGGCGAGATGACTTCCACGTCCGGGCCGTAGCGCAGGATGTCGAGGATCAGCTCGGTTGCATCGCCGTAGGGCACCGTCAACTCGTAGCGGCCGTCGGTCAGCCAATGACCGCACTGGTCCGGGTGCCAGCGCTCGCTGGCCACCCAGCGGGCGCGACTGGCGGCGAAGCGCAGTACGGCCCGTTCGTGAGCCGGCCCGCCGAAGATGCCGTAGCTGGCATTGAAATGCCGGTCGACCTCCTCATCCGGCAACACGTGCGCCGGATCGGCGCCGTGACTGGCCTCGCTGATGGCATCCAGCGCAAAGGCGCGCAGCCCCTGACGGGTATGACACCAGCCGCCCAGGTACCAGTTGTCGCGGTAGCGGAACAGGCGCTGCGGGCTGACCTGGCGTTCGCTGTGTTCGCCGGTGCTGCGCGCCTGATAGCGAAAACGCAACTGCCGTCCGGCCAGGGTGGCGCTGACCACGGAGCGGAAGATGGCCGGGTCGGTGGGCCGGCCGGCGACGGTGAGGACGCGAACCACCTGCGAGGCGCGCTGCGGTGACACGCCGCCGCGGGCCAGCAGAGCCATGATGCGCCCACGCAGCGTATGGAACTGTTCCGGCATGACGCCTTCGTCGAGCCCGCTCAGCAGACTCTGGACCAGCAGCAGCGCCTGCAGTTCGTCGGCGGAGAACCACAGCCCCGGCAATTGTGTGCGCGGTGCCGCGCCATCCAGACGGTAGCCGCGCGCCTCGGTGTCCCAGATGAGCGGCGCGTCGAACAGGCTTCGCAGTTCGGCGATGGCGCGCATCAGGGTGGCGCGCGAGCACTCCAGGTCAGCCTGCAGCGATTGAGCCGAACGCGGCTCCCGGCTGCTGGTGAACAGGGTGTACAGGCGGTAGATACGATCGAAGCGGTCCATGCTGATAAATATTACATCCATGCGGGGCGTGTGCTTGCCGGTGCGCCGGTGGCATGCCACGCTTGCGCCGGCTCGTTTCACCCATCCGAGGAGGTTTTCCCATGCTCACGCTTTACGGTCAGTACATGTCGCGCGCCCAGCGCTGCCTGTGGACGCTGGAGGAACTGGGCGTGCCCTATCAGCACGTCAAGACCAACCAGACCCTGGGTGAATCGCGCACGCCGGAGTTTCTGAAGATCAACCCCAATGGGCACGTGCCGGCGCTCAAGGATGGCGATTTCATCCTGTGGGAATCGATGGCCATCGCCATGTACGTGGCCAAGAAGTACGGCCAGGGTAGCCTGTGGCCGGCCAGCGTGGAGGACGAGGGGCACGTCATGCAGTGGGCGCTGTGGGCGTCGCTGGAGGTCGAAACCTTCGTTGTCAATTTCCTGCGCCACGCCATGCTGTATCCGCCGGAGAAGCGCCGGCCGGAGCTGGCGGAAGAGGCACTTCGGGTGTTGCCGGCACCGCTGAAGGTGCTCGACGATGCACTGGCCGGGCGTGAATACCTCGTCGGCAACCGTTTCAGCGTCGCCGACATCAATGTGTCCACGGTACTTTTGCTGGCGGACGTCCACAAGCATCTGGGCGTGGACACGTTCGGCAACGTGACAGGCTGGCTGCAGCGCGTGGCTGATCGTCCGGCCTGGCAGAAGCTGCCGTCGTTGAAGTAAGGCTTCGGCCCGGCGCCCGGCAAGGGTGCCGGGCCGTTGTTGGCTGATTGCAGTCATGGCGGGCGCCGCGTGAGCGCCTAGCCTTTCAGTGGGGCGGCGGGCTTCGGGGCCTGCCGCATCCGCAACGGAGGTGCGCCATGAATGACAAATCCAAGCCCGTCGAAGTCAAGAAATCGACCCACACGGCCGCGGGGCGGCAGATGTCCGGATTGCGAGAGCGGTGGGACAGCCTGTTCGACGATTTCTTTACCGACTTTCCGCGTTGGTCGTCCCTGCGCCGGCCGTTCGACATTGAGCCGCTGCGTCGCCTGAGCGGTGGCGATCTGGTGCCGGCGGTGGACGTGACCGAGCAGGACGCCCGGTACCTCATCAGTGTCGAACTGCCCGGCCTGGACGAGAGCGACATCAGCGTCGAGGTCCAGGACGACCTGCTCACCCTGCGCGGGGAGAAGCGTGCCGAGCGCGAGGAACAGGACAAGGGGTATCACCTGACCGAGCGCAGTTTCGGCAGCTTCACGCGCAGTTTCCGCTTGCCGGGTGACGCCGACGTCGCCAAGGCGAGTGCCGGCTTCAGCAAGGGTGTGCTCAGCATCACGGTCCCGAAGAGTCCGCAGGCCCACAGCCAGGTGAAGAAGATAGACATCAAAAGCGCCTGACTTGTCTGGCACGTTGGCGGCCGATCGACTGTCCGCCTGGCGGCGCATGGTGGCGGCGCTGGTGGACACACTGGCCCACGAGGGCAAGCCGGTAAGGGTGATCGAGACCCACATCTCGGCGGTGCTGTTGGCCGGTGGCGATGCCTACAAGCTCAAGAAGCCGGTCGATCTCGGGTTCGTGGATTTCACGCGCCTGGCCGCGCGGCGTCACTTCTGCCGGGAAGAACTGCGCCTGAACCGTCGCTTGGCGTCGGCGCTGTACGTGGCGGTGGTGCCGGTCACCGGGCGCCTGGGTGCGCCCCGCTTCGAGGCCCCCGGCCGCGTGATCGACTACGCCGTGAAGATGCGTAGGTTCCCGGCGGCGGCGCAGTTCGATCACCTGCTGCGCGACGGACGCCTCGAGCCAGGACAGCTGGATGCACTGGTTGCCCGCCTGGCGCGTTTTCACGCTGACCTGCCGGCGGCGGCGCGTGAGTCGCCGTTCGGCCGGCCGCGGGATCTGCGGCGGGCGGCGCGCGACAACTTTTCGGTGCTGGCCGCCGACGGCGGGCCGCGCAGTCGCGCCCGTCTGGCACGGCTGGCGGCGTGGAGCGAGGACGAATACCACCGTCGTCGTGCGTTGCTTACGCGCCGCCGCGCCGGCGGTCGGGTGCGCGAGTGCCACGGTGATCTGCATCTGGGCAACATCGTGTGGTTCGACGGGACGCCGCTGCCGTTCGACGGCATCGAGTTCGACCCGGCACTGCGCTGGCAGGACGTGCACGGCGAACTGGCATTCCTGACCATGGACCTGGCGCGGCGCGGGCGGCCGGACCTGGCCCGGCGCGTACGAGACCGCTACCTGCAGCACACCGGAGACTACGACGGCGTGCCGCTGGTCGACTTCTTCGAGGTGTACCGGGCCCTGGTGCGGGCCAAGGTGGCGCTGATGCGTGCCGGCGGCGCGGTGGTGCCCGGCCGGCGCATGGCAGCGCTGCGCGAATGCGCGAGCTGTATGCGGCTGGCCGAGACCATCCGTCGGCCACGTCGGCCGTGGTTGGCCATTACCCACGGTCTGACCGGTTCCGGCAAGACCCGCTACGCCGACTGGCTGGTCGAGCGGCTGCCGCTGATCCGTTTGCGCTCGGACGTTGAGCGCAAGCGCCTGTTGGGTCTGAACGCGCTGGCAAGCAGCCAGTCGGGGGTCGGGGAGGGAGCCTACGACGCCGAGGTGACCGCCCGTACCTACCGGCGCCTGGCGCAGCTGGCGCGCGGTCTTCTGCGGGCCGGCTGGCCGGTGTTGGTGGATGCCAGCTTTTTGGCGGCCGGCCAGCGGCAACGTTTCGCACGGTTGGCCAGTCAGCTGCACGTCCCGTTGCACATCGTGTCGTGTCGTGCGCCGGAATCGGTGCTGCGCGAGCGGCTGGCGGCGCGCTGCGGTGATGCTTCCGAGGGCACGGCCACGGTGTTGGAGGCCCAGCAGGCCGGCTACCGGCCAGTGACGGAACGTGAGCGCGAACACGTGATTGTCATCGACACCACCGCGCCGTATCGCGTGCCGACACCGCTGCGCCCGTGCTGACCGACCGGCGGTGCGGTGTCAGCCCAGGACGCGTCGAAAACGCAGCACCGAGAAGCCGAACATCAGCCCGCCGAGTACCAGCATGCCCAGGATGTCGTGCCAGACATAGGCCAGGCCGTTGCCCTTGAACAGCACCTGGTAACCGAAGTCGATGTAGTAGCGCATGGGCGAGATCAGCGTGGCGTAACGCATCCACGGTGACATGCTTTCCGGCGGCGTGGTGGCGCCGGACAGGAACAGCATGGGAAACAGAATCAGGAACAGCACCATCATGGCCTGCGCCAGGTTGCGCGCCAGCAGGGCGATGTAGATGCCGAGGCTGGCCACCGACGTGATGTACAGCACGGACACCGCGTAAAACAGCAGCACGCTGCCGCGCAGCGGCGTGCCGAACACACCGCCGACGATGCCGAACAACGACACCGGCGACAGCACCAGCACCACCACCACGGTGGGGATGATCTTGGCGGCGAACAGCTCCGCCGGTCGCAACGGGCTCACCAGCAGCTGCTCGAGCGTGCCATGCTCCTTCTCGCGCACCAGGGCGGCGGCGGTCAGCAGCATGGAGATCATGGTGATCATGTTGAACAGCTCCAGCAGGCTGGTGAACCACGCCGAGGTGATGTTGGGGTTGAATTCGACCCGCGGTCGCGCATCCACCTGCGGCAGGTTGGCCAGCAGGCGGTCGGTTGGCCCGCGCCGGCGTTCGAGCAGCGCGACACTGTAGTCGCCCGCCAGCTGGGTGATGTAGCCGCCGGCCAACGTGGCCATCTGCGACTGCGTGCCGTCCGAGATCACCTGGAACCGGCCCTCGCCGGCCTGCACGTCACGCGCGAAGGTGGGGGGAATGAC
The DNA here is from genome assembly GCF_041625615.1 of Immundisolibacter sp. Classification (GTDB taxonomy): domain Bacteria; phylum Pseudomonadota; class Gammaproteobacteria; order Immundisolibacterales; family Immundisolibacteraceae; genus Immundisolibacter. Next base: position 4,813 of record NZ_JBFJTF010000028.1, on the reverse strand, counting down.
CAGCGCCACGCTGGCGGCGCCGCGGTCCAGGGTGTCGGTCAGGTCGGCGTCGCTGCGCAGCTGGGTGACCACCTTGAAGTAGGGGGCGCGCAGGCGGGCGATCAGTTCGCGGCTTTCGTTGCTGCGCGACAGGTCCAGCACTGCCACCGGGTAGTTGTTGATGTCCATGGAGACGGCGCGCCCGGCGATGTACACGGCGCCCAGGAAGCCCCATATCAGAATGAGCACGATGGCCCGGTCGGCGGCCAGCTGGCGGAACTCCTTGAGCACCATGGCCCCCAGGCGACCCCACATCAGCCGATCCTCTTGCGCAGCAGTGCCCCGCACAGGGCGTAGACCACCGCCGCGTAGAGGCACAGCGCGGCCAGGTTGGGCCAGTAGAAATCGAGCCCCAGCCCCTTCAGATAACAGCCGCGCACCACGGTCATGAAATGCGTGGCCGGGATGAACTGGGCGATGAGCTGGCCGACCTCGTCCATGGCGGCCACGGGCGTCAGAAAGCCGGAGTAGTTGAAGGCCGGGGTCACGGTGACCAGAAAGGTGGTCAGCATGGCGGCCAGCTGACTGCGGCACAGAATGGAGATCAGCAGCCCGATGCCGATGGTGCACACCGAGTACAGCACCGCACCCACACTGAGCAGCGCCACGCTGCCGACGAAGCGCACGTCGAACACCAGCCGCGAGACGGCGTAGATCAGCAGGTAGTCGAGCAGGGCCACGGCCAGATACGGCAGGAGCTTGCCGAGGATGATCTCGCTGCGCCGCACCGGTGAGGCGTAGAAGTTGAAGATGGTGCCGGATTCCTTCTCGCGGGCGATCAGCAGCGCGCCCAGGATGGCCGGGAACAGCATCAGGATCAGCACCAGCAGGCCCGGCACGATGGTGTTCTTGCTCTCCAGCGAGGGGTTGTACCAGACCGAAAGATCCATCTGCACCGGCAGGACGCTGTCGGTGCCGCGGGCCTGGCGCAGCAGGCGCTGGTTGTGGAGCGCGTTGATGGCCGCGACGTAGCCGTTGATGACGCCGGCGCGGGAGGGAAAGGAGCCATCGATGGTGACGCCGACATTCACCGGCCGACCGCTGGCGATGCGCCGGCCGAAATCCGGCGGCAGGTCGATGATCACCCGCGCCCGGCCGGAGCGCAGCCAGCGCTCGAGCGTGGCGGGATCGGTCTCGATGCCGACCAACGTGAAGTATTCCGAGTGCGTGAAGCCGTCGATGTAATCGCGGCTGTAGGGCGAGCGGTCGTGGTCGGCAAACACCAGCGGCAGGTTCTTCACGTCCAGCGACAGGCCGAAGCCGAACAGCAGGATCATCACCATCGGGATGACGAACGACAGGCCCAGATAGATCGGGTCGCGCAGCAGCTCGCGCGTTTCCTTGACCACGATGGCCGCCGTGCGGTGCAGCGGCTCAGGCATGGTCCGCCTCGCTGCGGCTGACGAAGTGCACGAACGCCTCTTCCATCGTCAGGCCGAGTTGACGCAGATCGCCGTCGACCTGTGCCCCGGCCAGCAGGGTGCGTGCGCGGTCGGTGTCCGTGTCCGGCGTGGCGGTCTGCCATTGGATGCGCCGGCCATACAGCATGGCGTCCGGGAACGCCTCGTGCAGCACCTGGTAGGCGGCGGCGAAGTCACTGGCATCGACCGCCACCACCGGACCGCCCTCGCGGCCGGCACGCGCGCGCAGCGCGTCCGGCGCGTCGACGGCGATCAGCCGGCCCTGGTGCATCAGGCCCAGCCGATCGCAGTGCTCGGCCTCGTCCATGTAGTGCGTCGACACCAGCACCGTGATGCGACTGCCGCGCGCCAGCAGGTGCACCAGATCCCAGAACTCGCGCCGCGCCAGCGGGTCGACGCCGGAGGTCGGCTCGTCCAGGAACAGCAGCCTGGGTTCGTGCAGCAGGGCGGCGGCCAGCGCCACCCGCTGGCGCAGCCCGGAGGGCAGGTCGCGCGTCACGCGCTGCGCGTAGGTGGACAGCTCGAGTCCGCCCAGCAGGGTGTCTATGCGCTCTGCGCGCTGGCCGCGTGGCAGGGCATAGAGGCCGGCGTACAGGTCGAGGTTGGCGCGCACGGTCAGGTCGCGGTACAGCGAGAAACGCTGCGACATGTAGCCGATGCGGGCGCGAAGGCGCCGGCGGTCGCGCCCGCGTGACAGGTCGATGCCGAGCACCTGGGCCCGGCCGGCGCTCGGCCGCAGCAGGCCACACAGCATCTTGATCAGCGTGGTCTTGCCGGCGCCGTTCGGTCCCAGCAGGCCGAAGATCTCGCCTGGCTCCACGGCCAGGTCCACCGCATCGACCGCAGTGAAGCTGCCGAAACGGCAGGTGAGCGTGTCGGTACGAACCGGTGCCACGGTCGTGTCGGCGTTGCCGGCGCTCAGGACGGGGGGCGGGGCGTCGACACCGGCGCCGCCGTGCGCCACGCGGTGCACGAACACGTCCTCGAGCCCCGGCGGGATGTCCTGTACCTCGACCGGCCCGATGCCATCGGCCTGCAGCCGGGCGGCAACGTCGATGCTGCCGTCGTCCAGCAGGGCGTGCACCTCGCGCCCGAACAGCGCCGTGGCGAGTGTCTGTGGCCAGGCAGCCAGCCGCGGCAGCACGGTCTGGGGTGCCGCGCCGCTGACGCTGACCAGCCGGCCCGGCAGTGCCTCGCACAACTGGGCCGGCGTGCCTTCGGCGATCAGGCGGCCGTGGTTCATCAGGCCGACGCGGGTGCAGCGCTCGGCCTCGTCCATGTAGGAGGTGGTCAGCAGCACCGTCACGTCGCGCGTGGCGACCAGATCGTGAATGATGCTCCAGAAGTCGCGCCGCGAGATCGGATCGACCCCGGTGGTCGGCTCGTCCAGCAGCAGGATGTCCGGCAGGTGGATGAGGGTGCAGATCAGCGCCAGCTTCTGGCGCATGCCACCGGACAGCTTGCCCGCCGGGCGGTCCAGGAAGGGTGACAGGCGCGTCATGGCCAGCAGGCGTTCGGCGTTGTCACGAAACCGCGTGGGCGGCACCTGGCGCAGGGCGCGGAAGAACGCGATGTTCTCCGCCACGCTGAGGGTGTCGTACAGGTTCAGTCCAAGGCCCTGCGGCATGTAGCCGATCAGCGGCTTGACGGCCTCGGGCCGGCGCAGCACGTCGATGCCCGCCACCTCGGCATGACCGGCGTCGGCCGACAGCACGCCGGCCAGCACCTGCACGATCGACGTCTTGCCGCAGCCGTCGGGGCCGATCAGCCCGTACACGTGGCCGCGCGGCACACTCAGCGAGACACCGTCCACGGCCAGCACGCGCCCGCGCGCGTAGGTCTTGTGCAGGCCGTCCAGACGGATGACGGCCGGCTGTGCCTCGGTCACGGCGTGGTGGCGCCGGGTCCGCTGTGCGCCTGCGCCGCGGTGGCGCCGGTATCGATGCGCCCGTCGGCCGGCATGCCGGGCTTGAGCACGCCGCCGGGGTTTTCCGTCAACGACAACTCGACCGCGAACACCAGCTTGACCCGCTCCTCCTTGGTCTCGACGTTCTTGGGGGTGAACTCGGCGGATGTCGCCACCTTGGTCACGGTGGCGGGGAAGGCGCGGTCAGGGTAGGCATCCACGCGTACCTCGGCGCTCTGGCCGAGTGCGACGCGGCCGATCAGCGGCTCGGGTACGTAGACCTTCAGATACAGACGATCAAGATTCACCAGCGAGAACAGCGGGCTGCCGGGCGCCACGTGTTCGCCGAGCTCGACACTGCGCGTCAGGACGACGCCTGAAAGCGGGCTCGAAATGTCCAGATAGCCGATCTGGGTGTCGAGTTCGGCCGCCTGCGCCCGCGCCTGCTCGACCTGGCGTTCCAGGCCGGCGATGCCCTCGTGCAGTGCCGCCAGCCGGCGATCGCCCAGTTGAGCCAGGGCGAGGGTGTCTGTCGCCGCCGTCACCGCGGCGCGCGCGGCCTGTTCGGTCTTGGCCGCCACGTTGGCCCGCAGGCGCGCCGTTTCCGCCTGCTGCGGTGACGTCAGCTGGCGCGCCGCGAGGGCGGCGAGCCGCTCGGCGTCGGTGTCGGCCTGGGTGCGATCGGCGCGGGCCGCCGCCAGGCGTGCACGGGTCTCCGTGAGCGCTGACCGGGCCTGTGCGATTTTCAATGGCAGCTCGCGCTGCGCCACGTCGTAGTCGATGCGCTGGGCCTGCAGCTGGCGCTCCAGTGCCGCCGTGCGTGCCCGGGCCGAGCGCCGCCGCTCCAGCAGCGTGGGTTCTTCCAGCCGGACCAGCAGCGCGCCGGCCTGCACCGCCTGTCCCTCGTCGACTGGCAGGGCGGCCACGGTGCCGTTGACCTTGGGTGTGACCAGGGTGATGCGGCCCTCGATACGACCGCTTGCTTCGATCTGGCCGGGTATGGAGTCCTCATGCAGGGCCTGCCACGCCAGGATGCCGACGGCGCCGATGGCCACGACGGCGGCGGCCACAAGAAGAAGGGAGTTGCGCGGCATGGGGGAGCCAGGTCCTGCGGGGGGTGACATGCACGGCAAGGGTGGCGCCCGGCGCGGGCGTCCGTCAACGAAACAGGCGGCTGGCGTTGATGTGGCTCAAGAATGTCTTGGCCCGGGCCACGCGGGGTGTGGCAGGCGTTGCGCCTTTGAAAAAGACTTCCCCGGAACGAAAAACCGCCCCAGGGGGGCGGTTTCTTTTTGACGCCGGAGGAATGGCGTCCCCAAGGGGATTCGAACCCCTGTTGCCGCCGTGAAAGGGCAGTGTCCTAGGCCTCTAGACGATGGGGACGTAGGCCGGCGCCACACCGGCGTCGGGCCGGTGGGGCGAATTTTGGTGGAGCCAGGCGGGATCG
>NZ_JBFJTF010000027.1:0-21688 GCF_041625615.1 Immundisolibacter sp. | reverse complement strand
GCGGCCGGGTCTGGTGGGACGCGCAGGCCGACGGTCCGCTCGGCTTCGATGCCGACATCGACGGCAACGACTGGCTGTACGGTGCGGGCCTGAACGTCGGGCTGCTGCCGAACCTCAGCCTGCGCCTGGAATACACCCGTTACAGGCTCGACGGCGACCACGCCGAGGCCGACCTGGACCTGGCCACGGCGGGCCTGCAATTGCAGTTCTGAGCAACACCGTGCGCTGATCCACGCCCTGCTGGCGCCCCGTCAGGGCCGCCAGCAGGGCCACCCGGGCGGCTCCCACGGACTGCATCCGGCGGGCGTCACCGGGCATGCTCTTGCCGCTTCGACGCCCCTGACCGGGGCGTACGTTCGCTGTCTTGAATGCACGCCGCCGACACCGGCACACTGTGCTTCACTGCGTTGTCCCGAACCTCGTGGCCCGCCCGCCGCTCACCAAGACAACGTGCCCACGGCGTCGCCCCAGACACCGTTCACACCCGCCGCCGAGCGTGTACCCGATGCCAGTCCGCCTGTTGCTGAGCCTGTTGCTGTGGTGCGTCCCGGGCGTGCATGCGCAGTCCGATGTGCTGCCCCGCCCGGCGGCGCTGGAACCGGCGGTGCGTTTCTGGAGCCGGGTATTCACCGAGGTCGACACCCGCAGCGGTTTCCTGCACGACGACCGGCACCTGAACGTGGTGTACGAGACCATCGGCTGGCCACAGGACCTGGACCGCCGCGAGCGTCAGGCGCTGATCGAACCGCGGCGGCAGGCCATCCAGGACATCCTGCGCGCCCTCGCCGACGGCACGGCCGACCGCTCCGACCCGCAGGTACGGCGCGTGCAGGCACTGTGGCAAGGTGCTTCCGCCGCCGAACTGCGCGCCGCCGCGCAGCGCGTGCGGTTCCAGCTTGGCCAGGGCGACCGCTTCGCCACGGCCCTGCACCGTGCCGGCGCCTGGGAATCCCATATCCGCCGGACGCTGACCGCATACGGCGTGCCCGAACAGATCGGCGCGCTGCCCTACGTGGAATCGGGTTTCGACCCGCTGGCCGGATCACATGCCGGAGCCGCCGGACTCTGGCAGTTCATGGCCAGCACCGGGCGGCTGTTCCTGCGCATCGACCACTACGTGGACGAACGCTACGACCCTCACGCCGCGACGGTGGCCGCCGCACGCCTGCTGCGCGGCAACTACGACGCACTCGGCACCTGGCCCCTGGCACTGACAGCCTATAACCACGGGCGCGCCGGCATGCGCCGGGCGGTAGAGAACATGGGCACCACCGACATCGCGACCCTGATCGAGCGCTACAACGGCCGCTATTTCGGCTTTGCCTCGCGCAACTTCTACCCCACCTTCCTGGCGGCCCTGGAGCTGTCCTCGACACCGGAGGAACACTTCGGCACCGTGATCAAGGCACCGGCGGCACGCATGGTGGAGGTGACCGTGCCGGCCTACCTGCCACTGCGCGTGGTCGAACGCGAACTGGGCATCGACCGCAGCACCCTGCGGGCGCTGAACCCGGCCCTGCGACGCACCGTCTGGGACGAAACCCAGTTGTTGCCCAAGGGATACGCACTGCGCCTGCCTGCCGGCACGCATGACGCCCAGGTGCGCATCGCCGAGATTGCCCGGCACGCCGGACAGGCAGCGCCGGTCACCGAGATCCGCCACCTGGTGCGCCGGGGCGAAACCCTCAGCGGTGTCGCCGCGCGACACGGCATCAGCACTCGCCAGCTGGCGGCGCGCAACGGCCTGTCACCGACCGCGCATCTGCGCATCGGGCAGGTGCTCAAGGTGCCGGTGCGCCACCCGCCGGGCACGCCGACCCTGCGCGCCGAACGCTGACGCGACCCTACTCGTCCGGGCGCGGCTCATCCGTCGGTGTCCACGCCGGAGTCTGCGCGTCCGGCGCCGCGTCGGCGGGTGACGCAGCCGCGTCGTCGACCATGGCCGGCGGCGGCGCGGCGCGAATCATCTCCTCTTCCGACCGCTCCATGCCGAGGCGAAAGACCGCATAGCCGGGACGCACCATCTGATTCACGGCCATACCGATGACCCGTCCGTCGTGTGGCGCCACCACCTCGGCGCGGGCGTTGCTGATGGGATCGGTCACCACGCCCAGTACCTGCCCGGCGCTCACGGTGTCACCCAGCCCCACCGACGCCAACAGAATGCCTCCCCGGCTGGCGCGCACCCACACCGACTCGTAGTACACCGGCTGCGGGTCACGCCAACGCCAGGATTTTTTCACGATGCCAAGGTGTGCCATCAGGCTGCGAATGGCCTTGGCGCCGTGACGCACCTCGTTCGTCTGCAGACGCATCGGCTCCCCCGCCTCCAGGGTCACCGCGGGAATGCCGGCGTCGCAGGCAGCCCGGCGCAAGGTCCCGGGCGCACCGCGGTCGTCGAGTACCGCCGTGGCGCCGAAGCCGTGGGTCAGGTGCAGCACCTCGGGGTTGCCCAGATCGGCCCGCAGCTGCGGCAGGTTCGTGCGGTGAAACGAGCCGGTGTGCAAATCCACCAGCGCATCGCAGTGCCGCACGATGTTGTGGAAGAACGAGTGAGCGATCCGCGCGGCCGAACTGCCGCTGGCGCTGCCCGGAAAATAGCGGTTCAGGTCGCGACGATCGGCCAGGTAGCGATACCCGCGCTCGAAGCCGTGCAGATTGGTGATGGGCACCACCACCAGCGTGCCGGCCATTTGGGTTGGATTGGTCTTGTGGAACACCCGGCGGGCGATTTCCACGCCGTTGATCTCGTCACCGTGAACCGCCGCCGTTATGCACAGCACCTTTCCCGGCCGGCTGCCATGGGCCACCAGCACCTGGGCGGCACTGTCGATGCCCGAGTAGTGCTGACTGGCGAACCAGGCCAAGGTGCGCGTCTCGCCGGGCGGCACCTTCGCGCCGAGCAGCCGAAACGGCGGCACCGGGGCCACCGTGGGAAAACCGGCCTCGTCGCCGACCGCCTGGGTGTCTCCATCAGCCGCGGCGGCCGCTGCGTCCACCGGTGCTGCGGGTTCCGCCACCGGGGCGGGCGCCGGCGGATCCGCCACCACGGCCGGCGCTTGCTCCCCGGCGGGCGGCGGGCCGTCGTCGTCGACGGTTTCGGTGGCTGTGGCCAACGGGACCAGACACCCCAGCATCAGGCCGGCGCGCAGCAGGTCGGTCGCGAAGCGGATCATGCGGGTACTCGGGCGCGCTCGGGAGATGCTTGGAACAATCCGGTCACTCAAAGGTTCCGCCACCCTGCGGCGCGTGCCACAAGGCATGGAAATGCTGTACCGGCCCGTGGCCGTGGCCGACGTCCAGCATGTCGGCTGCGGCTATGGCAGCGGTCAGATACGCCTTGGCCTGCGCCACGGCCTGTGGCACCGCCAGCCCACGCGCCATATGGGCCGCGATGGCCGACGCCAGCGTGCACCCCGTGCCGTGGGTATTGGCGGTCGGCACACGGCGGGCCGGCAGTTCCGTGAAGGTGCGCCCGTCGTACAGCAGATCGGTACAGTCATTGCCCGGCAGGTGACCGCCCTTCAGCAGCACCCAGGCAGGCCCGAGCGCGTGCAACGCGCGGGCCGCCTCGCGCATCGCGGGCAGGTCGACCGGCAGCGGCGCGCCCAGCAGGGCGGCCGCCTCCGGCAGGTTCGGTGTCAGCACGCTGGCCAGCGGCAGCAGCTGTTCGCGCAGGCACCGCAGGGCCACGGGGTCCAGCAACGCGGCGCCACCCTTGGCGACCATCACCGGGTCCACCACCAGCGCCCGCGGGCGCCAGTGCCGCACACGGTCGACCACGCACGCCACCACGTCGGCGCCGCCGAGCATGCCGAGCTTGACGGCATCGACGCGGATGTCCGCGAACACGGCATCGATCTGCGCCGCCACGAATGCCGGCGACACCGGTTCGACGGCGTTCACGCCGCGGGTGTTCTGTGCCGTCAGGCCACTCACCACCGCCATGCCGTAAACCCCAAGCGCACTGAAGGTCTTCAGGTCCGCCTGGATGCCGGCGCCACCGGACGGGTCGGAACCGGCAATGCTGAGTACGTTCGGAATGACGGCGGACATGGCCGGTGGCGGAAGAATGCGGGGGCTGGGACGCAGTATAGGGCCGACGCACCCGCCGGCAGCAACTGCGCGGCCCCGGCGCGCCGACGCGACAGCGGCCGGCGCTGCCTCGCGCACTGTGGCGCCCGACGACCGCCCCGCGCCTCCCGGAGCGGTCGTCGGTGGCCTTCTACAGCGGCGGTCGGCGACGCCCCATCACCAGGAACACGACCGCCAGCACCAGCCCGACAACGAACAGGATCCAGGCGATGTTGGTCGCGACCCCGGCAATCCCGGAAAACCCGAGCAGCGCCGCGACGATTGCAATAATCAAAAACGTGATGGCCCACCCAAACATGTGACGGCTCCGTTTTGCGGCAACGCCCTATGGCAGAAACGCGATGAACGCAGTCGCCAGCCGCAGCCGGCGACCCGCCTGCGACTTTAGTCCGGCCAGTGTTAAGAAAGTTTTGCCGGCACCGCGCACCGACGGGCGGGCCACCGCCACGCCGTTGGGCTAGGGCGCGCGCCCGCTGGCGGCCTCGAAACTGCTCAGCAGCAGCGTGCCTTGCGAACGGCCACGCTTGTGGCGGTCGATGCGTACCGGGAAGTAATCGAGCGCCGGCGCGCACCACAAGGTAACCGTGTACTTGCCACCGGTCTGCGTGCGCTGAACCTTGATGGTCCTGAAGCGCCCGGCCGGCGTGGAGATTTCTTCCTCGCCCAGCGTCTGCAGCCGATAGTCACGGATCTCGCCGTCCGAGCCGTACAGCACCGGCAGCGTGAGGCCGGTCTTGCCATCCGCCAGCGCCCGGCGCAGCGCCTCCACGTAGGTCAACTCGTCGAGGGTTCCCGGCTGCAACACGGCCGGTGGCCGGTCACCATCGACCTCGGCCACCTGCCCGGCCTGCCAGTCGAAGCGATATTCATAGTCACGTTGCTTGCGACCGCCGGCGCGCACGTGCACGTACCGCTGGGGCCTCAGGTCACCGTCATCCACCAGCCCGCTGCTCTCGTCGTGAAAGGTCTCCTGCGTGAAAAGCGCAACGACCCCCCCGGGAGTGACATCCAGTGTGAGCCGGTAGCGACCATCCGCGGCCGTGTAGCGCTGCACCGCCTGACCACCCTCGATCGTGCCCTGACGCACGCTGTAGGTGGCCTCCCAGTCGGTCGACGCGGCCACGGCCGCCGGCAGTGTCAACAGCAGGCCGAACAAACGGTGCCGGAAACTCACGTTACGCATCGTCGTCCTCCGTGTCGGCGAACTGCACCGGCGCCGCCAGCGCCAACCCATCGAGCAAAACGGTATCAGCCCGCAGCGCCAGCCTGCCGGCAGCGTACCAGGCGAGCACCTGCGGATAGAGCCGATGCTCCGCCCGCAACACGCGCGCGGCCAGGCCATCCTCGGTATCACCAGGCCGCACCGGCACGCGGAACTGTGCGATCAGGGGACCACCGTCCACCGCCGCGGTGACGAAATGCACGCTCGCGCCGTGCTCGCTGACGCCCGCCGCCAGGGCCCGCGCGTGCGTGTCCAGGCCGGCGAAAGCCGGCAGCAGCGAAGGATGGATGTTGAGCAGCCGGCCGCGGTGGCGGGCCACGAAGTCGGCCGTCACGACGCGCATGAAACCGGCCAGCACCAGCAGATCCGCCGGTTCGGCGGCCAGCTGCGCCTCCAGCGCCCGCTCGAAAGCCGCACGGTCGGCGAACCGCTTGTGATCGACCACGGCCGTCGGCACGCCGGCAGCCGCCGCCAGCTGCAACCCGGCGGCGCCCGGTCGGTTGCTGATCACCTGCACCACGCGGGCCGGCAGCTGGCCGGCGGCAATGGCGTCGAGGATGGCTTTGAGGTTGCTGCCGCGGCCCGATATCAGCACCGCCACGCGCAGCGTGGCAGCCGTCACGATTCCAGCACGACACCCGGCCCGTCGCCGCGCGTCACCACCTCGCCCACCAGGCAGGCGGTCTCACCGGCGTCGCGCAGCAGCGCCAGCGCCTCGTCGGCGCGGGAGGCCGGCAGCACCACCACCATGCCCAAGCCACAATTGAAGGTGCGCCACATCTCGCTCGCGGCGATGCCGCCCTGCTGCTGCAGCCAGTCGAAGATGGCCGGGCGCTGCCAGGCGGATGGCTGCAGGCGCGCGGCCAGCCCCTGCGGCAGGATCCGCGGCAGGTTCTCCGGCAGCCCGCCACCGGTGATGTGGGCAATGCCGACCACCGGCAGGGCCGCCAGCAGCTCCAGCACCGGCTTCACGTAGATGCGTGTCGGCATCAGCAGGGTGGCGCCCAGGGTGCTGTCACCGAACGGCGCGTTCAGGTCGGCACCGGCATGCTCGACCACCTTGCGCGCCAGCGAATAGCCGTTCGAGTGCAGGCCGCTCGAGGCCAGGCCGATGATGGCGTCGCCGGCGCGAATGGCCTGCCCATCGAGCACGCGCGTCTTCTCCACCACGCCGACACAGAACCCGGCCAGGTCGTAGTCGCCCTGCGGATACATGCCGGGCATCTCGGCCGTCTCGCCGCCGGCCAGCACCGCACCGGCCAGCTCGCAGCCGCGCGCAATGCCGCCGACCACCGCCGCCGCGGCATCGACGTCCAGCTTGCCGGTGGCGAAATAGTCCAGGAAGAACAGGGGCTCGGCACCCTGCACCAGCACGTCGTTGGCGCACATGGCGACCAGATCGATGCCGACCGTATCGTGAACGCCAAGATCAATGGCCAGGCGCAGCTTGGTGCCGACTCCGTCGGTGCCGGCCACCAGCACCGGCTCGCGGTAGCGCTTGGGCAACTCCAGCAAGGCGCCGAAACCACCGATCCCCGCCAGCAACTCCGGCCGGCGGGTGCGCGCGGCCAGCGGCCGGATGCGGTCGATAAGGGCATTGCCGGCGTCGATATCGACACCGGCGTCGCGGTAACTGAGGCCGGATGCGGGCGTGTCGCCCATGACAGAAGACTCACTGGGGGCGCGGATCGGGGCACAATGGTAGCCGGTCCCCTCACTGCCTGCCTACCGCCATCATGCGCCTTCTGTCGCTGTCCGCTGTTTGCCTGCTGCTTGCGCTGCTGCCGGCCGGCACGCCACAGGCACTGGACCTGTACCGTGCGCGGGTACCGTTGACCGATGACGGCCAGACGGCCCAGGAGGCGGCCGTGGTCGTCGCCTTCGGCCAGGTGCTGGCGCAGGTGGCCGGCCGCGGTGCCGCGGCGGCACTGGCCGACCAGGCGGCCGGCAAGCAGGCAGCGGCACGCACGGTGCTCGGTTACGGCTTCAGCCGCGACCAGGACGGCAATACGCTGCTGGAAGCACGCTTCGATCCGAACGCCGTGCGCGGCTTTCTGGCCGAGCAGGGCGTGGCAACCGTACCGGACACCCGGCCCACACTGCTGCTGTGGCTGCAGGTCCAGCACGATGGCAACACGCTCTGGGTCGGTGCCGACGAGCCGCCACGGCTGGCGGCCGCTGTCGACACCGCCGCCCGCGCACGCGGCTGGCCGATCCTGCTGCCGCTGCTCGACCTGGCCGAACGCGCCGAGCTGCCGGCACACGCCAATCCCCACGACCCGGCCACACTCGCGCCCCTGAAGGCGCTGGCGGCGCGCTATGCCCCCGGAGGCGTGCTCAGCGGCCGGCTGAACGGCATCGACGGACGGTGGCGCATAGACCTGCGCCTGACCCGCCCGGACAGCGACGATCACGTCTGGGCCGCCGACGGCGCGTCACCGGAAGCCGCCCTCGGGGCAGCCCTGGACCGCCTGAGCAGCCAACTGGCCGTGGCGCCGCCCAGCGGCCCACCGCAGGCGGTCGAGATCACCGTCCGTGGCATCGACGACGTCACCGCATACGCCCGCGTCTGGGAACACCTCAGCCAGCAGGCGGAGATCCGTCAACTGCGCCCGCTGGCGGTCGGCGACGGTCACGCCGTGTTCGCCTTCGCACTGCCCGGTGGTGCGGCGGCGCTGGCCGACCGCGTCGAGCCGGGCGCCCCGTTCACACGCGAGGCGGAGGCCGAATCCGGCTACCGCTACCGGCCGTGACCGACACCCTGTCACGCCGCCTGCTGCTGGCTGCCGGCGCCGTCGGCACACTGGTCCTGCTGTACCTGCTGGGCCCGGTGCTGGCGCCATTCTTCGGTGCGGCGCTGCTGGCCTACATCGCCGACCCGCTGGTGACCCGACTGGGCCGTGTGCTGCCTCGCACCTGGGCCACCACCCTGGTGTTCGCCGTGCTGACCCTCCTGGCGCTGCTGGCGCTGTTGTTCGCCATCCCGGCCCTGCAGCGGCAGTTGGTCAGCCTGCTGCAACAACTGCCACGTTTTCTCGACTGGCTGGAACAGACCGCGACGCCCTGGCTGCAGGCGCGCCTGGCACTGCCACCCGATACGCTGTCGCTGGCCGCGGTCCGCGAATGGATGCAGGGGCACTGGACCCAGGCCGGCGGCTACGCCGCACAGGGCCTCGGCCGGCTGCTCAATTCGGGACTCGGCTTGATCGGCCTGGCGGTCAATCTGGTGGTTGTACCGGTGGTGGCGTTCTACCTGCTGCGGGACTGGCCGCACCTGCTGACGCGCATCGATGGCCTGCTGCCACGACGCTGGCAACCTTCGGTGCGCCAGTTCGCCGGCGAAGCAGATGGAGTGCTCGGCGGCTTCCTGCACGGTCAGCTGCTGGTGATGCTGGCGCAGGGCATGTTCTACGCCATCGGCCTGTCGCTGGTGGGCCTCAAGCAGGCGCTGCTGATCGGTTTCGTCGCCGGCCTGGTGACCTTCGTGCCGTACCTGGGCGCGGTCATCGGTGTCGGTCTGGCGCTGATCGCCGGCCTGGTGCAGTTCCAGGACCTGCCCCACCTGCTGGCCATCGGCGCCGTGTTCGCTGCCGGTCAGCTGCTCGAAAGCCTGCTGCTGACACCGTTACTGGTCGGCGACCGACTCGGTCTGCACCCGGTGGCCGTGATCTTCGCCGTCATGGCCGGCGGGCAGCTGTTCGGGTTCTTCGGCGTGCTGCTGGCCCTGCCGGCCAGCGCGGTGCTGGTCGTGCTGCTGCGCCATGCCCTGGCCCGCTACCGCGACAGCGACTGGTACGCCCAGGAACCGCCGTGCTGACGGCCCAACAGCCGCTGGCGCTGCGCCTGCGCGCCGACCAGACCTTCGACAGCTTCATCGGCGCCGCCGGGTCGGCGGCCGCGCGGGGCCGCTCACTGGCGCAAGCACTGGCCAGCGGACGCGAGCGCACCCCGCTGTACCTGTGGGGCCCGCCGGCCAGCGGCAAGACACACCTGCTGACCGCCGCGCTGGCTGCGGCCACCGGCCACGGCCTGCGTGCCGCCTACCTGCCCCTGCGCGACCTGGACCCCGCCGGCGTGGCCGAGGCCGTCAGCGCCTTCGAGCAGTTTTCCCTGGTATGCGTGGATGACCTGGACGTCATCGCCGGCGAACAGACGGCCGAACTGGCACTGTTCCACCTGTACGACCGGCTGCGCGCCGGCGGCGGGCGCATCATCAGCAGCGGCAGCGCCACGCCCGGCGGCCTCGGCCTGTGCCGCCCGGAACTCAAAAGCCGCCTCGGCTGGGGCGTGAGCTGCCGGCTCGAAGCGCTGCGCGACACCGACAAACGCGCCGTGCTGCTGCGCCGTGCCAGTGAACAGGGCCTGCACCTGAACGACACGGTCGTTGACTATTTGCTGCAGCGGCACAGCCGGGACCTGAAGGCGCTGCTGGCAACCCTGCAACGGCTGGATCAGGCCACGCTGGCGGCGCAGCGGCGGCCGACCCTGCCATTCGTGCGCGCCCTGCTGGACGCCGACGCGCCGCCCGACGCCGGCTGATGGCGACCGCCTTCGCCGACCGCCTGCTGGCCTGGCACGCCCACGGCGGCCGGCACGACCTGCCCTGGCAGCACCCCCGCACGCCGTACCGGGTGTGGGTGTCGGAAATCATGCTGCAGCAAACGCAGGTCGGCACCGTGGTGCCGTACTTCGAACGCTTCATGGCGCGTTTTCCGGACATCCGCGCGCTGGCCGCGGCGCCGCTGGACGATGTGCTGCACCTGTGGACCGGGCTGGGTTACTACGCCCGCGCCCGCAACCTGCACCGGGCCGCCGCGCAGGTATGTCGTGACCACGAGGGCCGGTTGCCAACCGACCTGGCGGCATTGGCGGCCCTGCCCGGCATCGGCCGCTCCACCGCCGGTGCCATCCTGGCGCTCGGCAGCGGCCAACGCCAGCCGATCCTCGACGGCAACGTCAAGCGCGTGCTGTGCCGGCACCGGGCGGTGGCCGGCTGGCCCGGCACAACCGCCGTGCAGGCGCGGCTCTGGGACATCGCCGACAGCCTGACACCCCCGGACCATGCCGCCGACTACACGCAGGCCATCATGGACCTGGGCGCGCTGGTGTGCACCCGCAGCCGGCCGCGCTGCGGCGAATGCCCGGTCCACGCCGATTGTCTGGCACTGGCGGCAGACGCGGTGACCCACTACCCGCAGCCACGCCCGCGGCGCGATCTGCCGCAGCGCCGGACCGCCCTGCTGCTGCTGCGCCGGCCCGACGGCCGGGTGCTGCTGGAACGCCGCCCGCCAGCCGGCCTGTGGGGCGGACTGTGGTCGCTGCCGGAGTACACCGGCGCCGTCACCGAGCTGGCCGACTGGTGCCGTGTCCACTACGGCCTGTCGCCGCAGGCCGTGCACGGCGGCGATCCGTTCATTCACACCTTCAGCCATTTCCGGCTGGAGATCACTCCGCTCGAATGCCGCGTGCAGGCCGCGCCGACGGCCTTGGACGCTCCCGACCGGCTTTGGTATAACCCGGCCAATCCCGCGCGGCTCGGCCTGGCGGCGCCGGTGCGGCGCCTGCTCGCCGGCTGAGCACCCCCTCCCCCGGAGACCGCCATGCGAACTGTCCACTGTGTGCTGCTCGGCCGCGAGGCCGAGGGCCTTGATCGCCCGCCCTACCCCGGCCCGCTCGGCCAGCGCATCTACGAGCAGGTGTCGCGCGAGGCCTGGCAGGCCTGGCTGGCGCATCAGACCATGCTCATCAACGAAAACCGCCTGACCCTGATCGATCCCGAGGCGCGCAAGTTCCTGCAGCAGGAAATGGAGAAATTCCTGTTCGGTGGCGGCGCCGACCGGCCCGAGGGGTACGTGCCGCCCGCCGACTGATCGCGGTGGACGGACATGTAACGGTCGTCGGCGGCGGGGTCATCGGACTGCTGACCGCACGCGAACTGCGCGCCGCCGGTCTCGACGTAACGGTATTGGACCGCGGCGAGATCGGGCGCGAGGCGTCCTGGGCCGGCAGCGGCATCCTGTCGCCGCTGCACCCGTGGCGCCAGCCGGCGGCGGTGCACCCGCTGAGCCTGTGGAGCCAGCGCGTCTATCCGACGCTGGCCGAAACGCTGGCGGCCGAATCCGGCATCGACCCCGAACTGCACACCGACGGCCTGCTGCTGCCGGACTGCACCGACCCCGGCCAGGCCCTGACCTGGGCCCGGCAGTGGCAGGTGCCGGCACAGACACTCGACGCCGGCGCGCTGCGCGCCGCCGAGCCCGCCCTGGCGCCGCACACCACCGCCGTGTTGCTGCCGCAGGTAGCCCAAGTACGCAACCCGCGCCTGCTGCGCGCCTTGCGCGTGGCACTGCAGCACGCCGGCGTGCGCTTCGAGCAGGACTGCGAAGTGCTCGGCTTCGCCCGCCGCGGCAATCGCGTCGAGGCGCTCGACACGCGTCGCGGTCGACGTGCGGTGCAGCTGCTGCTGGTCACTGCCGGCGCCTGGAGCGGCCAGCTGCTGCGTGGCTGCGGACTCGACCTGCCGATCGAACCGGTACGCGGCCAGATCCTCGCCCTGCAGACACCCCCGGGCCTGATTCGCCACGTGCTGCTGGCCGAGGGGCATTACCTGGTGCCGCGCCACGACGGGCTGGTGCTGGCCGGCAGCACGGTGGAACGCACCGGCTTCGACAAGACGCCGCGCCCCGCCACCGCCGACGCACTGCATGCCGCCGCTGCGCGTCTGGTGCCGGCGCTGGAGGACGCGCCACGGGTCGCCCACTGGGTCGGCCTGCGGCCCGGCAGTCCGGACGGCACACCGTACATGGGCCGCCACCCGCGGCTCGAGAACGTTTACGTCAGCGGCGGACATTTCCGCAGCGGACTGACCCTGGCGCCGGCGTCGGCGGTGCTGCTGGCGGCGCTGATCACCGGCGGCACGCCCCCCCTGGACCCGGCGCCGTACGCGCTGCCGGCCCAACCGGCGGCGGCCGACGCCTAACCGGCGCCCGCCAGCCGTTCGAGCAGCGCCAGCTGGGCCGACAATGCCGCCTCGGCGCCAGGCTCGATGCGCCGGTAGCTGCCGTCGGGCCGCAGCTCCCAGGCCTGCTGGTTGTCCTGCAGGTACAGGGCCAGCTCGTCGATGACCCGCCGGCGCAATTCGGCGTCCAGGATGGGAAAGCAGACTTCGACCCGGCGGAAGAAATTGCGCTCGGCCCAGTCGGCACTGCCGCAGTAGACCTCGTCCTGGCCGCCGTTGTGGAAATGGAACACCCGCGTGTGCTCCAGAAAGCGTCCGACCACCGAACGCACGCGGATGCGCTCGGACACACCCGGCACGCCCGGGCGCAGCGCGCACATGCCGCGTACCACCAGGTCCACCTCGACACCCGCCCGCGACGCGGCGTACAGCGCCTGGATGCTGCGCGGCTCGACCAGTGAGTTGACCTTGATGACGATGCGCGCCGGCCGACCGGCCGCGGCGTGTTCCGCCTCACGCTCGATCTTGGCCAGCAGCGCGTCGTGCAGGGTGAACGGCGACTCCAGCAGGTGGTGCAGGCGCCCGACCACCCCCAGGCTGGTCAGCTGCAGGAACACCCGCTGCACATCGCCGGCCACCGCCGGGTCGCAGGTGAACAGGCCGTAGTCGGTATACAGGCGACTGGTGCGCGGGTGGTAGTTGCCCGTGCCAACGTGCGCGTAATGGCGCAGCGCCTTGCCCTCACGGCGCACCACCAGGCTCATCTTGGCGTGCGTCTTGTACCCCACCACCCCATACACCACGTGCGCGCCGGCCTCCTGCAGGCGGTTGGCCAGCGCGATGTTGGCCTCCTCGTCGAAGCGCGCGCGCAGCTCCACCACCACGGTCACTTCCTTGCCGGCGCGCGCCGCCGCCACCAGGGCATCGACGATGACGGAATCGGGACCGGTGCGGTACAGGGTCTGCTTGACGGCCAGCACGTCCGGGTCGGCGGCGGCCTGCTGCAGGAACTCCACCACCGGCAGAAACGACTCGAACGGGTGGTGCAGCAACACGTCACCCTTGGCCAGGGTGGCGAACGCATCACCACCGCGGTGCACCGGTGCCGGCAGGCCGGGGGCGAAGGTCGCGAACCGCAGGTCCGGCCGGTCCGGCAGGTCGCACACCGCCAGCAGGCGGTTGACGTTGACCGGGCCGTTGACCCGGTACAGGTCCCCCGGCCCCAGACCGACCTGCGTGAGCAGGTAGTCGGTCATCGCCTGCGGGCAGGTGTCGGCCACTTCCAGGCGCACCGCGTCGCCGTACCGGCGTGACTGGAGTTCGCCCTCCACCGCGCGCAGCAGGTCGTCCGCCTCTTCCTCGTCGACGAACAGGTCGCTGTTGCGGGTCACGCGGAACTGATAGCAGCCCTTCACCTCCATGCCCGGGAACAGTGCCCCGACGTGGGCGTGGATCACCGACGACAGGAACACGAAGTCATGCTGGCCGGGCGTGTCGTCCGGTAGCGGAATGATGCGCGGCAACGCGCGCGGCGCCTGCACCACGGCATTGCCGATACGTCGCCCGAAGGCATCCGTGCCGGACAGGGCGACGATGAAGTTGAGGCTCTTGTTGAGCACGCGCGGAAACGGATGGGCCGGGTCCAGGCCGAGCGGACTGAGCATGGGCGCCAGCTCATTGTCGAAGTAGCTGCGCACCCAGCTGGCCTGTTCGGCGGTCCAGTCGCCACGCGCCACGAAGCGGATACCCTGCTGCGCCAGCGCCGGCAGCAGGGTGTCGTTCAGGATGCGGTACTGGATGTCCACCTGCTGATGCACGCGCTCGCCGATGGCCACCAGCAGCTCCTGCGGGCCGAGCTGGTCCGGGCCCGCCTGGGTCGATCCCAGCGCCTGCAGCTCCTGCAGGCGGGCGACCCGGATCTCGAAGAATTCATCCAGATTGGTGCTGAAAATGCACAGGAACCGCAGCCGTTCGAGCAGCGGCAGGCGCTCGTCCAGCGCCTGCGCCAGCACGCGGGCGTTGAACTCCAGCAGGCTCAGCTCACGGTTGATGTACAGATCCGGCCGTTTGAGGTCGATGTCGTCGCTCATGATCGCCGCGCAGGCTGTTGGGGCCGGCTGTGCACGCGGCCTGGTGGGGGAATGCACAGCGTATTACGGAAACGTGACAAGGCCATGACCATGCCCGCGGATCGCCCCTTCAACGCCGCCGCCACACCCGCCACAAGCCAACAAAGCTGATGGCGAGCCAGAACACCTCGATGATCACCGACGACAGGTTGAAGTTGACGCTCAGCGACACCAGCAGCAGCGCGGCACCGGCCGCGTTGCAGGCCGAATAGGCCACGCCACGGCTGTCGAGCCGGCCCAGCTGCAGGCCAAGGTACGTGCCCAGCACCAGCAGCACACCAAGGTTGCCGACGGCGTCGGCCCACCCATAACTCATGCCGGCCACCGCGGGTCGAGCCGCCGACGCAGCTGTTCGCCCAGCACGCTGACGGCATAGATCACCGCCACCAGCGCCAGCCCCGGCAGCAGCAGGTAATGCGGCGCCACCAGCAGATAGCGCGCACCCTCGCGGATCAGCCCGCCCCAGGATGCCTGCGGCGGCTGCACCCCCAGCCCCAGAAACGACAGCCCGGCCTCGGCGGTGATGGCACCGGCACAGGCCAGCACCGCCTCCACCAGCAACGGCGCCGCCAGCAGCGGCAGCACGTGCCGGCCAAGCACGCGCCCGTGCCCGCAGCCGAGCGCCAGCGCCGCGGCCACATGATCACTGCGCCGCAGCGACAGCACCTGCGCCCGCGTCAGTCGGGCAAATCCCACCCAGCCGACCGCCACCAGCGCGATCACCACGTTGTCGATGCCCGGCCCCAGCAGCCCGGCCAGCAGCAACGCCAGCAACAGGCCGGGGAAGGCCAGGGTGAGATCGGTCAGCGCGCGCAGCGCCCGGTCCGGCAGGCCACCCAGGTAGCCGCCCAGCAGCCCGGCGCCGATGCCCAGCACCGCCTGTCCGGCAACCACCTGCAACACCACGAGCAGCGACACCCGCGCCCCGGCCAGCAGGCGGTCGAGCAGCGGCCGGCCCAGTTCGTCGCAGCCCAGCCACTGACCCGGCTGCCAGGCCGGCGGTGCCAGGACCTGATCCAGCCGCGGCGTGTCGGGCGCCAGCGGCAGCCAGGGCGACAGCAGCGCCAGCACCGCCCACAGCCCGAGCACCGCCAGCGCCGCCCACAGCCGGCGCGATGGCCGCCCGCCGCTCACGGCCGGCGCACCCGGGGATCGATCCAGGCGTAGGCCAGCTCGGTCAGGCCGTTGACCAGGACATACGCGCCGGCGATCACCAGCACGCAGCCCTGCAGCAGGGGATAGTCGCGGACACTGATCGCCTCCACCGTGAGCGCCCCCAGCCCTGGCCAGGCGAACACCGTCTCGGTGATCACCGCGCCACCCAGCAGCGCGCCCAGCTGCAGACCGAACACCGTCACCACCGGCAGCAGCGCGTTGCGAACGCCGTGGCGCCACAGCACCTGCGCCGGGGCCAGACCCTTGGCGCGCGCCGTGCGCACGTGATCGGCCGCCAGCGCCTCGCTCAGGTTGGCCGCCAGCTGGCGCGCCAGGACCGCCGCCAGACCCACTGCCAGCGTCAGCGCCGGCAGCACCAGCGACGCCGCCGACTCGCGCCCGGCCACCGGCAGCCAACCCAGCTGCACCGCGAACACCAGCACCAGCAGCGGCCCCAGCCAGAAACTCGGCAGCGCCAGGCCAAGCAGCGTGAATGCCGCCGCCAGCCGACCGCCCGGCGCGCTGCCGCGCACCGCCATCGCCACCCCCAGCGGCAAGGCCAACACCAGCGCCAGTGCAAGCCCGGCCGCGGCGAGCTGCAAGGTCGCCGGCAGGCGGGCGGCCACCAGGTCGGCCACCGGCACGCGGTAACGCAGCGACTGTCCCAGGTCCAGGCGCGCCAGATCATGCAGGTAACCGACCAGCTGTGCCGGCAGCGACCGGTCCAGACCCAGCTGCGCCACCAGCTGGGCGCGATCGGCGCCGCTGGCACGCTCGCCGAGCATCACCTCCACCGGATCACCCGGCACCAGGCGCACCAGCACGAACACCGCCACCAGCACCGCCAGCAGGGTGCCGGCCGTGGCGCCCAGGCGCCGCAGCAGCAGGCTCACTCCGTCAGGTCCACCGGCGTGCCCGGCGGCGTCAGCTCGAACAGCCGCAGCAGGTCGGCATTGCCCATGCGCACGCAGCCCTTGGAGCCGGGCACGCCCAGCCGGGTGCTGTCCGGCGTGCCGTGGATGTAGATGTAGCGACGCTGGGTGTCGACCGACCCCAGACGATTGAAGCCGACCTCGCAGCCACACAGCCACAGGATGCGGGTCAGGATCCAGTCGCGGCCGGGATGGGTGGCGGCCAGTTCCGGGCCGTACACCTCGCCGGTCCAGCGCCGGCCGACGAACACCGCCCCCACCGGCGCCCCGGCCCCGATCTTGGCGCGCACGCGGTGACTGCCGCGCGGCGTCTGGTAGCTGCCCATCTGTTCGCCCAGACCCGCCGCGGCGGTGGATACCGGCGCGGCCAGCTGCAGGCGGCCGTCGTCGTGCCGCAGTTCCAGCCATTGGCGGGCGAGGTCAATGTGTATTCGTGGCATCGGGCGGATCGGTGAATTCGAGGGCATCCCAGGCCCCGTCGGGGCGCAGCGCATAGCCGCGCACCCCGGCGCGGACCACGGCGACATTATCTTCGTACCACAGTGGCACATAGGGCAGGCGCGCGTGCACCCGCCGCTGCACCTGCCGGTACAGCGCCACCTGCCGCGCCGGGCCGGCCGCGGCGGCCGCATCCAGCAGCGCGTCGACACGGCGGCTGACGAAGCGGCCGCGGTTGGCACCGGCCGGCGGCAGCGAGGCGCTGTGGAACAGGTGCCGCAGCACGTCCGGCTGCGTCACGCCGACCCAGGCCAGCGAGTAGAGCTGGAACTCGCCAGCCCGCACGTCACCGAAGAAGCTGCCCCATTCCTGGCTTTGCACCCGCAGGCGAATGCCGACCTGCGCCAGCTGGCCCTGGATGGCGGTGGCGATGCGCACGCGCACCGGATCGGTGGAGGTCTTGTAGGTCAGACGCGGCCGATCCAGCCCGGCCTCGGCCAGCAGCCGGCGCGCCAGCGCCGGATCATGGCGATGGGCCGGCAACGCGGCGGCCGCGTAGTGACCCGGCGGCAGCACGCTGCCGGCCGGGCGTGCCGCCCCGCCCAGCAGGTGACGGATGAGCGCGGCGCGGTCGATGCCGTGCGCCACCGCCCGGCGCAGGCGCAGGTCGCCGGCGAGCGGGTCGGAAAGATTGAACCCCAGATAGTGGTAGCTGTTGCCCGGCCCGCGCAGCAACCGCACCGCCGACTGGCGCTCCAGGTACGTCAGCAGCTCCGGCGGCAGGTCGTTCTGCAGCAGGTCCAGCTCGCCGCGCAGCAGCTTGAGCACCCGTACCGTCGGGTCCGGCACCACCTCGAACACCAGCGCCAGTCCGTCGTGCCGGCGGCGCAGCCGCACCGTACTGCCGCTCAGCCGCTGCAGGGCGAACGGTCCGCTGCCGTCGTAGTGGCACGGCCGTTCACCGGCCACCGGCGGACCGGCGCAGCGGGCGCGTACGATGCCCAGCGTCAGCCGCGCCGGAAACAGCGCATCGGGCCGGTCGAGAATGAAATCGATGTGTCCGTCGCCAACCGCCCGCACTGTCCGCAGCGCCCCCAGCTCGGCGCGCAGCGGCGACAGCGTGCCGTCCTCGCCCAGCACCGCGCGGTAGGTGGCCACCACGTCGGCCGCCGACAGCGGCGTGCCGTCGCCAAAACGCGGCCGCGGCGTGCGCAGGGTAAAGCGCCAGCGCAGCGGGTCCAGCTGCTGCCAGTCGGCCGCCGCCGGACGCGGCCGGTAGTCGGCATCCAGCTCCACCAGCCGCGAGTACAGCAAACGCCCGAGCCGGGCCGAGGCGGCATCCGCCGCCTGCCGCGGGTCGACATCCAGCACCGGCTGCGCCAGACCCACGCGCAGGACCGGACCGGGTGGCTGCTGCGGCGCGCAGCCGCCCAGCAGGCAGGCCACGGACAGCCCCGCCAGTGCCCGCGCGGCGCGTTGACGCCCACGGCGGCGCACCGCCATCATGCCGGCCGCCGTGCCGCGCGCGCGGCGCACCGCGAGGAAAACCATGAGCACCGTAAAAGACACCGCCCTGTCGCTTGGCGTGGACCGCATCCGTCGCCATATCTTTCTGTGTGCCGACCCGGCGGAACCCAAATGCTGCGCCCGCGAGGCCGGTCTCGAATCGTGGAACTTTCTCAAGAAGCGCCTGAACGAACTCAAGCTCACCGGCGACGGTGGCATCTACCGCTCCAAGGCCGGCTGCCTTCGCATCTGCGAACAGGGGCCGGTGGCGGTGGTCTACCCGGAAGGCGCCTGGTACCACTCATGCACGCCGCAGGTGCTGGAAACGATTATCCAGGAACACCTGATCGGCGGCCGGGTGGTCGAGGAAAACCTCATCCTGGAACACAAGCTGCCGGACTGACACGCCCATGCCCGACGCGCTCGCCTTCGACATCATCCCGGTCACCCCGCTGCAGCAGAACTGCACCGTCCTGCTGTGCCAGGCGACCGGTGCCGCCGCGCTGGTGGACCCCGGCGGCGACGTGGAGGACATCGTTGCCACCGTGCAGCGCCACGGCGCGCGGGTGGAAAAGATCTTTCTCACCCACGGCCACCTCGACCACGTCGGCGCCACGGCGCCACTCAAGGAACGTTACGGCGTGCCGGTAGAGGGCCCGCACCGGGACGACGCATTCTGGATCGAGGGCCTGCCCATGCAGGCACAGATGTTCGGCTTCCCGCCGCTGCCCACCTTCACACCGGACCGCTGGCTGGAAGGCGGCGACACGGTGCGATTCGGCGCGGTGGAACTGGCCGTGCGGCACTGCCCCGGCCACACGCCGGGGCACGTGGTGTTCTTTCACGCGGCCAGCCGCCTGGCGCTGGTGGGCGACGTGCTGTTCGCCGGCTCGATCGGTCGCACCGACCTGCCGCGCGGCAACCACGCCGACCTGCTGCGCTCCATTCCCGAACAGCTGTGGCCGCTCGGCGACGACGTGCGCTTCATTCCCGGCCACGGTCCCATGTCCACCTTCGGCGCCGAACGGCGCGGCAATCCGTACGTGGCGGATGCCGTGCTGGCACGGCGCTGAGCGCCGGGGCATCGACGCCGGCGCCGCACAGGCCCGAACCGGCCGCGGCGGTCCCGCCCCGCGCTGACGCGGGACGGGAAACCGGCTCACACGTCCACCAGCACCGCGTCGCCTTCCACCTTGGTGGCGTAGGCCTTGATGGGCTTCTTGGGCCGGAACAGGTTCAACAGCTGCACGCCCGGCGGGAAACAGGCCCACTTCACGGCCTCGCCGGTCTTGATGTCGAACTCGGCCCGATGCAACGGGCACCGCACGCGCTGGCCATCGATGATCTTGCCGCGCGCCAGTGGCCCGAAGGTATGCGAGCAATTCGCCGCCGTCGCGTGGAAACCGTCGGCGAGGTTGTACACGACCACCGCGGTGCCATCGGCCTTGAAACGCGCCATACCGCCCGCCGGCACGTCGTTCACTGAACAGACACGTACATACGCCATTGCACTCTCCCCTGGCTGTGGGCGGCCTGCGGCCGCATTGGACAAACGGTCAGCCTGCCACCAGGCCGCCGTCCACACTGTAAACCGAGCCGGTGACATAGCGCGCGCTGTCGGAGGCCAGAAACAGCGCCACGTCGGCAATTTCGTCCGGCTGGGCGAACCGCCCCATCGGCACACGTGCGGTCAGACGGTCGTGCAGGCGCGGGTTGTCCTGCAGGCCCTGCGTCATGTCGGTGGCCACCCAGCCGGGCGCCACGGCGTTCACGCGGATGCCATCCTGCGCCCAGTCCACGGCCAGGCCGCGCGTGAGTCCGGCCACACCGGCCTTGGTGGCGGCGTAGACGGACAGGCGCGGCGTGCCGATCAGCGACGCCACCGAAGCGATGAACACGATGGCGCCGGGGCGCTGTTCGCGCAGGCAGCGGGCGCCGAAGGCACGCGCCGCCAGAAACGGCCCGCGCAGGTTGACGCGGGCGATGGCGTCGAAGTCCTCGTCGGTGATCTTCTCCGGGCGCGCATAGACCGGGCTCACGCCGGCGTTGTAGACGAGCGCGTCGAGCCCGCCGGCGGCGTCCAGCACGCCGTCCAGCCGCGCCGTGGCGTCGGCGGCGGCAATGTCGAGCCCGTGACCGGTGACCTCGGCGCCGTGTTCGGCCGCCAGCGCGGCCGCGGTCTGCGCCGCCGACTGCGCGCTGCGCGCGGTCAGGTGCACCACGGCGCCCGACTGGGCGGCGCGTGCCGCCAGCGCCAGACCGATACCGCGACTGGCGCCGATGATCAGCAGACGCTTGCCGGTCAGGTCGCCGATGGCGGGGGCGGTACTGCTCATGCGTGTGTCTCTCCGTGTGTTGATGGTGCGAACGGCGCGCTCAGCGCTCGGCCTGCGCCTCGGCGGCCAGGAACAGGCGCGGGTCGACGCGCGCGTCGTTCAGTGACAGGCCCCAGTGCAGGTGCGGACCGGTGGCACGACCGGTGCTGCCGACGGCGCCGATGCGATCACCGGTCCGCAGCGGCTGTCCTTCCCGCACGGCGATCTCGCTCAGATGGCAATACAGCGTCACCAGGCCCTGGCCGTGGTCGACGAACACCGTGTTGCCGGTGAAGAAGTAATCCCCCACGCGCAGCACGCGACCGGGGGCCGGCGCGGTCACCGGAGCGCCCTGCGGGGCGGCAATGTCGATGCCCGAATGCGGGCTGCGCGGCTGGCCGTTGAGCACCCGCCGCAGGCCAAAGTTGCTGCTGAGCGGCCCCTGTGCCGGCAGGCTGAAGCGCAGCGGCGGACGGTCTGCCGAACGGTGCCGGAAGGCGGCGCGTATCTGCGCCTGTTCGCGCTGGATGCGCTGCAGGCTCTGCGCCGATGGCGTGACCTTGTCCGGGTCGGCGATGGTCAGGCGCTGTTCCGGGTAGGTGTGGGCCGCCACGGTGAAGCCGATGTTGCGGGTACTGCCGTCGGCAAACGTCAGCCGCAGGGCCGACGGCCCGGGCGTGTGACCAAGCGGAATGCCGACCACCGCCCGCCAGCCGTCGTCGCCCGGCACGGTCAGCACCGGGCGGCCGGCGAACTGCGCCTGACTGCTGGCATCGAACGGCGCCGGCAGCGCCAGCACGGCCACGCCACCGGGAATCGGCTGGTGCCGCGGCAGCGCCCAGGCCTGCGTCGCCACCAGGCAGGCGACGGCCAGCAGCCCGCACAGGCGCCGTGCGGCGCGCCACGGGTGACGGTGCTGCGCTGTGTTCATGTCGGTT
>NZ_JBFJTF010000026.1:0-21915 GCF_041625615.1 Immundisolibacter sp. | reverse complement strand
TGCGCACCATGCCGTACTTCGTCGATACCGTGCAGCCCTCCACGAGCGGCAGCAGATCACGCTGTACGCCCTCGCGCGACACGTCCGCGCCAGTGGTCTCGCCGCGCCGCGTTACTTTGTCGATCTCGTCGATGAACACGATGCCGTTGCTCTCGACCGCTTCCAGTGCTCGCAGCTTGAGCTCCTCCTCGTTCACCATGCGCGCGGCCTCCTCGTCGACGAGCAGTGCCAGCGCGTCGGGCACCTTGAGCTTGCGCCTGCGGGTGCGCTTGCCGCCGAGATTCTGGAACAGGCTCTGCAGCTGGCCGGTCATCTCCTCCATTCCCGGCGGCGCCATGATCTCCACACCGACCGGCATCACCTGCGTGTCGATCTCGACCTCCCTGTCGTCGAGGTCGCCCTCGCGCAGGCGCTTGCGCAGCTTCTGGCGCGTATCGGCGGCGGCCTCGCCACCCGACCGGCTGTCCTGCTCGCGCGAGCCCGGCAACAGCAGGTCGAGCACCCGCTCCTCGGCGGCATCCTCGGCACGGTGGCGAACCTTGGCCAGCTCCTGCTCGCGGGTCTGCTTGACGGCCACGTCCATCAGGTCGCGCACGATGGACTCGACATCGCGACCCACGTAGCCCACCTCGGTGAATTTGGTCGCCTCCACCTTCAGGAACGGCGCCCCGGCCAGACGCGCCAGGCGGCGCGCGATCTCGGTCTTGCCGACGCCGGTCGGACCGATCATGAGGATGTTCTTCGGCGTGATTTCGCCGCGCAGCGGGTCGGCCACCTGCAGACGTCGCCAGCGGTTGCGCAGCGCGATGGCCACGGCACGCTTGGCGGCATCCTGGCCGACGATGTGCTTGTCGAGTTCCTGAACGATTTCGCGCGGGGTCATGGACATGGCAGTGTGCGCCTCAGGCGCCGAGCTCCTCGATGGTCAGCGAATGGTTGGTGTAGATGCAGATGTCGCCGGCGATCCCGAGCGCCGCCTCGACGATCTGCCGCGCGTCGAGCGCCGAGTGGTCCAGCAGCGCGCGGGCGGCCGCCTGGGCGTAGGCCCCGCCGGAGCCGATGGCCATCAGGCCGTCCTCGGGTTCCAGCACGTCGCCGTTGCCGGAGACGACCAGCGAGGTTTCCGCGTCGGCCACCGCCAGCATGGCTTCCAGGCGCCGCAGCAGGCGGTCGGTGCGCCAGTCCTTGGCCAGCTCCACGGCGGCGCGGGCCAGCTGACCGGAGTGCTTCTCGAGCTTGGCGTCGAACAGCTCGAACAACGTGAAGGCGTCGGCGGTGGCGCCCGCGAACCCGGCCAGCACCTTGCCGTGATGCAGGCGGCGCACCTTGCGCGCCCCGCGCTTCATGACCATGTGACCGAGCGTGACCTGGCCGTCGCCGCCCAGAACCACCCGGCCGTTGCGCCGCACCGACAGGATGGTGGTGCCGTGAAAGGCTTCCATGCGTGTTCCATGTGAGGACGTGGAGGGGCCGCCCATTCTACCCACCCGCGACCACCCGGCTCAGGCGCCGGCGCTGGCCAGGGCCACGTCGA
Organism: Immundisolibacter sp.; assembly: GCF_041625615.1. Classification (GTDB taxonomy): domain Bacteria; phylum Pseudomonadota; class Gammaproteobacteria; order Immundisolibacterales; family Immundisolibacteraceae; genus Immundisolibacter. The sequence goes on along the minus strand of NZ_JBFJTF010000026.1, from coordinate 20,381 downwards.
GCTGCTCGTACGGCGTGTAGAAATGCGGCGACAGGCGCACACCGCCGCCACGCAGCGCGCACACCACGCCGGCCTCGGTCAGGCGACGATGCAGCGCTGCATTGTCGAGCCGGCGGTGACGGAAGGTGACGATGCCGGCCCGCCGCGCCGGCTGTGCGTCGCCGAGCAGTTCCAGCGCGGCACTGGCCATGATGCGCTCGACCAGGTAGCCGCTGCGGGCCAGCAGGTCGTCCGCGACCTGGTCGATGCCGTGTTCCTCGATCAACGACAGACTGGCCTCCAGTCCATGCACCCCCAGCAGGTTGGGGCTGCCGCATTCGAAGCGGCGGGCATCGTCCGCCGGCTGCCACTCGACCGCGTCGAAGTCACCGGCGCCGCGCGTCATGTGCCAACCGTACTGATACAGCGTCAGGCGCTCGCGCCAGGCCGGGCGCACCCACAGCAGCGCCACGCCCTCCGGCCCCAGCATCCACTTGTGCCCGTCGGCCATCACGAAATCGGCCTGCACCGCCTCCACGTCGAACGGCAGCGCGCCGAGACTCTGGATGGCATCCACGCAGAACGCCACGCCGCGCGCCCGACAGGCCGCACCCAGACGCGTCAGGTCCATGCGCAGCCCACCCGCGTACTGCACCGACGACACCGTCAGCAGGCGAGTGCGCCCATCGCACTGCGCCAGCAGGGCAGCCTCCGGGTCGGCGGCGCCGGTCAGGCGCACCTGCCGGCACTCCACGCCCAGTCGCGCCAGCGCCTGCCAGGGAATGCGGTTCGACGGGAACTCCTCGGCCGCCAGCACCAGGTTGTCGCCGGCCTGCCAGGGGAAACCAAAGGCCACCACCGAAATCGCCTCGGATGTGTTCTTGAGCAGCGCCACGTCCGCTTCGGCGGCGCCGATCAGCCGCGCCAGGCGCTGGCGCAGACGCCGCTCCACCTGCAACCAGCGCGGGTAGTGACGCGCTCCCTCGCGGGCATTCTCGGCGGCAAAACGCGCCACCGCCTCGGCCGCCCGGCGCGGCCAGGGGGCCACGGCGGCGTGGTTCAGATAAATCAGGTCGGGGGCGAGGTCGAATTCGGTGGCAGGCGACATGGAGCGGCTCACGACGGCGCGAAGGAAAAAGCCCGCCGGGGCAAGGCCGATACGGGCGCCCCCAAGCATACGCCGCACCCGCGTTACCGCGGCAGCCACAAGGCGGCGCCCGTCGGTGCCTATAATTGTCGTTTTATCTGCGATACGGAGAGCGGCAATGGCGTTCGTCGTCACCGAGGCCTGCATCAAGTGCAAATACACCGACTGCGTCGAAGTCTGCCCGGTGGATTGCTTCCGCGAAGGCCCCAACATGCTGGTCATCGACCCGGACGAGTGCATCGACTGCACCCTGTGCGTGGCCGAGTGTCCGGTGGAAGCCATCGTCGATGAGGAGGAAATCCCCGCCGAGCAGCAAGGCTTCATCGAGTTGAACGCCCGCCTGTCGCAGCAGTGGCCGCCGCTGACCCAGCGCAAGGACCCGCTGCCGGACGCCGACCAGTGGGCTGGCGTGCCGGACAAGACCAAGCTGCTGGAAGAGTAAGGCATGCGCGTTGCCATCGTCGGTGCGGGCGGCATCGGCTGCCTGGTGGGCGCCCGCCTGGCGGCCGCCGGGCAGGCCGACGTCGTGCTGCTGGCGCGAGGCGAGCATGCCGCGCGTCTGGCGGCCGACGGCCTCATCCTGGACTGCAACGGCGAGGTCGAAACCCACCGCCTGCCGGTCATCGACACGGCGAGCGAGGCGGCGCTCGGCCAGCTGGCCGACTGCGACTGGCTGCTGTTCGCCTGCAAGAGCCAGCACACGCGCCGCCTGGCGGAGCGGCTGAAACCCCACGTCGGACCTCGATGCCGGCTGGGATCGCTGCAGAACGGTGTCGACAACGAGCCGATCCTGGCGCAGGTGTTCGGCCGCCCGGTGCTCGGCGGCCTGATGCGCAAGTTCTTCGCCCACATCACCGCACCGGGCAAGGTCGAGGTACGCGGCGCGCTCGAGGCCGTGCTGGGCGACTACCCGACCGGCTGCGGCGCCGATGCCGACGACATGATCGAGCGCCTGCGCGCCGCCGGCGTGACGGTGTTCGCCAGCGATGACATCCGCCGCGAGCTGTGGCGCAAGCTGATCCTGAACAACGGCTGCAATCCGCTGGCGGCAGTGACCTTCCTGGACACCCAGCGCATGGCCAACGACCCGGACCTGGCCTGGGTGATGCGCAACCTGATGCGCGAGGCCGGCGCCGCGGCCGCCGCCGACGAGGTGGAATTCAGCCCGCACGAACTGGAAGCGGTGTTCCAGTGGATCAAGGGCATCACACCCATCAAGCCGTCCATGCAGGCGGATGCCGAGCGCGGCAAGCCGCTGGAGCTGGACGGCATCACCGGCGCGGTGCTGCGGCGGGCCGGGCAGCTGGGCATCGAGGTGCCGGTCACCGCCACCCTGCACCACGTGCTGCTGGGCAAGTACGGCAGCGCCGACTGAGCCGCCGCGCCAACCGGCACGCTTGCTGGCCGGGGGCACTGAAACGCACGTTTTTGCCACACCGGGCGCGCCCGGTGGAGGGCGCCCCGCCGGCAGTGCACGCCGGGGCGCCAGAACGCCGAGTCGATCGGCGCCGTGTCAGAGCATGGTGCTGCCGCCGTTGACGCTGATCACCTGACCGGTCACGAACGAGGCCTTTTCCGACGCCAGGAAACTCACCACCGCCGCCACTTCGTGCATCTCGCCCGGCCGACCCTTGGGGATGACGCTGACGAACTTGTCCATCAGTTGCGGATGCGCCTGCGCCAGTGCATCCACCTGCTCGGTGCGCACGGCGCACGGGGCGACGGTGTTGAAGGTGATGTCGTGGGCGGCGAACTCGCGCGCCAGACCGGTGGTCAGGCCGTGCACACCGCCCTTGGCGGCGTTGTACGCGGCGTGATCCCACAGGCCGTTGCGCACCGAATCGGCGCCGATGTTCACCATGCGCCCGTAGCCCTGACGCAGCATGATCGGCAGCACCACGCGGCTGGCCCACAGCACCGTCCACAGATTGCGGTCGATGGTGGTGTGCAGGGTTTCGGGCGTGTGTTCCAGGAACGGCTTGATCACCCCCCCGCCGGCGTTGTTGACCAGGATATCGACACGCCCGAAGGCGTCCAGCGCGGCCTGCGCCATGGCCTGGTTGGCCGCCTCGGTGGCCAGGTCCGCCACATGACAGACTGCACGCACGCCGTGTTCGGCGGCGATGGCCTCGGCCGTGGCGTGCAGTGTGTCACCGTCCATGTCCGCCAGCAGCAGGCTGGCACCGTCGCGCGCCAGCTCGCGGGCGATGGCGCGGCCGATGCCCTTGGCCGCGCCGCTGACGAGGGCGGCCCGGCCGCCGTGCAGCTTGGCATTCGACTCCACGCTCAGTCCTCCGTCGCCGGCTCGAAACGGCCGGTGGAGGCGAACCGCGGGTCGGGCACGTTGCCCCAGTAGTCGAGCGAATCCGGCCGGGCCTCCAGCACGCGGGCCTTGCGCGGGCGTTCTTCCGGAAACTCCTCCATGCCGTAGCTGTACTCGAGCGTCATGCCGTCCGGGTCCAGGAAATACAGGAAGATGCTGCCCGACGGCGGATGCCGGCCCGGACCGAACACGATCGGCACATCGTGGCGCTTGACGCGCGTGAGCGCGCGGCCGATGTCGTCGATGTCCGTGACCATGAAATTGACGTGGTTCAGCCCCGGCTCCTTGCGCGTGGCGGCCGCGTTGCCGATACCCAGCGAGTGGTGGTACGGGTTCGGGAAGCAGCGCATGAAGGCGATGAAACCGTCGACGTAGTCCGAGGTGCGGAAGTTGAGTGTTTCCTTGAAGAACTTGACCGCTTCCGGCCAGCGCTCGAGGTTCAGCACCACGTGTCCCAGCCGGGCGATGTTGGTGACGGTCGGCGTATACGTGCTGCCACGCTCGAGCTGACCCTCGTAAAACTCGAAGGTCAGGCCACTGAACGGCTCGCGGATGCGCAGCGTGCGTTGCTGGCGCAGCGCCCGGCATTCGTCCGGCGAAACGAACGCCGGCTTCAAACCGGCCGCCTGCAGGTGCTCGTACAGGCGGTCGAGTTCCTCGGGCTGCTCCATCTCCCAGCCGACGCGCTTCAGGCCCGGCTCGCCGCCCTCATACAGGACCACGTTGTGGTGATCGGCACTGCAGGCGAAAAAGGCCGTGCCGTCGTCGGTCTGCTCGTTCAGCTGCAGGCCGACGATGTCGCGGTAGAACGGCACCGACCGCGCCAGGTCGCTCACGTTGAGCGCGACATAGCCGAGCTTCTTGTAACGGAACATGGGTCTCTCCTCGGTGGCAGCGGCGCTCACAGAATGCCGCTGATCATGCCGTGCGGGCGCAGGCCGTCGATGTCCAGCATCACCCGCTTGCTCTTGATGCGAAGGCCGTCCGCGGTGCGCACCAGCTTGTGCACGGTGTGACACACGAACGTGTCGAGGTTCTGCCGCTTGGCGCGGTAGACCACCTGGTTGCTGGCCACCGTCACGCCGTGTTCGTCCTGCTCCAGGATGCGCACGTTGTGGATGGTGTGCCGCATCTTGGAATGCGGAAACTCCACGTGCGCGGTGCGCCGGGTCAGGCGCTTGGCGCGCTGCACCAGGCGGTGGTGGTCATCGTTGATGATGAACAAGGCGGCGTTCTTGTCGGCATCCGGCAGGTCGGTGGGGGGCACCAGGTACTCGCAGTCCTCGGTGAACAGCGCGGACCACTCCATGGTTTTCCAGTCGTCCAGCAGGGCCGCCTCGTGGTAGAGGAAGTCCTCCACCTCGGCCCGGGTCAGCAGTGCCATCGTCATGTTCCTTGTGAGTCGGGTTCAGCGCGCAGCGCCCATGAGCTCGTCCCAGCGGATCCAGAACGAGCGCATCTGCAACTCGTCATCACCCTGGTTGTTGTCCGGCCGGTTCATGTCCTTGGAGATGTCGTTCCAACCGACTTCCGGCATGTTCTGATAGGCCTGCTGGCACAGCTCGAGCATTTCCACGTCGTCCGGCGTGGCGAAGCCCGCCGGGCCGAGGAACTCGTTGAAGTTGTATTGCCGCCAGGCGCGCATTTCCGGGTGCTCGCCGCGTGGCGCCAGCGACACCGCGTTGACCTCCAGGTAGCCCGGCGTGACCGGCTGGAAGCTGCGCACGGTCAGCCCCATGATGTCGTTGATGATCAGGTTCGGAAAAATCAGGATGTTGCGGTTCCAGTTCGCCACCCGGTCGGCCCGCTGCTCGCCCAGGCGCGCCACCAGCTCCGCCTTGACACGGGCGACCTCCTGCTTGCCCGAGTCCCCCCACTGCGGCACCCACTGCGCCACCGGTCGGCCCCACGGCGCCTGGTACTCGATGACCGCATGACCGTTGCCCAGGCTGCGGCCGCCGCCGCCGACATCGTGCGGGTTGAAGTCCTCGCGAAACACGCCCACGGTGGCACGCAGATAGTCGAAGTACGAGGCATGCGCGGTAATGGCGTGATAGCCGTCGGCGCTGTTCTCGTACAGCAACTTCCAGTTGGCGCGCATGGAGTACACCTGCTCGCCCGGCGTCACTTCCATGCCGTGCTCGCCCTGGTCGGCCACCAGGTCCAGATACTCGGTGGCGCCGGCCAGGTAGCTTGTCAGGTCACCGGCGGTGGGGTCGAAATTGACGAAGATGAAGTCACGGTAGACATCCACCTGTGCCGGCGACACCAGGTTCTTGGCGCCGTTGTCGAAGAACCCGTCCGGAAAGCCGCTGGCGCCGGGCTGCTCGACCATGCCGCCGTGGCTATCGAACGTCCAGCCGTGGTACGGGCAGGTCAGGCGCTTGGCGTTGCCCTGCTTCTCGCGGCACACCATGGCCCCCCGATGGGTGCAGGTGTTGAAGTACACCTTCACCGCGCCGTCATCGGCCCGCCACAGGAACAGCTGCCGGCCACCTACCTTGCGCGCGACGAAATCGCCTGCCCTGGGAATCTCCGACGCATGACCCGCGTACAGCCAGCAGCGCCCGAAGATTTCCGCGCGCTCCTTGTCCAGCACGGCGGGGTCGGTAAACGCCCAGCGCGGCACCAGAAATTCACAACGATCCGGGTCGATACGAATGAAATGCGTGCCGCCGAGACCGGTCTCGCGGGGGGTGTTCATGAAGCGTCTCCTGAGCAGGCGCCAAGCATGCCTGCGCGTGTTGATCAGTCGTTAACTTTACGCGCAAATCCACGCTGCCCGGAAGCGCGGCGCCGCCAGCGCCCTGGCGGAACCGCGCCGGCAGCATTGCTAGAATCGCGCCTTCGCGAACCGTGGAAAACGCCATGCTCAAGCCCGCCGAATTCAGCCCCGAGATCCAGCCGCGCCGCCGCGCCCTGCCGCCCATCCGGGACGAGCGCCACCCCGCCAGCCGGGCACCGCGCATCTTCGCCGACAGCGCCGACATCCGCGACATCGAGCCGCTGTACCGGGCCGGCATCATCAACGGCGTCACCACCAACCCGACCCTGCTCAAGCGGGCCGGCGCCACCTCGTGGAAGCAGGCCAAGACCCTGCTGACCGACATCCTGCGGCTGCTGGCGCCGAACCCGGTGAGCCTGGAACTGACCGAGCTGGCCTGCGACCCGATGCTAGAGCAGGCGCAGGAACTGGCCGCGCTGGGTGACAACGCCGTCATCAAGGTACCGGTGGGCGGCTACCGCACGGCCGACCCGAACGCCGACCCGTTCACCGGCCTGAAGGTGATCCGCACGCTGTGGGAGCGCGGCATCCACACCAACGCCACGCTGGTGTTCAACACCACGCAGGCGTTCTGGGCTGCCAACGCCGGCGCCAGTTGCGTGAGCCCGTTCCTGGGCCGGGTCGCCGACTACCTGGCCAAGCACGACGACGACCTGGGCACCCCCGGCAACGCGCTCTATCAGGCCAGCGACCCGGCGCGCCACCACAACACCGAATACGTCGCCTGCGGCGGCCCGCGCCATGACGCGGGCTCGCGCCTGGTGCAGGAGATCGTGACCGTGTTCGCCCATTACGACATCCGCACCGAAGTGCTGGCCGCCAGCATCCGCAACCCGGCGCAGGTGTCCGAAATGCTGCTGGCCGGCGCCGACATCCTTACCGTGCCGGCGGCCATCCTGGCCGGTGTGGCCGACCATCCGCTGACCGACCTGGGCATGCAGGCGTTCTGCGCCGACGCGGATGCTTTCAGCGGCTGAGGCCACGGCCAAAAGCCAGGGCGTTCATTGCGCGCGTATTACTCGCGGGCACGCGGCTGTGGTTCAATAAGAGGATTTTCCGTCCCCCCACCGTGCCGTGCCAGCGGGCCTCCGTCCTTGAAAAAAACCGACCTCGCCGATCCGCAACACTTCCACAAGGTAGTCGACTGTCAATGGGCCTGTCCGGCCCACACCAACGTGCCCGAATACATCCGGCTGATTGCCGCCGGGCGCTACACCGACTCATACCTGCTGAACTGGTTCTCGAACGTCTTCCCGGGCGTGCTCGGTCGTACCTGCGACCGCCCCTGCGAGCCGGCCTGCCGGCGCGGCCGGGTCGAGGACAAGCCCGTCGCCATCTGCCGCCTCAAGCGCGTGGCAGCCGATTTCAAGGACGACATCAGCCCGCACCTGCCAGCCATCCCGACGCAGAAAAACGGCAAGCGCGTGGCGCTGGTCGGCGCCGGACCGGCGTCGCTGGCGGTGGCACGCGACCTGCTGCCGCTGGGTTATGAAGTGGTGCTGTACGAGAAGGACCGGCGCGGCGGCGGTGCCATGCGCACGCAGATCCCGGCCTTCCGCCTGCCCGAGTCGGTGCTGGACGAGGAAGTCGACCGTATTCTCGATTTCGGTGTCGAGTGCCATTTCGGCCAGCCGGTCGAGAGCATGGGCTGGCTGCTGGGCCAGGGCTTCGATGCCGTGTTCGTCGGCTCCGGCGCGCCGCGCGGGCGTGACCTCGACATCCCCGGCCGGCGCGAAGCCACCGCCAACATCCATATCGGCATCGACTGGCTGGCCTCGGTGGCTTTCGAGCACATCAGCACGATCGGCAAGCGCGTGGTGGTGATCGGCGGCGGCAACACCGCCATGGATTGCTGCCGCACCGCGCTGCGCCTGGGCGGCGAGCAGGTCACCGTCACGGTACGCAGCGGCTTCGACGAGATGAAGGCCTCGCCGTGGGAGAAGGAAGATGCCATGCACGAAGGCATCCCCATCCTCGACTACCACGCGCCGAAATCCTTCGAGGTCGACAACGGCCGCCTGACCGGCGTCTGGTTCGACAAGATGCGCGCCGAACACGACGACCGTGGCCGACGCAAGCTGGTACCGACCGGCGAGCCGCCGGTGTTCATTCCCTGCGACGACGTGCTGATGGCCATCGGCCAGGAAAACGCGTTCCCGTGGATCGAGCGCGACGTCGGCATCGAGTTCGACCAGTGGGACCTGCCCAAGCTCGACACCGACACCCTGCAGTCGACGCACCCGCAGGTGTTCTTCGGCGGCGACGCCGCCTTCGGACCGAAGAACATCATCTGGGCGGTGGCGCACGGCCACGCCGCCGCCATTTCCATCGACCTGTTCTGCCAGGGCAAGGACCTGCACGCCGACCGCCCGGCAGCCGGGGTCAACCTGGTCAGCCAGAAGATGGGCCTGCACGACTGGAGCTACGGCAACGCCTTCTCGGCGGAGCAGCGCTTCGCCGTGCCGCACGCGGACAAGTTCAAGACGCTGAAGAACATCAAGGTCGAGGTGGAACTGGGCTTCGACGCCGAGCTGGCCTACAAGGAAGCGGCGCGGTGCCTGAACTGTGACGTGCAGACCGTGTTCACCGAACAGCTGTGCATCGAGTGTGACGCCTGCGTGGACATCTGTCCCGAGGACTGCATCACCTTCACCGAGAACGGCGACGAGACCGACCTGCGCACCCGCCTGATGGCGCCGGCGCACAACCTCGACCAGCCGCTGTACGTATCGGACCCGGTAGCCACCGGGCGTGTCATGGTCAAGGATGAGGACGTGTGCCTGCACTGCGGTTTCTGCGCCGAGCGCTGCCCGACCGGCGCCTGGGACATGCAGAAATCCATCCTCACCCTTCCGCAAGCAGGTGGCGTATGTCGCGTCTAGCCAAGGTCAACGAGTTCGTCCTGCGTTTCGCCAACGTCAACGGCACCGGTTCGGCCAGTGCCAACGGCCTGGTGGCGCGGGCGCTGTTCCGCATGGGCCTGCCGGTGGGCCCGAAGAACATCTTCCCGTCCAACATCCAGGGCCTGCCCACCTGGTTCGAGATCCGCGTCAGCGAGGCCGGCCACACCGGCCGGCGCGGCAGCGTCGACCTGATGGTGGCCATGAACGGCCAGACCTTCGCCGAGGACGTGCGCAGCGTCGAGCCCGGTGGCTACCTGCTGTACGACTCGTCCAAGCCGCTGGCGCCCGAACTGCGCCGGCCGGACATCAATTTCCTGGACGTGCCGCTGACCGAGATGGTCACGCACGCGTTCAGCAACCCGCGCCAGCGCCTGCTGTTCAAGAACATCGCCTATGTCGGCGTGCTGTCGGCGCTGCTCAACATCGAGCCGGACGTCGTCGAACAGCTGCTGGGCGAGCAGTTCCGCGGCAAGGAAAAGCTCATCGCGCCGAACATGAAGGCGTTCGAGATGGGCCGTGCGGCGGCGCTGGAGCGCTTTGCCTGCCCGCTGCCGATGCATGCCGAGCGGCGCCAGGCGGTCGGTGACCGCATCCTGATCGACGGCAACTCGGCCGCCGGCCTGGGCTGCCTGTACGCGGGCGCCACCGTGGCGGCCTGGTACCCGATCACCCCCTCCACCTCGCTGGTCGACGCCTTCAGCGGCTACTGCGAGCAGTTCCGCGTCAACCCCGACGGCAGCAAGCGCTACGCCATCCTGCAGGCCGAGGACGAACTGGCAGCCATCGGCATGGTGGTCGGCGCGGCCTGGAACGGCGCGCGTTCGTTCACCGCCACCAGCGGGCCCGGCGTGTCGCTGATGACCGAGTTCCTGGGCCTGGCCTACTACGCCGAGATCCCGGTGGTGCTGTTCGACATCCAGCGCTGCGGCCCGTCCACCGGCATGCCCACGCGCACCCAGCAGTCGGACCTGCTGTCGTCGGCCTACGCCTCGCACGGCGACACCAAGCACGTGCTGCTGTTCCCGGCGTCGCCGAAGGAGTGCTTCGACATGGCGGCGCAGGCGTTTGATCTGGCCGAGCGCCTGCAGACGCCGGTGCTGGTGATGAGCGACCTCGACCTCGGCATGAACGACTGGCTGTCCGAGCCGCTCAGCTGGGACAACAGCTACGCCCCCGACCGCGGCAAGGTGGTCAGCACCGAGCAGCTCGAGGACGGGTTCAAGTTCTTCCGATACCTCGACGTCGACGGTGACGCCATCCCCTACCGCACCCTGCCCGGCACACATCCGAGCAAGGGCGCCTTCTTCACCCGCGGCTCCGGTCACGACCGCCTGGGTGCCTACACCGAGGACGGCGACAAGTACCAGGACAACGTCGACCGCCTGCGACGCAAGTTCGACACCGCCGCCCGGCTGGTGCCGGAACCGGTCATCGAACGCGACAGCGGCGCCAGCGCCGGCATCCTCTACTTCGGCACCAGCGCCGAGGTGATGCCCGAGGCGCTGGAGGGGCTGGCCGCACAGGGCCTCGAAGTCGACGCGCTGCGCCTGCGGGCGTTCCCGTTCTCGCAGGCGGTGTACGACTTCATCGCCGCGCACGACACGGTGTTCGTGGTCGAGCAGAATCGCGACGCGCAACTGCGCGCCATGCTGCAGATCGAGGGCGACATTTCACCGGCCAAGCTGGTGCCGATCCTGCATTACGACGGCATGCCGGTCACCGCCGAATTCCTGGTGCATCACATCGGCGGTCACCTGGCGCCGGTGCAGGCCCTTGCCATGGGAGCGTCCGCATGAGCTACCTGCCGAAACCGAAGATCCATCACCCGCAACTGCCCAAGAACACGCTGGGCCTGACCCGCCGTGACTACGAAGGCTCGCTGTCCACGCTGTGCGCCGGCTGCGGGCACGACTCGGTCAGCGCCGCGCTGATCCAGGCCTGTTTCGAGCTCGACCTGCCGCCGCACCGCGTCGGCAAGCTGTCCGGCATCGGCTGCTCGTCGAAGACGCCCACCTACTTCCTCGGGCCGGCGCATGGCTTCAACTCGGTGCACGGACGCATGCCGTCCATCGCCTCCGGCGCCGCCGCCGCCAATCGGGACCTGGTGTACATCGGCGTGTCCGGCGACGGCGACACCGCCTCCATTGGCCTGGGCCAGTTCATTCACGCCATCCGCCGCGGCGTGAACATGCTCTACCTGGTCGAGAACAACGGCACCTACGGGCTGACCAAGGGGCAGTTCTCGGCCACCGCCGACCCCGGCTCCAAGAACAAGGGCGGCCGCACCAATGCCTACCCGGCCATCGACTTGGTGCAGCTGGCGCTGCAGATGGGTGCCGGCTTCGTGGCGCGCAGCTTCTCCGGCGACAAGGCACAGCTGGTGCCGCTGCTGAAGGCCGCCATCGCCTACCCGGGCTTCGCCTTCGTCGATGTCATCTCGCCCTGCGTGACCTTCAACAATCACGAAGCGTCGACCAAGAGCTACGCCCACATCCGTCGCCACGACCGGCCGCTGGTCGCCGCCGACTTCGTGCCGCACGCCGAGGAAATCACCACCGCGTACGCCCCCGGCGAACGGGTGGCGGTGACACTGCACGACGGCTCGACGCTGTACCTGAAGAAACTGGCCGAGGATTACGATCCCTACGACCGGGCCGGTGCCATGAGCTACCTGCAGCGTCAGCAGGCCGACGGCGCGGTGCCGACCGGCCTGCTGTTCGTCGACGCCGCGCCGGTGGAAATGCACGCCGTGCTCGGCACCGATGACAGGGCGCTCAACAGCCTGCCGTACGAGGCCCTGTGCCCCGGCGCGACGGCCCTGGACGACATCAACGCGGCGCTGCGCTGATGTTCGCCCGACGTGCCGCACGCCTGGCCACCGGCGTGCTGCTGGGCCTGAGCCTGGCCGCACGGGCCGAGCCCGCGAACGAATGGAACGGCTTCGACCTGTCCAACCTCGAGCTGCCGCGGGCAGCCCTGGCCAGTGGCGGACAGCCACGCGACGGCATCCCGGCGCTGGACGATCCGAATTTCGTGCCCGGCGACTCGATCGGCATGGGCTTCGAGGAACGCGTCGTCGGCGTGGTGATCGATGGCGTCGCGCGCGCCTACCCACGCTCGGTGCTGGTCTGGCATGAGGCCGTCAACGACCGCATCGGGACGCGTCCGTTTCTCATTGTCTACAGCCCGCTGAGCGGCACCGTGGCCGGCTTCTTCACCGGCCACGCCCAAACCGCCGACCGCTTCGGTGTGTCGGGACTGCTCTACAACAGCGGAACCGTGCTGTTCGACCGCGCCAGCGAGTCGCTGTGGCTGCCGCTTGAAGGTGAGGCCATCGCCGGCCCGCGCCGGGGCGAACGCCTGACCCCGCTGGCCGTGGTCGAAACCAGCTGGGCCGACTGGCTCACCCGTCATCCCGACACGCAGGTACTCAGCGACGACACCGGCCACCGCCGACCGTACGGACAAGACCCCTACGCCGACTACGCCACCAACAGCGAACTGCAGTTCCCGGTTGCGGCCCGCAGCGATCGCTACCACCCCAAGGAACCGGTGCTGGTCATCCGTCGTGGCACACGCTATCGCGCCTACCCCTTCGCCGAGCTGACGGCGCACGATGGACCGTTTACCGACCGCTTCGAAGGCGCCAGCTACCGGATCGACTTCAACTACGCCGACCAACGCGCACTGGTGACCGATATCGACGGCAAGCCCGTGCCGACGGCAACCGAGTACTGGTTCGCCTGGCATGCCGGACATCCGACCGGCAGCGTCTACACGGCGCCCGCAGCAACGCCCTGAAGCGTCTTTCATGGGCCCGGCCAGGCAGGATTGTCACCAGCAGCCCATTTCGTCCGTAGAATGCCGCCCCATGCCTGCGGATACGCCACTGCTCAACGCCTTCCTGCGCACCGCCATGGTGCTTTTCGTGTCCACGCTGCTGCTCGCCCTGGCGGCCTGCTCCACGCCCGGCACCCCCCACACCAGCAGCAAGCGCCCCGAGCCCCCCAGCAGCGCGCGCAAGAAATCGCCCCCGCCCATGGCGGCGCAGGACATCGACATCTGGGACCGTGTGCGCGACGGCTTTGCCATCGACATACCGCCCGACCCGCAGATCGAAGCGGAGCTGCGCTGGTATCTGGATCATCCGCTGTGGCTGGACAACGTCCTGACGCGCGGCAACCGATACCTTTTCCACATCCTGGACGAAATCGAGCGCCGCGGCCTGCCGACCGAGCTCGCATTGCTGCCGGTGGTCGAAAGCGCCTTCGTGCCGACCGCCGTGTCGCGCAGCAACGCGGTTGGCCTGTGGCAATTCCTGTCCGAAACCGGCAAGGATTACGGCCTGCAACAGACCGCCTGGGTGGATCAGCGCCGCGACGTGGTGGATTCGACGCGCGCCGCGCTCGACTACCTGGCCACCCTGGCCCGGCAGTTCGACGGCGACTGGACGCTGGCACTGGCCGCCTACAACGGCGGCCCGGGGTATGTGTCACGCCTGTGCCAGGCCAACCTGGCGCAAAATCGCGGCACCCGGTTCCTGGACCTGCCGCTGCGCCAGGAAACGCGCTGCTACGTACCCAAGCTGCTGGCGCTGCGAAAAATCGTGGCGCACCCGGAGCGCTACGGCATCCGCCTGCCGGAAATTCCCAACCAGCCCTACTTCACGACTGTGGACGTCGACGGTCCGATCCGTCTCGACCTGCTGGCCGCGGTCGAAAGCCTCGGCACCGACGACCTGCTGGCCCTGAACGCCGGCTATCACCGTGGCAGCACCCCTCCCGGCGGCCCACATCGGCTCCTGGTCCCCGTCGCCGCCGCCGACGACGCCCGCCAGCACCTGGCGGTGTTGCCCCGCGATGCCGTCGCCGGCGTCGAGGCCGACGCGTCCGTGCCCCAGCAGCGCGTCCAGTGGCGACGGCACAAGGTGCGCAGCGGCGAGACACTGACCGGCGTGGCGCGGCGTTACGGTGTGAGCATCGCGGCACTGCGGCAGGCCAACGGGCTGCACACGGGCATGCTCAAGGCAAACCAGGACCTGCTGATCCCGGTCGCCTACACGGCCGACCGCAGACCGGGCCCCGGCCACAGTTGCCAGGGCGAGCGGGTGGTGCATCGGGTGGCTGCCGGCGACACGCTGTGGGACATCGCACGGCGCTATCAGGTCAGCGTCAAGGACATCGCCGCCTGCAACCCGGGCCTGCGCAACGACGTCCTGACGGTCGGCAAGACGCTGAGCGTGTTCCGGCCGTCCGAAACCACCGCGGTCGCCGATGCCAGTCGGCGCGAAACCTACACCGTGCGCCGCGGTGACACCGCCTGGCGCATCGCCCAGAACTTCGGCGTCAGCCTGGAGCAGCTGCAGCGCTGGAACGACGGCCTGCGCGCCCATGCCCTGAAGCCGGGCGACCGCCTGACCGTCATCCGCGACGGCAGCTGAGCCACACGCCGATGACCCGCACGGTTTTCTTCGTTTCCGACCAGACCGGCATTACGGTGCAGACACTCGGCGAGGCGCTGCTGGCCCACTTTCCGGCCAACGCCATCGAGCGCATCGACATCCCCTTCATCGACACCGAACAGAAGGCGCGCCAGGTCGCCGGACGAATCCGCGACACCGCCAGCGGCGGCGAGCCGCCGGTCGTGCTCAGCAGCATCACCGACGACCACCTGCGCGCGGTGATCCGCAGCAGCGGCGTCCTGTGCCTGGATGTCCTGGAGACCTTCATCGCGCCGCTGGAGGAGGCATTTGGCGTGCCTGCCCGACACGGTGCGACGCCCACCCACGGCATCCCCGAATCGAACGACTACGAAGAGCGTATCGAGGCCATCAATTTCAGCCTCGCCCACGACGATGGCGTGGACGGCAAGCACCTGGTCGAGGCGGACATCATCCTCATCGGCGTCTCCCGCTCCGGCAAGACGCCGACCAGCCTGTACCTGAGTCTGCAGTTCGGCATCCGCGCGGCGAACTTCCCGCTCACCGAGGACGACCTCGAGAACCAGACGTTGCCGAAATCCCTGCTGCCGCATCGCAACAAACTGTTCGGCCTGAGCATCGACCCGATGCGCGTACACCGCATCCGCGAGGAACGCCGCCCCGGCAGTCGCTATTCATCGCTGCCGCAGTGCCAGTTCGAGGCGCGCCAGGCCCTGCGCCTGTACCAGCGCCTGAACATCCCGCACCTGGATTCGACGCACAAGTCGATCGAGGAGATCGCTACCACCGACATCCAGCAGTTCGGCCTGAAGCGACGGGTGTTCTAGTCCGGCGACGGTTCCGGGCGGTCGCGCTCCCCCGTGGCATGGGTGCTGGCCCAGACCGCGTTCAGTCGGCGCGCTGCCGCCGGTTGTGCCAGCGCGTCCAGCACACCCGACACACCGCAGGCCGCAAGATACTCGGGCAGGAAAAACGCGTGTGGCAGCCCCAATAGGGTGTCGACGGCCGTCCGTGGATCGCAGCTCCCCTGCCGCAGCATCACATCCGCCAGGCCGGTGGAAAAGTAGCCGAGCGTAACCGGCGCCAACAGGTCGGGCGCCAACTGCTGCGGGCCGCCGGCCAGAGGTGTCAGGCTCGCACCCAGCCCCCGGACCAGCTCCTGCGGCAACTGCCACACGCGCCCCAAATGCGCCGCCGCCATGGCCGGGTTGAGCGCAAGGCGTCGCTGAATCTCCTCGACCCGCGCGGGCAGGCCGTAATCGGGGGCGTACAGCTCGGCCAGCCCTGGATGGTGCGCCAACAGCGCAATGTCACCCAGGCCAAACAACAGCGCCTGCGTGGACAACGCTCCCGCCGACGGCCACCGCTGGTGTCGGGCCACCGCCAGGGCGATGGTGCTCGCCAGGTAACCGATGCGCCACAGGCGCTGGTTGGCCCGCTCGGCGGCCGGGTCATCTGCCGGCGCCGGCAACGCCAGGGCATGCCGAATGGCCATGTCACGCACCAGGTTCGCCCCCAGATACGTGACCGCATGCTGAACGCTGGAAACCGGGCGCGTCAGGTGGAACCGCGCCGAGTTGACGGTGCGCAGCAACAGTGCCGCGCTGGCCGTATCGGTCGCCACCACGCGTGCCAACTCGACCGGATCGTCACCCGCCAGCAACAACTGCGTGAGCACCGCGCGCGGGCGCGGCAGGCTGTCGGACAGGTCGACCAGGCACGCCGCCGCTTCGGGCGTCACCGGCCGGGTGTTGAGCAGCGACACGGGGGGCACCCGCGACGGCGTTGCGGCACGCGTGCTGTCGGCGGGCGCCTCGTGCCCCGCCGGAACCGGCGCCGGTTCCGCGTTCGACGCGGCAACCGTGACGCTGGCCTGCCAGCGGCGCCACACATCGCGCCGCTCCGACTGCCGTTGCGCCGCTGCCGAAGCCTGCCACCACCACACACCGAACGCGGCCAGCGCCAGGCCGCCCAATACCCAAAGCGTCATGGCCACTCCCTGCCGCCAGCCCGCTGGCGGCACAGCCGATCAAGGTTCGGTCTGCTTCAGAAACGCCGAGTAGACGTAGCCGTCGACCGCGTCGTCCCCTTCGAGATCCGCCGCCGACCACCCGTCCACCTGACGCTCCACATACAGCCGCGTGCCGAATGGCAGCAGACGCAACACCTCGTGTTCGAGCCCGGGGCCGGCACGCAGCCTCAGCCCGGAACGCGCGGTGACCCGATACGCGAAACGGGCCTGATCCGCCTGCACGCTCTGCGGCATGTCGCCGCTGACGCGAAACGCATCATCGCCGCCGTCGCTCAGCCACAGCTCACCCTCGGCAGCCCGGCGGCGCACGAGACCCGGCAGCGTCAGCTTGCGGCCGCTGCGCGGATCGGTGGCCTTGACCCATCGCGCCAGCTCGCTTGGAACACACTCGTAATCGCCGCTGTTCAGACGCCTCAGCAACGTGCTGCTGCGCAGGCTGCCGGCGCCGACGTTGAACACGAAGCTGACCAATGCACCGAACTGCCCGTCGAGCAGCGGCACCCGCACCAGTTCCTCGACCTGCGCCGCGCAGGCGGCCAGGTCATCTCGCAGCAGCCGTTCCGCCCGGCTGGCGCTGATGCGCTGGCCCGGCTGCACGTCGCCGGTATGACCGTAGCCAATCGTCCACAGCCCGGCGGGGCAACGATAGGCTTCGGTGCGCAATCCCTCGAACCGGCGCACCAGATCAAGGCATTTGTCGTCGACGGCACGTGGCATGAGTGCCCCCCAGGCGCGGCTGTCCGCAGTAACGATGGCTCGGCACCCGACCACGGCCGGGCCGGTTCATCATGCCTTCGCCTGGGAAGCGACCCACTGCCGCCTGTGCACCAGATCACACTGCGCCGCGTAGCGATGCGCTCACAGTCGCCCGTACAACGCCAGCAGCCCGCGCAGGCGCTCGGCCGCCGGGCCCGTCAACTGACCGGGCATCAAACGCCACAGCCAGTTGCCGTGCAGCGTGCCAGGGGTGTTCATGCGCGCGCGCCCGTCCAGACCCAGCAGGTCCTGGACCGGCAGCACGGCCAGGTCGGCCACCGACCCCAGCGCCGCCCGGATCATGGGCAGGGGCATGTCCTCCCCTGGCCGCCCCAGGTAGTCCAGGGCGCGCTCGCGCACGGCCTGTGGTGCCGCCGTGAACCAGGAGAACGTGGTGTCGTTGTCGTGCGTGCCGGTGTAGACCAGGTCATCGCGCGCGTGGTTGTGGGGCAGGTGCGGGTTGCTGCCATCACCTTCGAAGGCGAACTGCAGCACCACCATGCCCGGCAGGCCGAACCGACGGCGCAGCGCCTCGACCTCCGGTGTGATGATCCCGAGATTCTCGGCCACCAGCTGCAGGTCGGGGAACGCCTGCCGGATCGCCGTCAGCAGTGCCTGGCCCGGCGTTTCCTGCCAGACGCCGTTGGCCGCCGTCGGCGCATCGGCGGCGATCATCCATACCGCCTGCAGGCCGCGAAAGTGGTCGATGCGCAGCAGGTCGAAGCGTTGGGCCAGCGTACCGATACGGGCGCGCCACCAGGCGAAGTCGCCGGCTTGGTGCCAATCCCACCGGTACTGTGGGTTGCCCCAGCGCTGACCGTCGGCGGAAAAATAGTCCGGCGGCACACCAGCAACGAACTGTGGCTGTCCATCGGCGTCCAGTAAAAAGGCCTGCGGCGTCGCCCACACGTCGGCGCTGTCATGGGCCACGAACAACGGCATGTCGCCGAACAGCTGAACGCCGTGTCGATGTGCGTAGGCACGCAGCTCCTGCCACTGGGTAAAAAACACGTACTGCTCGAAGCGGACGCGTTGCATCTGGGCGTTCAGGCGCTCGCGGACCGCCGTCAGCGCGTCCGGATCACGCCGGCGCAACGGATCGGGCCAGCGTGTCCAGCCACTGCCACCGTGCTGTGCCTTGAGCACGGTGTACAGCGCAAAATCGTCCAGCCAGTGCGCCTCGCGGGCGCAGAAATCCGGGTAATCGGCCGCCGGACGGGCGGCAAATGCCGTGGCTGCCGACCGCAGATGCGCGTCCCGCGACCGGGCGGGATCGACCGTGTCCAGCCAGCCGCGGTCGCGCAGCCAGTCGAGGCTGATCAGCTCCCGGCAGCCCGCATGACTGGACGTCGACTGATACGGGCTGCTGCCGTTGCCGGTGGGTCCCACCGGGAGCATCTGCCACACGGCACAGCCGGTCGCCGCGAGAAACTCGACGAACCGATAAGCCTGATGCCCCAGATCACCGCGGGGGAATGGCCCGGGGAACGAGGTCGGGTGCAGCAGCAGGCCGGCACGTCGCTCAGCGGGCATGGTGCAGCGCCTGGCCGAGCATCTCCGGGATCACCAGCGTGACGCCCCCCGGTGTCACCTTGAAGCGCCGGGCATCCGCCTCGGCGTCATAGCCCACCACCGTGCCGGCGGGCACCACGCAGCCACGCTCGATGATGGCGCGACGGATGCGACACCCTTCGCCGATGTGTACCTGCGGCAGCACCACACACTCGTCGAGCTGCGTGCCGGCCTCGACACGCACATTGGTGAACAGCAGCGAGCGGCGCAGCGACGCGCCGGAAATGACGCAGCCGCCGCTCACCACCGAGTCCACAGCCATGCCGCGCCGTCCGTCATCGTCGAACACGAACTTCGCCGGCGGCACCTGCTCCTGCAGGGTCCAGATCGGCCAGTCGGTGTCGTAGAGATTCAATTCCGGCGTCACCTCCACCAGGTCCAGGTTGGCGGCGTAGTAGGCATCGAGCGTTCCGACATCCCGCCAATAGGCCTGACCGCCCGTCTGCGTGTCCACGAACGGGTAAGCGAAGGCACGGTAACGCTCCAGCAGCGCGGGAATGATGTCGCGCCCGAAATCGTGCTGCGAACGCGGCGTGTCGGCGTCCTTGTACAGCTGCTCGAACAGAAACCGCCTGTTGAACACGTAGATGCCCATCGAGCACAGGGCCACACCCTCGCGACCGGGAATTGACGGTGGCTCGGGCGGCTTCTCGATGAAGCTGCTGATGCGCAGATCCTCGTCAACCGCCATCACGCCGAAGCCCCTGGCATCCGCCACCGGCACCTCGAAACACCCCACCGTCACGTCGGCCTCGCGCGTGACATGGGCGGCCAGCATGGGGCCGTAGTCCATCTTGTAGATGTGATCACCCGCCAGGATCAGCACGTACTCGGGGTTGTGGGCCGAAATGATGTCCAGGTTCTGCCACACCGCGTCGGCGGTACCGGCATACCAGGATGTCTCCAGCCGCTGCTGGGCCGGCAACAGCTCCACGAACTCGCCGAACTGGCCACTCAAGTGGCCCCAGCCGCGCTGGATGTGCAGGATCAGCGAATGCGCCTTGTACTGGGTCAGCACGCCGATGCGGCGAATGCCGGAGTTGACGCAGTTCGACAACGGGAAATCGATGATGCGGAACTTGCCGCCAAACGGCACCGCCGGCTTCGCGCGCCACAGGGTGAGCTGCTCCAGGCGACTGCCACGGCCACCGGCCAGGACCAATGCCAGCGTGTCACGCGTGAGTTCACTGATGAAGCGCTCGGGACGGCTGGCACCGTTCATGCGTCGACTCCTCCACTGTTCGTTGACAGGCCCGTTTACCGCGATTGATACCATGCCCCACGCCGCCACCAACATCCCGTCAGCTGAGTGAACGCAACAAGCATTCCAGAATTCCCGCTCGCCGACCTGCAGCGCCTGACCAGCGGCCACCTGCACGATCCGTTCCGCCTGCTGGGCCGTCACGGCCACCGCCTGCGCGCCCTGTGCCCAGGCGCCGCGCAG
>NZ_JBFJTF010000025.1:0-22163 GCF_041625615.1 Immundisolibacter sp. | reverse complement strand
TGGCAGCGGCGCGCAACGCCATCGTCATCCTGGCGCTCGAGGCGTACTCACTGACCACCGTGCTGTTTCCGGCCGCCGTCGGCGTGGCCTGCCTGCTGCTTGTGGCGGTGATCGTGTGGCGGCGACGCACCCTGGCGCGGCGGGCGGGCGGCAACCGGCATGACGGCGGCGACGCGGCGCAGCTGTAACGCTGGCGCCGTGACCCGCGGAGCGGGATACGCGTGCCGGCGAGAAAGCGTCGTGACGCACGATCGCCCGCCCCGCGCCCGCGCTATGCTGGCCAGAGCGGCCGACGCCTGCCCGATGGGGCATGTCGAGCGGCCCACCGCGCATGGGCCACCGAAGGAGCGTGCCATGTCCACCAGCGCCACCAGAATCGGCACGGACATCGATGAAATCGCCCCCGGGCTGTTTCGCATCAGCACGGCCGTGCCGCCGGACGTGATGCCCGGGGGCTTTACGTTCAACCAGTTCCTGCTCCTGGACCGCGAGCCGCTGCTGTTCCATACCGGACCCCGACGGCTTTTCCCCGGCATCCTGGCGTCACTGGGGCAGGTCATGGACCCGACGCGGCTGCGCTGGATCGCCTTTTCGCACGTGGAGGCGGACGAAAGCGGTGCCCTCAACGACTGGCTCGCCGTGGCGCCGCAGGCCCAGCCCCTGTGCAGCCAGGTGGCAGCCATGGTGTCCATCGACGACCTGGCCGATCGCCCGCCCCGCGCGCTGGCCGATGGCGAGACGCTGTGCCTGGGCCGGCGCACGGTGCGCTGGGTCGACGCCCCGCACGTACCGCACAACATGGAATGCGGTTACCTGTTCGACGAAACCGACCGGGTGCTGCTGTGCGGCGACCTGTTCAGCCAGCCGGGAAACGACGTGGCGCCGATCACCGATTCGCCGGCGTCCATCTGGGCTCCCAGCGAGGCCATGCGGCAAGTCTTCCCCTTCGCGCCGGTCTGCAATGCCGGCGACATCGTGAACCGGCTCGCCGACCTGGAGCCACGGCTGCTGGCCTGCATGCACGGCTCGTCGTTCCGCGGCGATGGCGGCGCCCTGCTGCGGCAGCTGCGCGACGCCCTGGTCGCGGATATTCCCTCACGCTGAACTTGTGGCCAGATCCGGCTTGCGCGCTGAGCATCCGGCACGCCGATCGCCCCTGCCCCTGCCCCTACCGGATACCGTACGGCACAGCCTCCACGGCAGGCGCCGCGCCCGCGGGCATCTGGCGCGCCGCACGCCCACGCCCATCGCCCCCCTCAGCTTCCCCCCGCTTGGCGAATCGTCACAGACGTGTACGCTTTGCCGCCATTTCGACGCGCAGCACGCCTGCGCCCCACCAGACAGACCGGAGCCAACCGTGGCCGCACTGTTTCAACCCTTCACGCTCAAGGACGTCACCGTTCGCAACCGCATTGGCGTGCCGCCGATGTGCCAGTACTCGGCGGTCGACGGGCGGGTCAACGACTGGCACCGCGTGCACCTGGCGGCATTGGCGCGCGGCGGCGCCGGGCTGGTGGTGGTGGAAGCCACCGCCGTGTCGCCGGAGGGACGCATCACGCCCGGCTGCACTGGCATCTGGAACGACGACCTGGCGCAGGACTTCGTGCCCCTCGTGCACGCCATCAAGGCCGGCGGCGCGGTGCCGGGCATCCAGATTGCCCACGCCGGGCGCAAGGCCAGCGCCAACCGGCCGTGGGAAGGTGACGACCACATTCCGGACAGCGACCCGCGCGGCTGGCAGACCCTGGCGCCGTCCGCCCTGCCCTTCGGCGCCCACCTGCCCAAGGTGCCGCAGGCCATGACGCCGGAAGACATCGCCCGCGTGCGCGGCGACTTTGCCGCCGCCGCCCGCCGCGCCCTGGAGGCCGGCTTCGAGTGGCTGGAGCTGCATTTCGCGCACGGTTACCTGGCACAGAGCTTCTTCTCGGTGCACGCCAACCAGCGCACGGACGCCTACGGCGGCAGCTTCGACAACCGCTGCCGTTTTCTGCTGGAAACGCTGGCCGCGGTGCGCGAGGTGTGGCCGGAGCGGCTGCCGCTGACGGTGCGCTTCGGCGTGGTGGAATTCGACGGCCGGGACGAGGAAACCCTGGCCGAATCCATCGAACTGGCGCGCCGCTTCAAGGCCGGCGGGCTGGACCTGCTCAGCGTCAGCGGCGCCTTCAGTTCGCCCAGATCCAAGGTTCCGTGGGGCCAGCCCGCGTTTCTGGCACCGTTTGCCGGGCGCGTGCGGCGCGAGGCGGACATCCCGGTGTCGAGCGCCTGGAACCTGGGCGATCCCGCCGTCGCCGAACAGGTGCTGCACGACGGGCTCATGGACCAGGTGCTGGTCGGCAAGGGGCACCTGGCCAACCCGCACTGGACCTACCAGGCGGCGCGCGCGCTGGGCATCGAAAGGCCCGCCTGGGTGCTGCCGCCGCCGTACGCGCACTGGCTGTCCGCGGTGCGCTGAGCCCCGTCACGGCGCCTTGCCGCGCCCGATCGGATCGGCAACAAGCACGCCCCCGCCACGATTGCGCGGCGCCGGGCCGCGCCCTCTCATCCGCGGTCGCGATTCTGTCACGCCCCTGACCGCGCCCCGTCAAGTCCGCTGCCTAGCATCCGGTCCCGACACCCGCCGCGCCGTCCACGGTGCGGCGGCCTCGCTTGCACTGTCGGGAGGGTCTGATGAACAACGCAATCCCCTGCGCCGCCCTGCTGCTCGCCGGCCTGATCACGTCGCAGACTTTGGCGGCCTGTGTCGCGCCGGACGGCAACGTGACCTTCGGCGACCACGACACCGGCGTGGCCGACCGCATGCTCGGCGACGGCTGTCAGACGCTGGACGGGCTGATTCGCGACGAGGACCCCTGGGGCAGCCAGGGTGAATTTGTGCGCCATGTGACGCAGGTGACGCACGACCCCCTGCGCACCGGCGCGCTGCCGGCGCCCGACCGCGCCCGCCTGATCGCCCAGGCTCGGCGCTCCGGCGTGGGCGAGCGGCTGACGGTGAAGCTGATTGCCTTCAACGACTTCCACGGCAACCTCGAGGCCGCCGGCAGCACACCCGGCGTGGCGCGCCTGGCGACCGTCATCGACCAGCTGCGGGCCGCCAATCCGCAGCATGCGGTGGTCTCCGCCGGCGACCTGATCGGCGCCAGCCCGCTGGTGTCGGCGCTGTTCCATGACGAACCGACCATCGAGGCGATGAACCGCATCGGCATCGACTTCAACGCCGTCGGCAACCACGAGTTCGACGACGGCCGCGACGAGCTGCTGCGCATGCAGCATGGCGGCAACCATCCCACCGACCCGTACACCGGCCTTGGCCTGACGGACGACCTCGAAAACGGCCAGTTCGCCGGCGCCGCGTTCGCGTTTCTGGCGGCCAACGTGGTGGACACCGCCAGCGGCGACCCCCTGTTCCCGCCCTACGGCGTCAAGGAGTTTCTGGGCAACAAGGTGGCCTTCATCGGCATGACGCTGGAAGGCACGCCGACCATCGTCACCCCGTCCGGCGTGACGGGTCTGGCGTTCCGCGACGAGGCCGACACGGCCAACGCGCTGATCGGCACGCTGCGCGGCCAGGGCATCCGCGCCATCGTGGTGCTGATCCACGAGGGCGGCCTCGCCTCGGGCGGCAGCAACGCCTGCGACGGCGTGTCCGGACCCATCGTGGACATCGTCAACCGCCTGCACGGCGAGGTGGACCTGGTGGTCTCCGGCCACACGCACCGGGCCTACAACTGCCTGATCGACAACCGCGACGGCCAGCCGGTGCGCGTGACCTCGGCCGGCGCCTTCGGCCGCCTGGTGACCGACATCGACCTCACCCTCGACACCCGCCGGCACGACGTCACCGCCGTCAGCGCCCGCAACGTGGCCATACCCAACGACGCCGACGTGCCGCAGTCGCCACGACTGACACCACTGGTGGCCAATTACGTGGCGCTGGCGGACGGCCCCAGGAACCGGGTCATCGGCACCATCACCGCCACGCTCGGCCGCAGCGCCAACAGCGCCGGCGAGTCGGCGCTGGGCGACGTGATTGCCGACGCGCAGCTCGACGCCACCGACGATGCCGGCTTCGGCGACGCGGTGGTGGCCTTCATGAACCCCGGCGGCATTCGTGCCGACCTGCCGTACAGCGCGCCCGGCAAGACCGACGGCAACGTCACCTATGGCGAGGCCTTCACCGCGCAGCCGTTCGGCAACTCGCTGGTCACCATGACGCTGACCGGCACGCAGATCCACACCCTGCTCGAACAGCAGTTCACCGGCTGCACCGCCGGCTACCCGGCCGACGCGCCGCCGGCCGGTCAGCCGTCCAACCGCATCCTGCAGGTGTCGAACGGCTTCACCTACGCCTGGAAGGAAAAAGGCACGCCGTGCGACAACGTCGACCCGGCGTCGATCCTGCTCGACGGCACGCCGCTGGACCCGGCGGCCGGCTATCGCATCACCGTGAACAGCTTTCTGGCCGACGGCGGCGACCAGTTCTACGTGCTGCGCGCCGGCACCGGCCGGCTGGGCGGCGCGCAGGATCTGGACGCGCTGGAAGCGTACTTCGCCGCCAATCCGGCCGGCGTCGCGCCGGGCCCACAGGACCGCATCGTTCTTTTGCCCTGACCGTCAGACGGCCACCGGCGACATCACGCCGCCCGCCGGCGGCCAATCCCGATGGCTGCCAGGTCGTGACCGGGAATGAGCCGGCCCGAATAGTGACGCGCCGCCTCGCGCAGGCGCTGATCCCCCAGGTTGTGCGGAATCACGTGGCTGAGCACCAGCGTCCTGGCGCCGGCCTGCTCGGCCACCCGCCCGGCGTCCTCGATGGACGTGTGCGCCGACAGCAGGTGGTGCATGAGCGCGTCGGCCGCTTCGTCGCGCGGCGCCGGAAACAGCTGCTCCACCCACGCCACGTCGATCACCTCGTGCACCAGCACGTCGGCATCGCGCGCCAGGCGCACCAGGTTCCGGCACGGTCCGGTGTCGCCCGAAAACACCACCGCGCCGTCCGCCGTGTCGAATCGGAAGGCGAACGACGGGAACACCGGCGCATGCGCCACCAGCGTGGCGCTGACGCGCACCCGCTCGTCGGCCCAGACCTCGAACGGCTCCATGTCCGGCGTCGGTGTCTGGTTGGGACTGCGAAAGGCGGCGATGTCCGGCAGGCGGATGTCCTGCACCTGCACCAGCGTGCGCAGATCCGGCCACAGGTAGTCGCGAATGCGGTCGTTCAGGTCGGTGGCGAAGGCGCGAAAAATGCCGTCCGTCATCTGCACCGTACCCGGGGTGGGTGACTCGGGGAACACCGCCGCCGGCGCCGCCCGTGGACGGCCGGGCACCTGAAACACCGGCGGCAACTCGCCGCGCGGACCCGGCCCCAGCACCTGCACCGGCCGGATGCGTCCCAGCCCCGCCGTCCAGCCCTGCAGCAGCACGTTGTTGTAGTCGACCACGTGGTCGGAATGCAGGTGCGTGAAAAAGATGGCCCGCAGCGGCTCCAGCAGCCGGAACGGGTGCGCCTGCCCGTTGCCGCGCAACAGCGCCGCGGCCAGTTGCCCGGCGGCGCCGTCGCCACAGTCGATCAGGTACGTGTGTTCCCCCACCTGCAGGGCGCTGGCAATGCCCCGGCGCGTGCTGCCGGGAAACCAGGCCGGCCCCCCGGCCGTGCCGAGCAGCGTCAGCCGGGTGTCGAAATCGGCCGCGGTGTCGGCCGGCGCCGGTGCCGCCTGCACCACCGCCGGCCCGCCCAGCAACACGGCCGCGGCGGCGGCCCCGACGCCGATGCCGGCCTTGAGCAGGCCACGGCGCGACAGCGCCAGCTGCACCGCGTGAGCGACTTCCTGACACATTTCGTCTCCCCCTCGGCACGGCGACTGCCGACCCCGCTCGCACGGGATGGTCAGCAGTCACCCTGAAGCTGCCGCCCCGCCGCTGCCAGATGCCGGCTGCCTGGGCACGCCGGCTTCAATGCGCCGTCAGCACAACTTGCCGCACAGCTGACCGACCGTCTGACCGACCATGTGGCCGCATTCCCGCCCGATAGCGGTGACGCTCCGCCGACACGCCGCCTGCCAGCCGGCGGTGAAAAGCCGTGGCGCTTGCCACTCGCCGACGCCGCGCATCACCGGCTGCGCTTGATGGCGTACATCTTGGCGTCGCCATCGGCGAGAAACCCTGCGATCGACGCGTGGCGTTCGGGATCGAACTCAACGACCCCGTGCGAGAACGCGATGCTCGGTTCGCCGGGGTCCACCTGGGCCGCGGCGCACACCGCGCGCACCTTGGCCACCACCTCGGTGGCGGCCCGCTTATCGGTATTGGTCAACAGCGCAACGAACTCGTCGCCACCGAGGCGACCGCAAACGTCGGAATCGCGCAGCGACTTGGCCAGTGCCGCAGCGAAGCGCTGCAACAGATGATCGCCGGCGGCATGACCGTAGGTGTCGTTGACCTGCTTGAACTTGTCCAGATCAAAGAACAGCAGTGTCGCCGCCGAACCCTGCCGCAGACACATCGACAGCGCCTGCTGCGCGAGCATCTCGAAACCGCGCCGATTCAAAATGCCCGTCAACGCATCCTCGGTCGCCATCCGCATCGCGGTCAACTCGCTTTGCGCCATCGCCGCCAGGTCCTTCAGCGCCGCCGCATCGTCCGGTCCGAATTCGCGCGGCCGCGAGTCGATGACGCACAACGTACCCAGCTTGTGGCCACCGCCACCCGTCAACGGACATCCGGCATAGAAACGGATGTGCGGCTCGCCGGTGACCAGCGGATTGTCCGCGAACCGCGGGTCCTCGCAGGCATTGGTAATGACGAACACGTCGTTGCCGAGGATTGTGT
This sequence comes from Immundisolibacter sp., assembly GCF_041625615.1. GTDB lineage: Bacteria > Pseudomonadota > Gammaproteobacteria > Immundisolibacterales > Immundisolibacteraceae > Immundisolibacter. The sequence continues at coordinate 15,338 of NZ_JBFJTF010000025.1, read as the reverse complement.
GCCCGCAGAACGAAACGTCCCGCGGGGTTTCACGCACGCCCAGCCCCATGCAGGACTTGAACCACTGCCGGTTCGCGTCAACCAGGCTTACCAGCGCGATGGGCACGTCGAACAACCGCCGGGCCGTGCGCGTCAGGCGGTCGAAACGCTCCTCGGGGTCGGTATCGAGCACATTGAGCGAATGCAGCGCATCCAGGCGGCCTGCCTCGTCCACCGCATTATCGGGAGCCTGCACAACCGTCTCCTTCCTGTGCCTGCGAGCACTGAACACGTGTGTCGGATCGGCGCCAGCGCCGCTGGCCGGATGATAAACGCTTGTTCATAGCAGGGCCATCTCGGGACCGGACAAGGTGTGCAGCGGGTCACAGCCACGACGAGGCTGCGGCGGCACACTCGGCCCCTGCTCACTCACACAGCACAGGTGGCAGATGCTATTCATTACCAACCGCTTTCCGACCCAGAGCATCCGCACGCGCGTCGGCCGACGCTTTGAGTTCGACCTCAAGAACAACGCCGCCGCCAACTCGGTCTTCTATTGCCGGCGGCTGCCGGACGGCAGCTGCGAGGAGATCGGCGGCTTCAACCTCATGTCTGAGCTGAAGGCCTCGCCATACCGCCAACTGCTGATCTACATCCATGGCTACTCCAACCTGCCGGAGGCGGTGTTCGCGGCCGCGGCCGAGTTCCAGGCCCTGTGCGACGCCAAAAAGCAGCATGAAGTGCTGGTCCTGCCGGTGGTGTGGCCCTGCGACGACGACCTTGGCCTGGTCAAGGACTACTGGGACGACCAGAAGGCTGCCGACGCCAGTGCCTTTTCGCTGTCGCGGGTGCTCGGCCACTTTCTGGCGTGGCGCGAGGACGGCGCCCGCAACCCGACCGAAGACCCGTGCCTGAAGCGCATCAACGTGCTGGCGCACTCCATGGGCAACCGGGTACTGCGCGAAACGCTGTGGGCATGGAACAAGTACGACCTGCCCAATGGCGTGCCCCTCATCTTCCGCAACACCTACCTGGTGGCGGCAGACATCGAGAACGAGTCCATACACAAGGGTGAAACCGGCGAGTTGATCAGCCACGCCTCGCGCAACGTGGTGGTGTATTTCGCCTCGGACGACATGGCCCTGCGCTCCAGCAAGGTGGCCAACCTGAAGAACAAGATCGCCTCGCGCCGCCTCGGCCATACCGGGCCGGAGGACATCCTGCTGACCCCCAGCAACGTCTTTTCGGTCGATTGTGACGACGTCAACACCGCCTACGATCCCCCCAAGGGACACACGTACTTTCGCTCCGGCACCACCCCCGGCCAGCCGGGCCTGGTGTTCGAGCACATCTGGGGCACGCTGATGACCGGACGGGCCTTCCCGGAAGACGAGCATCGTCGCAGCACCATCATCCGCGCCTGACGCCCCACAGCGCCCTCCGGCGTACTTCGGCTCGCCCCCGGGGCGGGTATCATGCCCGCCCCGGCGCCACGCCGGCACCAGAAAAACACATCGGGGGGAGCATCATGACCGACCAGGAGCGGCTGTTCGCTGAGGGTGTACGACGGCAGGTCACCCTGCGGCTGATCCCGTTACTGATCCTGATTTACATCCTGGCCCACCTGGACCGGGTAAACGTCAGCTTCGCCGCCCTCACCATGAACGAGGACCTGGGGTTCTCGGACGCCATCTACGGGATGGGCGCGGGGCTGTTCTTTTTCGGCTACTTCCTGTTCGAGGTACCGGCCAACAAGCTGCTCGAACGCATCGGAGCACGGCGACTGATCGGCAGCATCATGCTCATCTGGGGCGCGGTATCTGCCGCCATGGCCACGGTGAGCACGCCGTTCGAGTTTTACGTCATGCGCTTCGTGCTGGGCGTGGCCGAATCGGGCCTGTACCCCGGCATCATCCTGTACCTCACCTACTGGTTCCGCGACCGCGACCGGGCCACCGCCATCGGCCAGTTCGCACTGGCGCTGGCCGTGGCCGGACTGCTGGGCGGCCCGCTGTCCGGCGCCATCATGGACGGCATGGGCGGGCTGGCCGGACTGGCCAGCTGGCAATGGCTGTTCATCGTCGAAGGCGTGCCTACCGTGCTGCTCGGCATGGTGGTGCTGTTCATCCTGCCCGACCGGCCGGCCCAGGCCCACTGGCTGACACCGGCACAGCGCAACTGGCTGGAGCAAACCCTGCAGGAGGAACGCGGCGCCGCGCCCATCATCGCGCACGGACTGCTGCGGCAGATGCTGCACCCGACGGTGCTGATGCTCGCGCTGGCCTACTTTCTGTTCCTCGGCGCCTTCTCGAGCATCATCTTCTGGAGCCCGAAGCTGGTGCAGGCCATCGACGCCCCGCTGAGCGCCACAGCCGTCGGGTGGGTGGTTGGCCTGCCATATCTGCTGTTCGGGCTGGCCCTGGTCGGCTGGGGACGCCACTCGGACCGGCGCCGGGAACGCCACTGGCATGTCACCGCCGGGGCGCTGCTCGCCGCCGTCGGCTACGTCATCATGGCCTACGCCGACAGCGTGCCCATGGTCTTCGCCGGCATGCTGGTGGCGTTGACCGGTGCCGGTGCCGCCTTCAGCTGCTTCTGGGGGCTGGTCACCGGCGCAGTCGCACCGAACATGGCGGCCGTCACCATCGCCGTGGTCAACTCGGCCGGCGCACTCGGCAGCTTCATCACCGTGGCGGTGCTCGGCCGGCTGCTGGAGGCGACGCAAAGCTACCGCCCGGGAATCCTGCTGCTCACGGTGGCGGCGGTTCTGGCCGCCGTGGTGGTGCAGCGCGTGCCCCGCCGCGCCGGCTGAGCGCCGGCCGGCTGCGGTGTCAGTCGTCGTCCGTATGGTGACGCACGGTCAGCACCGGGCACTTCGCGTCGCGCACCACCCGCTCGGCGGTGCTGCCCAGCAGCAAATGTTTGAGCCCGGAAAACCCGTGCGTACCGATGACGATCAGGTCCACCTGCTCGTCCCCGGCGCACGTCACGATCTCGGTATCGGCCACCCCGCTGCGTACCAGGCAGCGGGCATTCGAGTAGTCGCCCAGATGCTGTTCGCGCAATTTTTGCAGTTCGCTCTGGGCCCGTTCAGTCAGGTCCGCATCCAGGTTGATGACCACGCCCAGTTCTGCCGGATACGCCACCGGCTCGATGACGTACAGCAAAATCAGCTCGGCCTGGCTCGGCTCCGCAAACCGACGCGCATACTGCATGGCACGCTGTGACGGGTCGGAAAAATCCAGCGGCACCAACACCTTGCGAACATCAAGAGAAGCGGTGGACATGACGACAACCTCCGAGAGTGTTTTTATGGCGTCATGGTAGCAAGCCGCTCCGGCCGGCGGTGCCAGCACACTTGATCGCAGTCCACAACTGATTGAGTTGGCTTTAGAATCCGCCGGCGGCGCCGCGCCATCGCCCCACCAAGAAGCAACCAAGAGCCTTTTCGCAGTGGTCCGTTCCGAACTCATCGCATTGCTGGCGCAGGACATCGAGGGCCTGTCGGCCCGGGATCTGGAGTTGGCAGTCAAGCTGCTGCAAGAGCAGATGATCGACACCCTGAGCCACGGGGGACGCATCGAGATCCGCGGGTTCGGCAGCTTCAGCCTGCACTATCGGCGTCCAAAACTGGCGCGCAACCCCAAAACCGGTGCGCCGGTGCCACTGGGGGAGCGTTATGTGGTGCATTTCAAACCGGGCAAGGAACTGCGTCACCTGGTCGACAACAGCACCGACCCCTTCACCGACAACGACTAGGCCGCCCTGGCCCTTCCGGACCAGACCGCGCCCCCTGGAGGAAACCATGGAATATCAACACAACACCGTCGCCAACTACGCTGACATGGGTAATGGCAACCGGCTGCACTACCACGACGTGGGCAGCGGCGACCCGGTCATCTTCCTGCACGGCGGCGGCCAGGGCGCCGGCGGCTGGACCAACTGGCAGCGCAACCTGCAGGTGTTCGCCGACGCCGGCTACCGCGCGATCGCGCCGGACGCCTTCGGCTACGGTCTGTCGTCCAAGCCGGCCGACGGCAACTTCGACTTCCAGACCCTGGTCGACTGCCTGGTCAAGCTGCTGGACCAGCTCGGGCTGAAGCAGGTGACGCTGGTCGGCAACTCCATGGGCGGCGCCATGGCCATCCGCTTCGCCCAGGACTTTCCGCAGCGGGTGAAGAAACTGGTGGTCATGGGTCCCGGCGGCATCGGCCCGATGGAACGCTATCTGGCCATGCCGGCCATCCAGAAGCTGAAGGAACTGGGCCAGGAAGAAGGCGGCTTCAGCAAGGACAAGCTGCGCCGCTTCCTGGAGTACATGGCGTACTCGAACGACGACGTCACCGACCAGCTGGTCGACGAGCGCTACGAGGTCGCCTGCACGCAGCCGCCACGGGTGTTCCAGACCCTGTCCATCGACGACCTGCGTCCGCGCCTGCACCTGCTGAAAACACTGCCGACCATGGTGCTGTGGGGCCGCGACGACCGCGCCTGCCCGGTCGAGTCCGGCATGGAGATCCTGCAGGAATGCGACAACGCGCGTCTGATCGTGTTCTCGCAATGCGGTCACTGGGTGCAGTACGAGAAGGCGGACCTGTTCAACAAGCTGTGCCTGGACTTCCTCCAGGAATGACGCGGCTGCCGCCGGCGCTCAGGCGCCGCGCCGGCGGCGAAAGAAGGCGCGCAGCAGGTCGCCGCACGCCTCGGCCATGACCCCCTCGGTCACCGCCGGGCGGTGATTCAGCCGCTGCTCCCCGAACACGTCGAACACCGACCCCGCCGCCCCGGCCCGCGGATCGCGGGCGCCGAACACCACCCGCTGCACGCGCGCCTGCACGATGGCACCGGCGCACATGGCGCACGGCTCGAGCGTGACGTACAGGGTGCTGCCCGGCAGGCGGTAGTTACCCGCGTCGGCGGCCGCCGCGCGCAGCGCCACCACCTCGGCATGCGCGGTCGGGTCACAGCCGCTGATCGGCCGGTTGAAGCCGACACCCAGCACCGTGTCCTCGCGCACCAGCACGGCACCGACCGGCACCTCGCCCAGCGCCTGCGCCGCCTGCGCCTGTTCCAGCGCCTGCGCCATCCAGCGCAGGTCGCGCTCAGCCTGCATCAACGTGGGTTTTCGTAGAAGACGTACGGCGTGGCGTAATCGCTGATCTCGAAATACACCTTCTTCTCGCTGTCGTCGCGACGGCCGTTGAGGTTCTCGTCCAGCACGCCGTAACCAAAGCGGTACGGGCGCGGCTGCCCGTCCTTGGTGCCGGAGGCGGTGGTCAGCTTGTCGATCGCGATGAAGCGCCGCACCAGTTCACCCCCCGAGTACACCTCGAGCACGCCGTTGGTACCGGTCCAGTTCTTCACCGCCCGGCCAATCTCGTTCTGGGTTTCCTGGGTACAGGCGGCCAGCACCAGCGCGGCCGCTGCAACGAATAAAAGACGCATGGACTCTCCTGCGGATGTGCTGCCGGGACAGGGGTAGGAAATGCCGACAGTATGCCGCCGATTCAAGCACCGACCGGCCAAAAACAAACCGCCGGTGGCGTGCGGCTCACACCACCGGCGGTCGGCAGGTTGGGTCGCGCCCGTCGGGCGCCGTGGTCTAGATGAAGAAGTACAGGTTCTTGTCGAGCACCACGCGCTGGTCGACCAGAATCACGCGTCGCGCCAGCTTCCACTGGCCGTCCACCCTGCGCAGGCGGCACTGCTTGGTGCCCCACACCACCGTCTCGTCCCGCTGACGGCGGTTGCGGTAGACGATGAAGTTGGACCACGCATCCACTTCGCCCGCCACGTCGGCCCAGGCGGCATCGACGTTGCTGACGAAGCGACGGATGTAGTTCTGCGGGTCCTCCATCCACACCAGGCCGGTCTCCAGGCGCCGGATGCGCATGTCGAGCATCGGGTAATTGTCGTTGAACACATAGGCGCCGGGGTTGCTGCCGACCGGCTTCTTGTCGGCGCGCATGCGCACCTCGCGCACCGGCAGCACGTAGTGCACGTCCTCGGTCAGCTGCGTGTGCCACCACTCGCGAAAGCGCTCCTCGTCGAGCATGCGCGCCTCGCGGATCAGGAAGCGCTCGACCTCGAACAGCGTGTCGCGGTCGACATAGCGCGGATTGGCCGGGGTTTTGACGTGTGTGGGTGCGTTCATGTCAGGCCACCTGGCGGTTGGGTGCGTAATGCGGTTCGCGGGCGATCTCCTCCCAGCTGCGACCGCTCATCAGCTCGGCCCAGCGGCGGTAGAAGCCGCGGTTGGAGCTCTCGCACACGCTGCCCTTGCCGACGATGCCCGGCAGTTCCGGGTGGGTGCCCTCACGCACCTGGCCCATGCCCGAATACAGCTTGCCGCGGCGGGTCACCCAGCCGCGGTTGCTGCCGGTGCACTGCTCCATGTTCTCGCCGTCGTCGGTCTCGAGCATGCCGGCGGTGCCGAAGGTCATCATGTTGGTGGCGACCATCATCTGCTTCAGCGCTTCCGGCATGTCCTTCTCGACCAGCGTCCAGGTCCACACCTCGATGTTGTGCGGACCGGCCGGCAGCCACAGCTTCCAGGTGTTGGTGCCGTACAGGAACGAGCAGTTCGGGAAGATGCTGGCGTCCCAGTGGCCGTTGTAGAAGCGCGCCCGCCACTCGCCCAGGTGCTCGCGCACCAGCGGCTCGCGCTGGGCAATCCAGTCGCGGTACAGCGCGCCGTCCGGGTGAATGGCCGCCGCCGCGTCCCAGATGACGCCGAAGCCGTGCCCACCCCGGGTGGCCACCTGCAGGCCGGTGTTGACGTCGTACGCCTGATTGCCGGCCAGCGGCGACAGCGGCGACTCGATGGCCTTCAGGGCCGCCGCATGCGCCCAGCCCACGTGGTAGCCATCGGCGATGAAGTTCTCGACCGGTACCTTCCAGTTGCAGTTCAGGATCGACTTCATCGGCGGACCGAGCAGCTCCACGCCACCCGGCACGTCCAGGAAGCTGTCCATGTACCAGGCCATGTCGCCCAGGTAGTCGCGCAGCGACGGTGCCGAGGCGTCGAAGGTGCCGAACACCAGGCCCTTGTAGCTTTCCACCTTGGCCACCGGGTGCATGGCGTAGCGCGGGCGCTCGATGGCGTCGTAGTAGGTGTCGTGCTCCAGCGGCACGGTAACCAGGTCGCCGTCCAGTCCGAAGGCCCAGCCGTGGTAGGCGCAGGTGAACGAGCGCGCGTTGCCGCTGTCGGCATGGCACACCACGTTGCCGCGATGCGGGCAGGAGTTGATGAACGCCTTGATGCTCCCGTCCGGCTGGCGGGCGACGATGACGTTGTCCTCCCCCATGCGCGTGGTCAGGAAATCGCCCGGCTTCGGCAACTGTGACTCGTGCGCCAGGAACAGCCAGGCGCGGGCAAAGATCTGCTCCAGCTCCTGCTCGTAGATGTCCTGATCCCAGTAGATGCGGCGGTCCTGGACGGCGCCGTCCTCCAGGATCAGCTTGGTGACGTCTTTCACGCGAAACCCTCCGTGGTGTGGGTATGTCGCCGCGCGCCCGGGCACACGACAACGGCATGTCGACACCGGTCGGTGCGAACAGCACGCAGTATCGAAAGACCGCCCAGGCGCCTCTTGACCGGCATCAAGCCCGCATGGCGGCGCACCCCCGAACGGGGCAACCCAAACCGCCTTTTGAAACGCGAATGACAATTATTCTTATCTTTGGGTTATGATCGACCCCGGACGTTAGCCAGCTGCGGATCCCTCTCTCCTCCTGCGCGCGGCAAGCCAGGTCCGTTGTCCTGAAGAACCGGAAGGAGCCTGGCCATGCCGCAGTCCTGTGCCGGCGCGCACGACGTGCGCGACACCCCACCGTCCACCGACCCGAGTTGGCACGACGCCCTGCAGGCGGCCGTGCTTGCCGCCTGCCACACCCTCCTGACCGACCCCGGGCCATGCAGCCAGGCCGCCGTGCGTCTGGCGCTGCGCCGCCTTCGCAACGACGCTTGAGCGACGCGCGCCGACCGCCCCGCAGGCCCGGTGCGGGCCATCCGGCGCGGACGAACGGTCGATCACGCCGCGTGCCCATGCACGCGACAGCGACGTGCGAACACCGGCCGACGGACAGACGCGAACACCCCACCCAGTGCCAGGCGGCCACAGCGTGCCCCATCATCGGCAGCACGCAGGCGCATTTCCTTACAATCTCCCTGCCCATCCGCTCCCGAGGGGGAAGACCATGACCGACACGATTGCCGTCATCGGGGCCACGCGCGGCAGCGGCCTGCACGCCATGCGCCAGCTGATCGACGCCGGCCGACCGGCCATCGCCGTGGCGCGCAACCCGGACAAGGGCCGTGACCTGTTCGGCAGCCAGGCAGGCGTCGTTTATGGCGATGTCACCCGCCCGGAAACACTGGTCGAGGCGGTGGACCCCCAGTGGCGCGCCATCGTGTTCACGGTGGACATCACCGGCGGCATCGGCGGGCGCGGCCTGTTCGCCAGCCGGGAGAAGGTTCGCGCCGTCATGTACGGCGGCCTGGTCAATACCGTGGAGGCCTGCAAGCAACGCGGCTTCACGGGGCGGCTGGTGCTGCTGTCGACCATCGGCCTGACGCAGCCATCCACCGGAATGCGCATCCTGAACCGGGTCAAGCCGGGCCTGCGCGACCACTCGCTCGACAAGGGCGAGTACCTCAAGGCGAGTGGCCTCGACTACTGCATCGTGCGCGCCGGCATCCTCAACGACAAGCCCGGTGGCGCGCACGAACTCACCCTGACCGACCGCGACTGGCCGCTCGAGATGCGTTACCGGATCGGTCGAGCCGACCTGGCGCGGGTGCTGCTCGCCTGCGCCAGCCATCCCGCCGCGAGCCGACGCGAACTGAGCGTGTTCTGGGGAGAACCCGGCCACGACGACGACCAGCAGCTGGCCACCAAGCTCGCCGCGCTGGCCAGCTAGGCATGCTGCGCCGGCTGTGGCAGGCCTGGCGGCGGCCAGCGCCGGCCATCCCTGAGGCCGACTGGGAGGCCGCCTTCCTGGCGTTGCCGATCCTCGCCCCGCGGCCTGCCGGCGAACGCGAGCGCCTGCAGCTGCTCGCCGGGGCGCTGCTGACACAGAAAAGCATCGAACCGATCGGCGAGCTGGATCTGGGCACCACCGAAACCCTGGCCCTGGCCCTGCTGGCCGCCCTGCCGATCCTGAATCTCGGGCTCGACTGGTATCGCGGCTGGCATGCGCTGGTGCTCTACCCGGACGAGTTCCGCAGCCGTTACGAGGAAGTGGACGAGACCGGCGTGGTGCACCAGATCGAGGACTGGCGCAGCGGCGAGTCGTGGGGGCGAGGGCCGCTGATCCTGTCCCTCGCGGACGTCGCCGCCGCCGGCCAGGGCGACGGCTACAACGTCGTCGTGCACGAGTGCGCGCACAAGCTCGACCAACTCGATGGTGAGGCCAACGGCCGCCCGCCCCTGCACCCGGGCATGGACCCCGGTGCCTGGAGCGCCGCGTTCGCGGCGGCGTACCGGGACCTTGGCCGGCGTGCCATGCGCCGGCTGTCGACCGTGGTCGACCCCTATGCCGCCGAATCACCGGCGGAGTTTTTCGCGGTGACCAGCGAACTGTTCTTCGACGCGCCGCGGGACCTGCAGCGCGGTTACCCGGCGGTGTACGAGCAACTGGCGCTGTTTTACCGCCAGGACCCGGCCCTCTACCTGCCGGCCACCACACCGTGAACGCGGCCGAACTGGTCCTGTTGCTGGTGCTGGTCACCGATCCGTTCGGCAACCTGCCCCTGGTGCTGTCGGCGCTCGGCCGCCTGGATGCCGCCGCCTACCGCCGCGCCGTGCTGCGCGAGTCGTTGTTTGCCTTCGGCGTGCTGCTGCTGTTCGGCTGGGGCGGCGCCGGCCTGCTGCAGGTGTTCGGCATCGGCCAGGCAGCGCTGTACATCGGCGGCGGCGTGATCCTGTTCCTGCTGTCACTGCGAATGATCTACGGCGGCCCGCAAGGAGCCTTCGACGAAGGCTACGCGGCCGACCCGCTGCTGGTGCCCATCGCCGTGCCCGCCATCGCCGGACCGGCAGCGGTGGCCACCGTCATGCTGCTGCGCACCCAACAGCAAGTGCCGCTGTGGCACCTGGCCGCGGCCTTGCTGTGTACGCTGCTGGTCACCCTGGCAACCTTCCTGGCAGGCCGACAGATCGCCGCCTGGCTCGGGCCGCGTGGCATCAACGCGCTGGAGAAACTGACCGGCCTGCTACTGAATCTGATCGCAGTGAACATGATGCTGGAAGGAATACGCCGCTTCTGAACCGCCGAGAGGCACGGTTCTGACAACGCAGCGTCAAGCGTATGTTAGGTTTGCATACAGTTTCCTCATCCCCCCCAGGAACGCATGGCAGGCCACACCCCATCCGACAACGTCTTTTCACTTGGGGGGCTCAAGGCTTCCTGCGCCACCTGCAATCTGCACGACTTGTGCCTGCCGCGCGGCATGAGCGACGCCGACGTCGCCGAGCTCGAACACATCGTGTCGCGCTCGCGCTCGCACCCCCGTGGCAAGACCCTGTTTCGCGTCGATGAGCCGTTCCGCGCCATCTACGTGCCGCGCAGCGGTGCCATCAAGACGTTCACCCTGGGAATCGACGGCAGCGAGCAGATCATCGGGTTTCACCTGCCCGGCGAAATCATCGGCCTCGACGGCCTGATCGAGCACCAGCACCAGGTCACCGCGCAGGCTCTGGAGTTGTCCAGCGTCTGCGAGGTGGCATTCGACCTGCTCGAACACGCCGCGGCCCGCGTGCCGGCGCTGCAACACCAGCTGATGCGGCTGATGAGCCAGGAAATCGCCGGCAAGGAGCAGCAGCTTCTGGCGCTCGGAGACCACCTGCCAGAGCGGCGCCTGGGCCTGCTGCTGCTGGACCTGTCGCAGCGGTTTGCCCACCGCGGCTTCTCGGCCACCGAATTCAACCTGCCCATGTCGCGACAGGACATTGCCGCCTACCTGCGCCTGGCCGCCGAGACCGTCAGCCGCGCGTTCGGCAAGCTGCAGCGCGACGGGCTGGTGGAAGTCACCGGGCGGCTGGTGCGGATCGTCGACCTGGACGCGCTGACCACGTTCGCCGGACAGGGCGCCGGCAGCACGCGCCAGCGAAACATCTCCTGACGAATCCCCTGCCCCGTCAGCCCGAGCGCCGCCGCGCCCGCGGATGCGCGGCGTCGTACACCCGGGCCAGGTACTGGAAGTCGACCTGGGTGTAGACCTGCGTGGTGGCAATGCTGGCGTGGCCCAGCAACTCCTGCACGGCGCGCAGGTCGCCGGACGATTCCAGCAGATGCCCGGCGCACGAGTGACGCAACAGGTGCGGGTAGACCCGCCGGTCGATGCCCTGGCGGTCGGCCCAGTGCCGCAGGCGCTGCTGCACCGCGCGTGCCGACAGCCGTCCGCCCCGGCGGTTCACGAACAGCGCCGCCGGCTCGGCCGTCAGCGTGCGACGCAGCACCAGCCAGTCGGCCAGCGCGGCACAGGCACGGGCGCCGACCGGCACGATGCGGGTCTTGCGGCCCTTGCCGGTGACCCGCGCGCTGGCGTCGGCCAGGTCGACATCACCGCAGTCCAGCGCCACCAGCTCGGCCAGACGCAGGCCGGACGAGTACAGCACCTCGAACATGGCGCGGTCGCGCCGCGCCAACGGATCCTCGGCGGCGAAATCGAGCAGACGGGCCAGGTGGTCCACGTCCAGCGTGGCCGGCAGCCGGCGCGGACTTTTCGGCGCCGTGATGCCGGCGGCGGGGTCCGAGGCCAAGGCGCCGTGGTCGATGGCCAGACGGTAATAGGCACGCAGCGCCGCCAGCAGACGGGCAATGCTGCGTCCGGACAGGCCGTCGCGCGCCAGATGACTGACCAGGCGGCGAATCTGCGCCGGCGTCAGCTCGACCAGCGTTCCGGCACCGAGCAGCGGCAACAGCCGCGTGCAGCGTTCAAGGTCGCGCCGGTAGGCGCTCAGCGTGTGCGGACTGGCGCGGCGCTGATGCGCCAGCGCCGCCAGGAATGCGTCGACCGTCGGCGCCGCCGCGCTCACCCGCTGGCCAGTCGGTGCCAGTGGGCGCCGACCAGACGCGCCAGGCGATCGAGAAACAGGGTGCCGAGCTCCGGACTGAACCGCTCGGCATCCTCGGCCCCCATCAACAGCAGCGCCGGTGCGCTGCCCCCGAGCGGCAGCACCGCCGCCGAGGCTGTCTGGGCGCCAAGGAACGGCTGCACGCCCTCCAGCTCGGTCGCCGGCAGGCAACGGGCATGGCCATGCTCGAGATCCGCCGCGAACGGCGCCACGTCGAAGTCGGCCACCAGCTGCGGCGCGGCTGCCGGCGCGGCGTGCGTCAGCAGGCGCATGGCGCCGGTGCCGAAGTCGCGCTTCAGGTGCAGTTCCAGCGCGTGCAGCAGCGCCGGCACATCGCCACAGGCCGCCAGCGCCACGGCCATGTCCAGCAGCTTGCGGTACTGGTCGTCATGCCGATGGGCGGCCTCCAGCACGGCGTCCAGACGGGCGGTCAGTGCCCGGTTGCGCTCGCGCAGGACCGCCACCTGTCGCTCCACCAGCGACACCGCGCCGCCGGTCGGATGCGGCACGTCCAGCGCCTCGAACACCTGCGGATGGTGCTCCAGAAAATCCGGGTTCAGCAGCAGGTAGGCCGCGACCTGGTCGGCGTCGGCGGCAGGCTTGGCGGTGTTTTTCTTCATACGGAAAGTGTGCCCTCGAACACGGTGACGGCAGGGCCGGTCAGGTACACCGGCGTACCGGCGCCGGCCCAGGCCAGTTCCAATGTGCCACCCGGCAGGTGCAGGCGCGCCGCGGCATCGAACACGCCCCAGCGTACAGCGGCCACGAACGCCGCGCAGGCGCCGCTGCCACAGGCCAGCGTCTCGCCGACGCCGCGCTCATACACGCGCAGGCGCCCCTCGCCGCGATCGAGCACCTGCAGGAATCCGGCGTTGACGCGGCGCGGAAAGCGCGCGTGGCGTTCGATCTGCGGCCCCAGCGTGGCCACCGGCGCGCGGTCGACGTCCGCCACCTGCAAAACCGCATGCGGATTGCCGATGGCGAGCGCGGCGACGCGCAGCGTCTCGCCGGCCACCTCGAGTGGATAGTCCAGCGCCTCGGCGGGCGCCTCGAACGGGATGTCCGGCGGCGTGAACGTCGGCACCCCCATCTGCACCTCGACCTGCCCGTCGGGCAGCAGGCGTGGGCGGATCAGCCCGCCCAGGGTGTCGAAGCACAGCGTGTCCCGGTCGCTCAGGCCCTGCTCGCGCACGAAGCGCGCGGCGCAGCGGGCGCCGTTGCCGCAGTGCTCCACTTCGCTCCCGTCGGCGTTGAAGATGCGGTAGGTGAAATCGGCCTGCGGCCGGGCCGACGCCTCGAGCAGCAGCACCTGGTCACAGCCGATGCCGAAATGGCGATCGGCCAGGGCCTGCACCTGTGTGGGCGTCAGCGTCAGCGCCTGACGCACGCCGTCGATGACCACGAAGTCGTTTCCCAGACCGTGCATCTTGGCAAACCGCAGCCCGGCAGCCGGCAGCACCCGCATCAGGGCTCTCCCAGGCGACGGCGACCGGCATGGTCGCGCGCGAACTGAAGGGCGCTGCGCCCGCTGCGGCTGCCGCGCGTCAGTGCCCAGCGCAATGCCGCCTCGCGCCAGCGGTCCGGCGCATCGTCGCAGCCAAGACGGCGCAGCCAGTGCCGGACGATGTCCAGATACCGCTCCTGATCGAAGGAATGGAACGCCAGCCACAGGCCGAAGCGCTCGGACAGGGCGATCTTTTCCTCCACCGCCTCGGCGAAGTGGATCTCCTCGCCGACGTGGCGCGTGAGCGCGTTTTCCTCCTGGTACTCCGGCAACAGGTGGCGCCGGTTGGAGGTGGCGTAGATCAACAGGTTGTCGCGTCCGCCGGCCAGCGAGCCATCCAGCGCCACCTTGAGCGCCTTGTAGGCCGGCTCGTCGGCGCCGAAGGACAGGTCGTCGCAGAACACCACGAAACGCTGCGGCAGATCACGCACGGCGGCGATGATCTGCGGCAGCTCGACCAGATGGTCCTTGTCCACCTCGATCAGGCGCAGGCCGTCCGGAGCATGACGCGTCAGCAGGGCCTTGACCAGCGAGGACTTGCCAGTGCCGCGACTGCCCCACAGCAGGGCATCGTTGGCCGGCGCGCCCGCCAGGAACTGACGCGTGTTGCGCTCCAGCGCCGCCTTGGCGCGATCGATGCCGAACAGATCATCGAGCACCATCCGCTGCGGATGGTCGATCGGCACCAGCGCACCGCCCCGCCCGGGCAGCGCCTGCCAGCGCGCGGCCTGCGTGACCTGCCAGTCGATCGGCTGCGGCTGCTCGGGCAGCAGCGGTTCGAGCCGGCCGAGCAGGGCCTCGGCGCGGCCGAGGAAACGGGCAAGTTCTTGGTCCATGCGGCAAGCGCGGCGTTGCGGGTGAGGCGGCATTCTACCGGCTCGCCGTCCCTGCCCTAGTCGAGCGGCACCAGACCCCCGGCAAACACGCCCCGCGGGTCGAGCTCCGCCTTCAGGCGCCGGGTAACCGTCGCCGCCGCCGTGGACAGTGGCTGGAACACGCCGCCGCTGCGGTCGCCACGTACCAGGGTGGCGTGCCCATGCGCCGCAGCGGCGGCCGCACGTACCTGCTGCGCCGACGCATCGGTACGCAGCCAGCGCTGCGCCCCACCCCAGTCCTCCAGCCAGCTGCCGGGCAGATCGAGCGGCGGCGCCGCCGGCGGTAGCGACACCCGCCACAGGGCCTGCGCACCGAGGAAAAACGGCAGTTCGAGATCACGCAGCCCGCGCCAGAACGCAGCGCCCTCGGCCAGCGCCTCGCCGCCGATATGCGCCCGTGCCGCCGCCACGCCGTCAGCCGTGCCGGACAGACGCAGGTAAAGCTGCCCGTCCAGCAGGCACAGGCCCGAAAGTGGCCACGGCCGTCGCTGCAAATCCACCATGGCCTGGCGTGGCTCGGCTGGCGCGAGCACCAGTGTCAGCTCGGTCTGTGGCACCGGCAGCACACGGACCGACAGCTCGAGCATCAGGCCGAAACTGCCCAGCGAGCCGGCGTACAGCCGCGCCAGATCGTAGCCGGCCACGTTCTTGATGGTCTCGCCGCCGTAACGCACCCACTCCCCACGGCCGTTGATCACCTGCGCGCCGAGCACGAAGTCGCGCGCGGCGCCGGCCCACGGTCGCCGCGGGCCGGAAAGGCCGGCGGCGACGGCGCCCCCGAGCGTGCCGCCACCACCGAACCTCGGCGGCTCGAAGCCGAGCATCTGCCCACACTCGGCCAATACGCCCTCCAGCTGCGCCAGTGACGTGCCGGCGCGCGCGGTAATGACCATGTCACCG
>NZ_JBFJTF010000024.1:0-22776 GCF_041625615.1 Immundisolibacter sp. | reverse complement strand
GACCTCGCCGCGCACCGTGCGCCGCATGTCGGTGACTTCCTCCGGGCGCTCGTCGATGAGCAGCACCATCAGGTAGATGTCCGGGTGGTTGGCCGTGATCGAATGGGCGATCGACTGCAGCATCATGGTCTTGCCGGCCTTCGGCGGCGACACGATCAGGCCGCGCTGGCCCTTGCCGATCGGCGCCACCATGTCGATGATGCGCGGCGTGATGTCCTCGGTGGTGCCGTTGCCGCGTTCGAGCGTGAACCGCTCGTCGGCGAACAGCGGCGTCAGGTTCTCGAACAGGATCTTGTTGCGCGCGGCCTCCAGCGGCTCGAAGTTCAGCTGGTCGATCTTCAGCAGCGCGAAATACCGCTCGCCGTCCTTGGGCGGGCGGATCTTGCCGGAGATGGTGTCGCCGGTACGCAGCCCGAAGCGGCGGATCTGACTGGGCGAGACGTAGATGTCGTCCAGGCTCGCCAGGTACGAGTTGGTGTTCGAGCGCAGGAAACCGTAGCCGTCCGGCAGCAGTTCCAGCACACCCTCGCCGAAGATGTCCTCCCCCTTGCGGGCGTGCGCCTTGAGCAGGGCAAAGATGATCTCTTCCTTGCGCTGCCGGGCAGCACCTTCCAGGCGGGCTTCCTGGGCCATGGCCACCAGTTCGGCCACCGGCGTGGATTTAAGCGCGGTCAGGTTCATAGGGTTTTGTGCGGAATGGGCGGCGAGCGCCGCGATGGGCCGGAACGGCACCGTTCAGGGAACGGCCCGGGAGACGGGCCGGGAAAGGAAACTTTTCAGGAAACGTGCTATTTCGTTAACTGCGACAGGCGGCACCCAGCGAGCGAACAGCTCACCATGACGCCCGTCGCTTCACTCCGACTCCGTCCATCACGCCACCACGAGGTCACGAGCCGGCGTTGCCCGGATCAGAGGTTGCTGTCCAGCCAGGCCGCCAACTGGGACTTCGACAGTGCCCCGACCTTGGTCGCCTCGACGTTGCCACCCTTGAACAGCATCAACGTCGGGATACCGCGAATACCGTAGCGCGGCGGCGTCTTGGGGTTCTCGTCCACGTTCAGCTTGGCCACCGTCAGGCGTCCGGCGTATTCCTTGCCCACTTCGTCCAACACCGGCGCGATCATCTTGCACGGCCCGCACCACTCGGCCCAGTAGTCCACAAGAACCGGTTCTGACGCTTGCAGGACATCCTGTTCGAAGGAGTCGTCGGTTACGTGCTTGACGTGTTCGCTCATAGGGAATCGATGACCTGGGCGTTCAGGAATGGGCACGGCGGCGGCTTTGCACCGGGCCGGCAACGGGAAACAAGGGGTCTGTCCGCATTCTAGTGCGTGCCGGACGCAAGTCAACAACCGCCGTGGTGGCGGCGATCGAGCAACCGGTACTGCAGTGCCTGCGCCAGGTGGGCCTGCTGCAGGGACTCGCTGCCCGCCAGGTCGGCGCAGGTACGGGCGATGCGCAGCACCCTGTGCGTGGCCCTGGCAGACAATCCCAGGCTGGCGATGGCGCGGGCCAGGAACTGCCGCTGGTCATCATCCAGGCGGCAATACCGGCGCAAGGCCGCCGCATCGAGGCGGGCGTTCAGGGTGCCGCAGCGCGCCATTTGCACCGCCTGCGCCGCCTGCACCCGCTCCCGCACGCGCGCCGACGGTTCGGCGGCCCCGCTTTCCTGCGACAGCAGCACGGCGTGATCCACCGGCGGCAGCTCCAGGTGCAGGTCGATACGGTCAAGCAAGGGCCCGGACAGGCGGCCGCGATAGCGGCGCACCTGCTCGGGCGTGCAACGGCAACGACCGGCCGCATCGCCCAGGTACCCGCAAGGACACGGATTCATGGCCGCCACCAACTGGAAACGAGCCGGAAACCGCGCCTTGAATGCCGCCCGCGCGATGCTGATGTGCCCCGATTCCAGCGGCTCGCGCAACACCTCGAGCACCTGTCGGTCGAACTCGGGCAGCTCGTCCAGGAACAGCACGCCGTGATGGGCGAGCGATATCTCGCCCGGCCGCGGGTTGGTGCCGCCACCGGCCAGCGCGGCGGCCGAGGCGGTGTGGTGCGGTGCACGCACCGGCCGCTGGCGCCACTGCGTCACCTCGAACCCCCCGACGCTGACCGACTGCACGGCAGCCGCCTCCAGCGCCTCCTGCTCGCTCAGCGGTGGCAGGATGCCGGGCAGCCGATTGGCCAACATGGTCTTGCCGGCACCCGGCGGGCCGATCATCAGCAGGCTGTGACCGCCGGCCGCCGCGATCTCCAACGCCCGACGGGCGGCCGGCTGGCCACGCACGTCGGCCAGATCGGGCCCGTCGTCCGCGCCCTGCGCGGCTCGCCGGCTGGCCCTCGGCAATCGCGCACTGCCGGTCAGATGCGCGCACACGTCCAGCAAATGGGCTGCGCCGTAGACAGGCAGATCAGGCGCCAGCGCCGCCTCGGCGGCGTTGTCCTGCGGCAGGATCAACTGCGCACCAACCTGTTGCGCCTGCAACGCCACCGGCAGCACGCCGCGTACCGGCCGCAGTTCGCCGCCCAGGCCAAGCTCGCCGATGAATTCGTAGCCGGCCAGAGACTCCAGCGGCAACTGGCCGGAAGCGGCCAGAATGGCCAGGGCAATGCCCAGATCGAAGCGCCCACCCTCCTTCGGCAGATCGGCCGGCGCCAGGTTGATGGTGACGCGACGGGCCGGAAACTCGAACCCGCTCGTCAGCAGCGCGCTGCGCACGCGGTCGCGCGCCTCGCGCACGGCAGTCTCCGGCAGCCCGACCAGCGACAGCGCCGGCAGGCCGCCGGTCAGGTGCGCCTCGATGGTGACCCGTGGCGCGTCGATGCCGGACTGGGCGCGACTGTGCAGAACTGCCAGCGACACGCGACGGCGCCGGCTTTCAGGGAGCCTGTTGCTGGGCCAACCGTGCGGCCAGCGCGTCGACCTGCCCCTGCAACCGATCCAGTCGCGTCCGCGCGTCTTCCAGCAGGGCCCGCTGCACCTCGAACTGCTCACGACTGGGCAGGCCCAGACGTTGACTCAGGTTCTCCGTGGCAAGGCTGCGCAGGCCGTCCAGCTCGCTGGCGATGCCGTGCAACCAGTGCAGAGGCGAGGACGGGGAATCGGTCATGGCGCGGCCTCCCGGCGATACCCGTTATCAAGTTCACGCTGGCGCCCCACACTGGGGCATGCCAGGAATTCGAATGCACTAATACGGTGCTATGTGAACCTGCGCGATCCCGCGCGGCCCGCCAGCGACTATACCCCAATGCCCTGCGGCAACTTTGGCATGCGCCGTGCTTTATGTGCGCTACTGGTACACGCCGGTTAAGCCCACTGCACGCACCCGCTCCCGCGGGGCGCGAACCGCTGGTGGTTTATGTCGCGGTACCGGGCCGGGCCTCGATTTCAAGGCTGGCCCGTGTGTCGTATTGCTGAGGAGTACTGCAATGAAGATGGTCTGCGCGGTTATCAAGCCGTTCAAGCTGGACGATGTGCGCGAGGCGCTGTCGGGCGTCGGGGTGCAAGGCATCACCGTCACCGAGGTGAAGGGTTTCGGCCGACAGAAGGGCCACACCGAGTTGTATCGCGGCGCCGAGTACGTGGTGGATTTCCTGCCCAAGGTGAAGATCGAGGTGGCGGTGGACGAGGCGGACGTGGATCGCGTCATCGAGGCCATCAGCACCTCCGCCAATACCGGCAAGATCGGCGACGGAAAAATCTTCGTCTACGACCTCGGCCAGGTCATCCGCATCCGCACCGGTGAAACCGGCGCCGATGCGCTGTGACGCCGCACGGCGACACTCATGAAAAATTTCATTTAGGCGAGGGAGCAAATCGATGAAAACCCTGAAGCGACATGGCCTTGCCGCGGCAACGGCCGGTCTGTTCATGCCCGGCCTGGCACTGGCCGAGGACACCCTGAACTCCGGCGATACGGCATGGATGCTGACAGCCACCGCGCTGGTGCTGTTCATGACCATCCCCGGCCTGGCGCTGTTCTATGGCGGCCTGGTACGCAGCAAGAACGTCCTGTCGGTGCTGATGCAGTGCTTTGCCATGGCCGCGCTGATGTCCGTGCTGTGGGCGATCTACGGCTACAGCCTGGCGTTCGACACCACCGGCATGGAAGCCGGCGTCACCAACTTCAGCAGCTTCGTCGGCGGACTCGGCCTGGCGTTCCTGAGTGGCGTCACCGTGGACAGCATGACCGGCACGATTCCGGAAACGGTCTTCATGACCTTCCAGATGACGTTTGCCATCATCACACCGGCGCTGATCGTCGGCGCCTTCGCCGAGCGCATGAAGTTCTCGGCCATGCTGTGGTTCATGGCGCTGTGGTTCACCATCGTCTATGCGCCCACCGCACACATGGTGTGGGGCGGTGACGGCGGCCTGATGTGGGACTGGGGCGTGCTGGATTTCGCCGGTGGCACCGTGGTGCACATCAACGCCGGTGTCGCCGCGCTGGTGGCCTGCATCGTGATGGGGCCCCGCAAGGGCTATCCGACCACTGCCATGCCACCGCATAACCTCGGCTACACCCTGATTGGTGCATCCATGCTGTGGGTCGGCTGGTTCGGCTTCAACGCCGGCAGCGCGGTCGCCGCCGACGGCACCGCCGGCATGGCCATGGCCGTGACGCAGATCGCCACCGCCGCCGCGGCGCTGGGCTGGATGTTCATCGAGTGGATCAGCCACGGCAAGCCCAGCGTGCTGGGCATCGCCTCCGGGGCGGTTGCCGGCCTGGTCGCCATCACCCCGGCGTCCGGCTTCGTCGGCCCGATGGGTGCGCTGGTGATCGGCGCCGTGGCCGGTGTGCTGTGCTTCCTGGCCGCCACCAAGATGAAGCGCGCCTTCGGTTATGACGACTCGCTGGACGTGTTCGGCGTGCACGGCATCGGCGGCATCATCGGTGCCCTGCTGACCGGCGTGTTCGCGGCCTCCAGCCTGGGCGGCTCGCAGGAAGGCCTCAACATAGCTGCACAGCTGTGGATCCAGTTCAAGGGCGTGCTGGTCAGCGTGGTCTTCAGCGGCGTGGTCAGCTACGTGATCCTGAAGGTGCTCGACCTGGTGATCGGCCTGCGCGTCACTGCCGAGCAGGAGACCGAGGGCCTGGACCTGGCCCTGCACGACGAGCGCGGCTACAACCTGTAAGCACGCACGTCCTGCGACACGCAAAGGGCGGGAAGACCTTGGGTCTTCCCGCCCTTTTTCTTTGCCCGTCAGGCTGCCTGTATGACCGGCCGGCGCTGTGTAAAATGCCCAGCCAAGCTGGCGTAGCTCAGTCGGTAGAGCAGCTGATTTGTAATCAGCAGGCCGCGGGTTCGACTCCTGCCGCCAGCACCATCCCTCCGAACACCGGCGCTCAGGCGCCCAGCAGCAGGCGGTTCAGGCGCTGCACGAACTGCGCCGGCTGCTCCAGCTGCCCACCCTCTGCAAGCAGGGCCTGGTCGTACAGAAGCTGCGCCCAGTCGTCGATCTGCTCGCTGCCCTTGACCCGCGCCAGCAGCGGGTGTCTCGGGTTGATTTCAAGTACCCGCTTGTTTTCCGGCACATCCTGGCCAGCGGACTTCAGCAACCGCTCGAGGGTGCCGGACATCGCTTCCTTGCCCGCCACCAGACACGCCGGCGACTCGGTCAGGCGCTCGGACAGGCGCACCGACTCGACCGTGCCGGCGAGCGCCGCCTGCAGTGCGCTGACAGTAGGCGCCCAGTCGGCATCGGCCACCGGCGTCGGCGCGCTGTCGGCCGGGCCGAGCGCCTCCAGGTCGAGATCGCCATCGGCCGCGGACTGCAGGGGTTTGCCGTCGAAATTCGGCAGGCTGTTGACCAGCCATTCATCGATGCGATCCCCGAGCAACAGCACCTCGACCCCGCGTGCCCGCAGGCCCTCCAGGTGCGGCGAGGCGGCAGCCGCCGCCACCGAGTCGGCGGTCAGGTAGTAGATCGCCTGCTGGCCGTCCTTCATGCGTGCCACGTAGTCGGCCAGTGACACCGTCGACGAGGCCTCGCGCGTGCTGGCGAACCGCAGCAGGCCGGCGATGCGCTCGCGGTTGCCGTGATCCTCGACCACGCCCTCCTTGAGCACCCGGCCGAACAGCCCCCAGAAGCGGTTGTACTTTTCCGTGTCCTCGCGCGCCATGTCCTCGAGCAGACCCAGCACGCGCCGCGTGCTGCCGGCACGGATGCTGTCCACCACCTTGCTGCCCTGCAGGATCTCGCGCGACACGTTCAGCGGCAGGTCGTCGGCGTCGATCACCCCGCGCACGAAGCGCAGGTAGGCCGGCAGCAGGTGCGCTGCGTCATCCATGATGAACACCCGCTTCACATACAACCGCACGCCATGGCGGCGCTCGCGGTCCCACAGGTCGAACGGCTCGCGCGCCGGCACGAACAGCAGCGCCGTGTACTCGTGGGTGCCTTCGATGCGGCTGTGCAGCTGCGCCAGCGGCGGCTCGATGTCGTAGCTGAGCTGCTTGTAGAAGGCGTCGTATTCGTCCTGGCCGATTTCGCTGCGCGGCCGGGCCCACAGCGCGGTGGCCTGATTCACCGTCTCCCAGGCGGGCGGGCTGTCGGCGTCCGCCGCCGCGTCGTCGCCCGACGCCGGCTCGCCCGGCATCCGCACCGGGAAGGTGATGTGATCGGAGTAGGTGCGGATGATCGATTTCAGGCGCCAGGGGTCGGCAAACTCGTGTGCGTCCTCGCGCAGGTGCAGCACGATTTCGGTGCCGCGCGGCGCGCTGACGGTCTCGAGCGTGTAGTCGCCCTCGCCGGCCGACTGCCAGCGCACGCCCTGCGCCTGCGGCTCACTGGCGCGGCGGGTGGTGAGCGTCACCCGGTCGGCGACGATGAAGGCCGAGTAGAAACCCACCCCGAACTGGCCGATCAGGCGTGCATCCTGCGTCTGGTCACCCTGCAGCGACTGCAGGAACTCGGCCGTGCCGGAGCGCGCGATGGTGCCGATGTTGGCGATCACCTCTTCCCGGCTCATGCCGATGCCGTTGTCGCGCACCGTCACGGTGTGCGCCTGCGGATCACACTCCACCTCGATGCGCAGCTCGCCGCCGCCCTCCAGCAGGGCGGGCTCGCGATAGCCCTCGAAACGCAGCTTGTCGAGCGCGTCCGAAGCGTTCGAGACCAGCTCCCGCAAAAAGATCTCGCGATTGCTGTACAGGGAATGAATCATCAGTTTCAGCAGTTGCCGCGTTTCGGTGGCAAAGCTGAGCGTTTCGGCCTGTGACATGGTGTGCCTCGTTCGATGCTGGCTGTGACGGACGGCGGACGCCGATCGCCTCTCAATGGGGACGGCCGCGCCCGGTTGCAAGGGGGGCGCCGACGGATGGTGGCCGGCAGTGGCGTTTGCCATACTCGCCGGGCGGACGCCGCCATCTGGCGGCCCCTCGGGAATCACACAGGGAGCAGTGTCATGAAAACCGCCCGCGCCTTCTTCATCGGCATCGGCATCTTCTATGCCGTGTTCAATTTTCTCGGCACGTTGCCGTTCTCGACCGCCGGTTTCCTGGGCACCATGTATCCGGGTGTCGACCTGCACATGGGCGAGCCGATCTTCCAGCTGCTGCAGGACGCCTGGATCATCGTCGGCATCCAGCTGGGCGCCATCGGCCTGGTGGCACTGTGGGGGGCCCGCGACCCGCACCGCTATGCCGCGGTGATTCCGGTGGTCATCGTGACCGAGGTGGTCGACGGCCTGTGGGACCTGTACAGCATCATCTGGAGCCACGAGGTGGCCTGGATGGGCATCCTCACCGTGGTCATCCACGTGGTGTGGATCGCCTGGGCGGTGGCCGCCTGGCGGGCGCTGTTCCCGCGCGACGGCGCCGCTCAGGCCGCCTGACCCAGAAAGGCTCGATCGATCGCCGCCCACACCTGCGCCTGAATGGCCGGCGCCTCCTGCAACAGCTCGTGCCGGCCACCGTCTATCCACCGCACCTCGGCCTGCGCCAGGCCGGACGCGAAGGCCTGCGCCGCACGACTGTCCACGACTTGGTCGTGGCCGGCCAGCAGCAGCGTCAGTGGGGTGGTGATGGACGCCGCCACGCCCGGCGCGTGCAGCCGATCCACCGACCTGAACGCGGCCGCCAGCCAGTACCAGTCGACCCGGCCAAAGGCGAGTTGCGGGTCGGCTTCGATGCGCCGGCGCAGGCGCTCGTAACTGGCGCGGTCCGAGGTGAATGGATTGACGGTGAACGGGATGCGCAACGGCGTGTAATGCCGCCGCCCCGGCAACCAGCGCTGGCCCAGTCCCAGACCGATCATCAGCCGCGCCAGTGCCCGCGCCAGCCGAACCGGCGTGCCACCGGTACGGATCCCGATCATCGGCGCGCACAAGACCGCCCGAGCGACTGCTCGCGGCCGGCGCTGCAGGTGGCGCAGCGCCAGGTGGGCGCCCATGGAGTGAGCCAGCAACAGGGGCGGCCCGCCAAGCCACGCACTGTCCAGCACCTCGGCCAGGTCCGCCAGGTGCCGCTCGAACACCATCGCCGGGTCGCCGTCACCCGGCGGCGAATGCCCCTGACCGCGCCAGTCGAAGCTCATCACCTCGAACCCGCGCGCGGTCAGTCCGCTCGCCACCTCGGTGTACTTCTCCAGGAACTCCGACAATCCCTGCAGCACGAGCACGCGCCCGCGCACGCACCCAGCCGGGCGCCAATGCCCGCACCGCAGCGCCCCACCGTCCCCGGCCGTCAGCCAGTTGATCTCGAATGCGGGTCTGGCCGGGATGCTCATCGGTGTCTCTTGCTCGCCGGAACGGAGGTTGGCAGTGGCAAAATGCGCGCTTGCCCCACCGGCTGAGCGCCATGGATCCAAGCCCTCCCGCCGACCTGCCGTCGCGGGCCGCCACGCTGAGCGTCGACCTCGACGCCATCGCCGCCAATTATCTCTGGTTCGCGCAGCGCGCCGCGCCAGCGGCCTGCGCTGCCTGCGTCAAGGCGGATGCCTACGGCCTGGGCCTGGCACCGGTCGCCCGGACACTGTGGGACACCGGTTGTCGGGAATTCTTCGTCGCCACGGCCGGTGAGGGCACCGCGCTGCGGCAACTGTTGCCGCGGGCACTGATCTACGTCCTGAACGGCTTCCTGCCGGGCGAACAATCGCTGTTGCGCGACGCCAACCTGACGCCCGTGCTGAATGCACCGGCCCAGGTGGCGGCGTTCGAGGCGCAGTTCCCGGCGGGCACGCCCGCTGCCCTGCAACTGGACACCGGCATGACCCGGTTGGGACTCGACACGCGGGACATCGACGCCCTGTCATCGCGCTGGCGCCGACCGGGAGCCGTCACCCTGCTGTTGTCGCATCTCGCCTGCGCGGATGAACCGGAACATCCGATGAACACGCAGCAACTGGCGCGCTTTCGCGCCGCCTGGCAGGCCCTGGGGCGCCCGCGCGCCAGCCTGGCCAACTCCTCCGGCGTACTGCTGGGGAGCGAGTGGCACTTCGACCTGGTGCGCCCCGGCGCCGGTCTGTACGGCCTGAACCCGCGACCGGCGGACGCCAACCCGCTGCGCCCGGTCGTACGCCTGCACGCCCCGGTGCTTCAGGTGCGCAGCGTGGCCAGCGACGTCAGTGTCGGTTACGGCGCCACCTACCGCACGCCGGCACCCGGCAGGATCGCCACGGTGGCCTGCGGTTATGCCGACGGCTATCCACGCGCCGCCGGCAACCGTGCCCACGCCATGCTGCGCGGCCGGCGTGTGCCGCTGATCG
The DNA here is from genome assembly GCF_041625615.1 of Immundisolibacter sp. GTDB lineage: Bacteria > Pseudomonadota > Gammaproteobacteria > Immundisolibacterales > Immundisolibacteraceae > Immundisolibacter. The sequence continues at coordinate 13,067 of NZ_JBFJTF010000024.1, read as the reverse complement.
GACGGCTGTCGATGGACCTGCTGACGCTCGACGTCGGCACACTGCCTGCGGATCAGCCATCCCCCGGCGACCAGGCGGAACTGCTCGGTCCCGGACATGACATCGACGCCCTGGCCGACGCCGCCGGTACCATCGGTTACGAGTTGCTGACCCATCTGGGCCGGCTGTGCCGACGGCGCTACCATGCCGCTGAGGGCCAGCAGCCGGAGTAGTGCCATGCACGTGACCCGCTACACCGTCGGCAGCGTCGGTGAGGAAGCCTTCGGCTTCTGTCAGGCGGTGCGCCGCGGCGCCTATGTCGCATTGTCCGGCAGTACCGGACGCACCGCCGACGGACGCATCGTGCCGGGCGGCGCCTACCCGCAAACGCGCCAGGCCATCGAGAACCTGCAAACGGCACTGGCGGCACTCGGCGGCAGCCTGGCGGACGTGATCCGCACGCGGGTGTTCATCATCGACATGACCGAGTGGGAGGCCATCGCCCGCGCCCACTGCGAGGCGTTCGCCGAACACCCACCGGCCAGCAGCCTGATCGGTGTGAACGCACTGTTCGAGCCGGATCTGCTGGTAGAGATCGAGGCCGACGCCATCATCGACGCGTCGGCCTGAAGCATCCCCCGGGTCAGCGGCTGCCGGTGGTTGCCTGGGCCGCGGCGCCCGCGCCGCGCTGGGCGGCCACCTCGGCCAGCTTCTCCTTCCAGGTGCCGTCGATGAAGGCCTCGGTCAGGCGATAGGCATCATCATCGGTGTACTGCACCGGCGGGTGCTTGCAGAAAAACGCGGACGGCGGGTGCAGCACGCCGCCCTCGCCACGATCCAGCGCCAGCTTGCAGCAACGGATGGTGTCGATGGCGACCCCGGCCGAATTGGGCGAGTCCTCCACCGACAGCCGAAGCTCCAGGTTGAACGGCACGTCGCCGAACATGCGCCCCTCGATACGCAGAAAACACACCTTGTTGTCGTTCTGCCAGGCCACGTAGTCGGACGGGCCAACGTGGATGTTCTGGTCGTCGAAGCGACTGGCCGCCACCGACTGCACGGCCTCGGTCTTGGAGCGCTTTTTCGACTTCAGCCGGCTCAGGTTGAGCATGTTCAGAAAGTCGGTGTTGCCGCCCGTGTTCAGCTGATAGGTGCGATCGATGGTCACGCCACGCTTGCGGCACAGGTCGGTCAGCGCCCGGTGGGTGATGGTGGCCCCCAGCTGCGCCTTGATGTCGTCACCGATGATCGGCAGGCCGGCCTGCTCGAAACGGGCGGCCCACTGCGGGTCACTGGCGATGAACACCGGAATGTTGTTGACGAAGCCACACCCGGCCTCAAGCGCACAGGCGGCATAGAAGCGCGTGGCCTCCTCGGAGCCGACCGGCAGGTAATTGAGCACCATCTCGGCGCCGGATTCGCGCAGGACCCGCACCACCTCGGCCTGACTGGGCTGCGCCGCGTCAGCCGGCACGAACGTGCGCTCCGGCGGATGCTCGGCCATGTGCTCCGAATACCCGTCCAGCACACACCCCATGCGCACGATGGCGCCCGTGGGGGGCACCTCGCTGCAGAAAACAGTGGTGCAGTTGGGCGGCGCAAAGATCGCCTCGGACACGTCGCGACCCACCTTGCGACTGTCGATATCGAACGCCGCCACCACCTCGATGTCGCCCGGTGCATAACCACCGATGTCCCAGTGCATCAGGCCGATGGCCTGCTCAGGATCCCGGCTGCGGTAGTACTGAACACCCTGCACCAGCGAACTGGCGCAATTGCCGACACCTACGATCGCGATCCTGATTTTTTCTCGCATCTGGGCCTCGTCACTGAATGGTCATGTCGTTATGGCAACTTGCAGTGTGACGGCGTCTGCGTCGCCGCCATCCCGCCAGCGTTCAGTTTCACCCGATTCGTCCCCGGTCTGCGCTGCGCAGACGCAAGAACGGGCGCGCTATTCTGAGCGATCGACCGACGCCGGCCAAGCACCCGGGGCCGCATCGCTCGCGCCGCCGATAGCCGGCCGCAGGCGATACCCCAGCAGGACCCCCACCGGCAGCCAGAAATAGAACCAGATGCCTTGCGGCGAGTTCAGCAGCCGCGCCCCGTCGGTCATCATGCACAGGGCGCTGAAGGTCAGCGCCAGCAGCCAGGCCGGCCGCCCCCCGGCGGCCAGACCCCATGCCGTCTGGGCGGCGAACAACAGCACGCATATCAGCAGCGCCAGCGCCGGCACGCCACCGTACAAGGTGGTGGACAGGTAGATGTTGTGTGGATGCTCGACCAGGTACATGCCCCGGCGCGGCGCACGGGCAGGCACCTGCACGCTGTCGTCGGTCAGCGCCCCCTCGCCCGACCACGGCCGCTGCGCAATGCGCTCCGCGACCGACTGCCACACGGCCAGCCGATACGAATCGCCGCGCTGCAACAGCCGCTCGACACCGTGTCCGCTCACCAGCAGGAGCGTCACGACCGCCAGCGTTGCCGCCGTAACGCCGGCCAGCAGCCGCCAGCGGCCGAGCAGAACCCCGCCGAGGCCGGCACTGGCCAGCACGGCCGCCAGCGGCATGCGACTGCCGGTCAACACCACGCCCCCGAACAGAATCAACGCCACCCCCACCCACATCACGCGCTGGCGGGCCGCAGGCAACACGTGAAACACCACCACCAGCAGGCACACACCCAACATCATCGCGGCCTCGTTGGGGTTGTATACCGGCCCGTGATAGCGCAGCCGCGCGCTCCAAGGCTGACCCTGATAGAACAGCGCGATCGAAATGAGCGTGCCGGCCGCGGCGGCGAGCATCACAAACCGCAACGCCCGCTCCCAGCTGTCGGGCCGTCGAGCGACGACGCAGGCCAGCGTCGCCAGATAGACCAGCAGGTAAGGCAACGCCTTGGCCTCGTGCCACCATTCGCCGGCACTCACGCCCACGCTCCACCAGCCACTGACGGTGAGGTACCCCAACAGGGCCACGACCGCCATCCCCAAACGCTGGCCGGCCAGCCACGACCAGTCCCGAAAGCGCACCATCAACAGCGCCGGAGCCAACACCAGCGCGTAATAGCTGTTGTTCAGCCCCTTGCCGCTGGGCACAAGGAAGAAACACGCGAGCACTACCGCCAGAGCGGGCGTCAGCCGCTCCGGTCCGTGCCGACGCCAACGGGCCCAGCGCGTCGCCTCGGTCACTGAACATCTCCGATGGCACCGCGCGCCAGTGTTTGCAGATGGGCAAAAAAGCGCGGCGGCGAAAATTGCGACGCCCAACGCGCACGCAGCGCCGCCGCCACCCGCGCGCGCGCTTCCGCCGACCGATACAGACGCTCGAGCGCCGCCGTCAGGGCGGCTTCATCCGCCGGCGGCACCAGCACACCCTGGCCGCCCAGCACCGCCGGCACGCCCCCCGTGTCGGATGCGATTATCGGACGTGCCGCCGCCATGGCCTCGGCGATCGCCAGCCCAAAGCCCTCTTCACGCGACGGAAACACGCACACCTCGAAGGCACTCAACAGTGCCCGCACGTCGGCACGCCAGCCACAAAACGCCACCTGCTCGGCAATCTTCAGGCTGTGGCTGAGCTCCCGCAGCGCCGCCTCCTCACGCCCGCTGCCGACCAGCGCCAGGCCGACACCGGGGTGCTGCCTGGCAAGCGGCGCGAATGCGCGCAACAACACGTCATGGCCCTTGACCGGCACCAGCCGCCCCACCGAACCGAACCAGAACCTGTGTGGCGCCAGCCGCAGCACCGCACGCGCCCGCGCCGGGCTAAGCAGCGAATGATCGCTGACGGCGTTGGGCAAGCTTTGCACCTGCGATGCTGGCAGGCGGGGGAAACGGGCCACCAGGTCCGCGCGCACTGCGTCGGAAACACCGAGCAGCGTCAACGGCGTGGCATGGGCACGCTTGATCACGCCGCGCCGGCGCCCTTCGAACTGGCCGATTTCGTGCACCACACCGAACACGTGACGCGCCGCGTGCAGCCGCCGCAGCGCCAGCGCGAGGGTGAGAGCCTTGTAGCGATGCGCCACAATCAGGTCAAAACGCTGCCCCGCACACGCCCGCCACACACGCCACAACGCGGGCAGGCGCAAGCCCTCGAGCGCCTCGCGTGGCAGATTCAGAAAGTGCGTACGCGGCCCTGCTGCAGCCGCCAGGGCAGGATCGGGCGCGCCGCGCAGAAACATCAGCGTGCTCTCGAACGGCGGCTGATCCAGAGCCTCCCGATACAGCCCGTACAGCTCTGTCAGGTAATACGGGTCAGGACACAGGTGCAGAACCCGGCACACCGGAGCAGATCGCGCCATCAGGCCCCGCTTCGACCGTAGTGGTCCTCGAGCCGCACGATGTCGTCCTCGCCCAGGTAGCTGCCGGACTGCACCTCGATGATCTCCAGGTCGATGCGACCGGGATTCTCCAACCGGTGCACCGAACCGATGGGGATGTAGGTGGACTGGTCCTCGGACAGCATCCGCACCTGGTCGGCGCAGGTCACCCGCGCGGTCCCCTTGACCACGACCCAATGCTCGGCGCGGTGATGATGCATCTGCAAGGACAGGCTGGCGCCCGGACGCACCACGATCCGCTTGACCTGGAACCGCTCACTACGGACCAGCCCTTCATAGGATCCCCACGGCCGCAGCACCTGGCGATGCACCATCGACTCGTCCCGTCGCTGCGCCTTCAGGCGTTCCACCAGGCGCTTGACGTCCTGCGCGCGTGCACGGTCGGCAACCAGCACCGCGTCGGCGGTTTCCACAATCACATGGTCACGCACACCCAGTGCCGCGACCAGCCGCGACTCGCTGTGAATGAGGCTGCCACTGACGTCCTCGGCCAGCACATCGCCACGAATCACATTGCCGCCCGCATCGGCCGCCTGCACATCGAGCAAGGCATCCCAGGAGCCTACGTCGCTCCAGCCCGCATCCAGCGGCACAACGACGGCCCGATCGGTGTGCTCCATGACGGCATAGTCGACCGAATCGGTCGGCGCCGTCAGGAACGGCTCGCGCGCCACGCGCACGAAGTCGAGATCCGCTTGCAGGTCATCACAGGCCGCGCGACAGGCAGCCAAAATAGCCGGTGCGTGGCGCTCGAGTTCCGTCAGGTAGGCGCCCGCGGTGAACAGAAACATGCCGCCATTCCACAAGTACTCGCCGCTGGCGAGATATCCCGCGGCACGCGTGGCATCCGGTTTTTCCACGAACGCCCGTACCTGCTTCGCCGGGCCGCCGGGCGTCAGCGGATCTCCGACGTGGATATACCCGTAGCCGGTCTCGGCACGCGTGGGAACGACACCAAACGTCACTAACGCACCGTCGCGCGCCGACGGCTCGCCCGCCAGTACGGCCTGCTGCAAGGCCGCCGGGTCAGCGATCACATGATCCGACGGCAGCACCAGCAGCAGGGCATCACCGTTACCCTGGCGCTGGGCGTGCAACGCGGCCAGCGCCACCGCGGGCGCGGTGTTGCGGGCCGCCGGCTCGAGCAGAATGTGGCCGCCGCCCGCATCCACCTGACGCAACTGCTCGGCGACCAGGAAACGGTGTTCCTCGTTGCACACCACCAGCGGGGCCTGCGCCTGGGGCAGCCCACGCAGCCGCAACGCCGTCTCCTGCAACAGGCTGCGCTCGGCCACCAGCGGCAGGAACTGCTTCGGGTACAACTCGCGCGACAGGGGCCAAAGCCGCGTACCGGCACCACCAGACAGAATGACGGGAATGATCATCGGCGCAGTTCGGCGAGGTGGGAAGGGATTGCGTCGCATTCGAGCGCAAGCGCACGAGGCCTGCCGGCGATTGTAGCCCGCGATGTGCGTCCGGTCTGAGACCGACTACGCAACGGCTCCTGGCGTGCCGCCACCTTCCAGCTTCGCCTTGGCCGAGGCCAACCCCTCACGGTACACCTCGCGGATAAAGGCCTCTGCATCGACCGGCGCACCCGCCGACGTGGTGAACGTGGCCGTCCAGGTGATGCGAGAACCGCTGCTCGACGGCGTCACTGCTATGCGTGACCGGTAGTCCTCGCACGGCAGGACGCCGGCGATGGCAGTGTACTCGTAGCAGCGCGCCTTTTCGTCACGAAATTCCTGGCGCTCGGTCAGCGAAGCGCCGTCGGGCAACGTCAGATGACGCAACGCGCCGACACCCGTACCCTCGACCTCACTTCTGGCCACCGCCGGGAACCAGCTGACCAGACCGGCGAAATCGCCGACCAGCGCCCACGTCCTGTCGGGCGACCCGGCGACGTCGATGGTTTCGGACACGCTTGCCGCCCCCATCGCCGCCTCCGGCGTGCCGGCTCAGGCCGGCAACGTCTGGTAGCCGCTGCGGAAATACAGCAGCGGCGGCAGCGCCTCACCCACCGCCGCCTGCTTGATCTCGCCAACCACGATGACGTGATCGCCACCGTCGTACTCGGCGTACAACGTGCAGTCCAGATAGCCGATGGTGCCCTCGATGATGGGCGCGCCGGTGACGCCCGTGCGGGTCCGCACCGCGTCCATCTTCTCCGGACCGCCCTTCTTGGCCAGACCGTTCGAGACGTCCTGCTGCGACTGCGCCAGGATGTTGACGCTGAAAGTGCCCGCGGCCTGAATGACTTTCAGCGTCTCGGACTCGCGCACCAGCGCGAACAGCGCCAGCGGCGGATCCAGCGACAGGGAACTGAACGAGTTGACGGTGATGCCGTAACGCCGACCGTCGGCATCACTGGCACACACCGCGGTGACCCCGGTGCAAAACTGGCCGAACACCTGGCGCAGGGCCTTGGGGTCGAGCGGACTGGTCATGCTGGCTCCCTGATCGTGCTGTGGAGGAAATGAGGTGATCAATCGACCCAGGGGATGCCCTCGGCCGCGTACGCCTCGCGCAGCAGGTCGGTGGCCAACCAGTCCCGGGTCGAAAAGTTCTGCTCGATGAAGCCATGCGAGTGCAGGAAGCTTTTCATGACCTCCAGCGTCTCGATCAGCCGCACACTCAGTTCCGGCTTCAGTTTCTGGTGAATATCGGCGGTGTAGTAGGTGTCGATATCGGCCGGCGTGACGCCGGTCTCGCGCGCCATGGCGGCAGTGGCCTCCGCCGTGTTCTGCGGTTGCGCCGCCCAGGTGGCGGCCTTCAGCAGGATGCGCGCATAGCGCACGACCGCGTCCGGGCGCTCGCGCACCAACGAGTTGCTGACCGTCAGCAACCGCGGCGTGGCGTTGTTGACCTTGGCCCACAGCGGCTTGGCCTCGATCAGGTTGTACAGCATGCGAATGCCGCCGCCGGACTCACGCTGCATGGCCGCGATCTCGCCGCCCTTGGCGAAGAACGCGTCCACCTTGCCGTCGAGCAGCGCGCGCAGCTGACAGTGGTAATACGACGGCTGCTGCCGGGTCTGGGCGTCTGCGAAGCCGGGGTTGATCAGGTCATGGTGGTCGCCGGTCTCCACCACATCCACAAACTGTGCGTCCCCTTCACCCAAGCCGTGGAGCTCCAGCGCCGACACAAAGGCCTTCTGCGCGGCGAAGCGGAAAAAGTTCATGATCAGATCGGGCCACACGGGCAGCGCCAGCCGCTTGCCGGCCAGATCACGCACCGAGTCGATGGCATCATCCGCACGCACGAACAGTCCCAGTGTTTCCTCGACGAAGCTGATACCCAGCAGCGAGGTGTCCGCACCACGCGAGCGCGCCCACACCGGCGGTGACCCGCCTCCCTCGCGAAAGGAGTCCGCCAGCGTGTGGGCGAAGTGGGTATTCGCCTGCTCGCGACCCAGTTCCTTGATGTTGCGCACCGCGCAATCGGTGCCGGCAAACTCGCTGTCGAACAGCTTGAGCTGGTAGGCGACGCCCGAGGCGGTGGGCACCGGACAGCGGGTGTACCAGATGGTGCGGGACATGCGGTCTAGCTTCCTTGAAAAAGTTGGTGCGGTAACGGGGCGTCTCAGACGCCAATCTCGAGTTCGTGCTCGAAGGCGAAATCCGGATCACCGTGAGCGCGCACTTTCTCGCGCAGCGCGGGCTGGTCCAGGAACACGAAGCGCCCCTTGTCCCACAGCTTCTCGCCATCGAACTCAATGGTCGGATCGACCACCGGAATCGACATCTCGCCCGGCTGCACGGCGCCGATGGTGTGGAAATGCACGATCCGCGGATTGGCGTGCACCATGTACATCCACTGGTCGAGCCCCTGATCCGGACCCGCGGTGACGCCGCAGCGAGGATTGATGCCGGCGTGCCAGGAGTTGACCAGGTAGGGCTCCTTGCCCATCTCGCCGCCACACTTTTCCATGTAGGCGCGCAACTGCGACACCGCCTCGGCATCGCCGTCGAAACCGGTGATGCGGCCGTTCTCGATCTCGATCATGACCGGGCTGGGCAGCGCAATGCCGTTGGGCTCGAACACATGGATACCCGACGGCGTCAGCCAGCGCACCGCCAGACGTCCACTGGCCTGCATGCTGTCGAACACCTGACACACTCCCAGCGGGAAGGTGCGCAGGGTGAAACCGTCCCCGGTCGCCTTGGCGTCTTCCGCCTTCGGCGCATCGGCCTTGGCCGGCTTCGGCGACTGCCCGGGCGGCGCGATGGTCCCGCTGAAATCACTGCCCAGCGGACACGTGATACGCCACTGTCTGGCCTGTCCCAGGCGTGGCCCCAGGTTCTTGAGCACCTCCAACCAGACGGTGTACGGCACCTGCCCGAACGGCGACCCGAGCTGATCCCAGGTCTGCAGGAAATTCAGCATCTTCATGCCGCGACCGTTGAACGGAACCATCCGCAGCACGCCGGCGATCATGTGGTTGAACACCGTCACATCCGGCGACTCGAAGGCCTTCACCACCGACGGCGGCATGTCCTCCGGCCCCTTGACCGTGTCGGTCCACATCACGTGGACGCGCCCACCGAGCTTGCGCGCCTCGTCCTCGATGACGTCCGACACCGCCGCTTCCGTGATGCCGTTCTCGTTCAGGATCAGCACCTCGTCGCCGGCCTTCATGCCGCACCCGCCCACAAGCATGTTGCGTGCGGCACGCCTCACGTCGTCCTCGGAATAACGGCGCGGGGCCGGATTCACCGACAAACGTTCCAGGGTACCCATGGGTCAGCCTCCTCGAATATATGTGTATGCAGTCTTACACCGAATGGTAGGCGCAGCCCGCCGGCATTGGCAATGCGGCCGGAGCGAGGCTCACGCGCTGTCGGCCAGCGTCCGACGCACATGCAGGACACGCTCGCCGACCGTGTAGAACGACAACGCCGCCAGCACCAGCACGGCCACACCCGGCAGCCCGATCAGCAGACCCACGACCAGCAAGGCCACCCGTTCGGCGCGGCTCATCAGGCCGACCTTGCACTCTAGGCCCAGCGCCTCGGCACGGGCTCGTGTATAGCTGACCAGCAGCGATCCCAGCAGCGCCAGCACCGTCAACGCCACCACGGTCGGTCGGCCAGTGACGGCGAACTGATAGGCCAGGGCCGCCAGGATGGCACCCTCGCCGATGCGGTCCAGCGTGGAGTCGAAGAACGCACCGAATGGCGTCGCCTGCCCGGTCTGGCGCGCCAGCATGCCGTCGATCACGTCACCGACGGCGGCCAGCAACAACACCAGCGCCCCCAGGCGCAAACCGCCACCGGCAATGCACAGCGCCGCCAGCAGGCAGACACCGAGGGACGCCACCGTCACCTGATTGGGCGTTACCTGGCGCGCCGCCAAACGGTCGACCAACGGCTGCAGGCGCTCCCGCACTGCAGGTTCACAGCGTTCTCGAAGGCTCTCGAACATGCTTGGTCTCCCCATTCATCGATAACGAATCACGATCACTCGACAAGCCGCCAGGCGAGTTGTCCGCCGGCGCGCAGCGGCACCAGCCGGTCGTCGCCGAACGGCAGGCTTTCCGGCACCGCCTGCGGTGCCCGACGCAGGGTCAGCGTACCGGTGTTGCGCGGCAGGCGATAGAAGTCGGCACCGTGATGGCTGGCGAACGCCTCGAGCCGGTCCAGCGCACCGGCCTGCTCGAACGCCTCCGCATACAGCTCGATACCCGCATGCGCGCTGTAGATACCGGCGCAGCCGCAGGCGCTGTGCTTGTCGCCGCGCGGGTGCGGGGCGCTGTCGGTGCCCAGGAAGAACTTCGGATCGCCCGAGAGCGCTGCCGCCAGCACCGCCGCGCGGTGCTCCTCACGTTTCAGTACCGGCAGACAGTAGTGATGCGGGCGCAGGCCGCCCTCGAACAACGCGCCGCGGTTCATCGACAGGTGCTGCGGGGTGATGGTGGCCGCCACCCCGGGCCGTGCGGCGCGCACGAACGCGACCCCCTCGCGCGTGGTGATGTGCTCGAGCACCACACGCAGGCCCGGGAACCGCGCCACCAGTGGCGCCAGATGGCGTTCGATGAACACCGCCTCGCGGTCGAACACGTCGACCGCCGGGTCGGTGACCTCGCCGTGCACCAGCAGCGGCAGGTCGATGGCCTGCATCGTCTCCAGCTGGGGGTAGATCGCCTCCACCCGCCGCACCCCGGCGTCCGAATGCGTGGTCGCACCGGCCGGATAGAGCTTGACGCCAACCATGCCGGCGGCCTTGGCCGCCTCCAGTTCCCGCGCCGGCGTGGCCTCGGTCAGGTACAGCGTCATCAGCGGCTCGAAGTCGGAGCCCGCCGGCAGCGCTGCCAGGATGCGTTCCCGGTAAGCCTGCGCCGCCGCCACCGTTGTCAGCGGTGGGCGCAGATTCGGCATCACCACCGCCCGCGCAAACCGCCGGGCGCTGTCGCCCAGCACGGCCGCCAGCGCCGGCCCGTCACGCAGGTGCAGGTGGCAGTCGTCGGGGCGCGTCAGTGTCAGCGTATCCATGGTCCGGGCATCGTGGCAGTGAGTCTCCCCATTATCCCGCCAGCCGGGGCACGCCGGAGCAGCCGGAGGCGCTGCTAAACTTGCCGCCAGTCGGGGTCACCCCCCGGCCGGCTTGCGGGTGGCGGCAGACACAGGCCGCCGAACCCGCTCCGGTTGCTCAACCATCCTGCGGAGATCCTGCAATGAATAAACCGGACAGCGGCCTGTCCGGCGCGGCCGGCCGAGTCGCGCACGACGTAGACCCGTTCGAAACGCGTGACTGGCTCGACGCCCTGCGCTCGCTGACTGCCGTGGAAGGCGAGGCGCGCGCCCGCTTCATCCTCGAAACCCTGTTCGACGAAGCCCGCCGCCTGGGCCTCGACCTGCCCCAGGGCCTGCACACCGCCTACCTGAACACCATACCGGCCAGCCAGCAGCCGCCGTACCCGGGCGACCAGCAGATCGAAGGCCGCATTCGCGCCGCGCTGCGCTGGAATGCCATGGCCATGGTGACCCGGGCAAACCGCGAATCGACCGAGCTGGGCGGCCACATAGCCAGCTACGCCTCGCTGGCCACCATCTACGAAGTCGGCTTCAACCACTTCTTCCGCGCCTCGACCGACGGCGCCGACGGCGACCTGGTGTTCTTCCAGGGCCATACCTCACCGGGCATGTACGCCCGCGCCTTCCTGGAAGGCCGCCTGAGCGAGCGTGACCTGGACCACTTCCGCCAGGAACTGGCCGACGGCGGCGGCCTGTCGTCCTACCCGCACCCGTGGCTGATGCCGGAGTTCTGGAACCTGCCCACGGTGTCCATGGGGCTGGCGCCGATGATGGCCATCTACCAGGCCCGTTTCATGGCCTACCTGGATCGTCGCGGCCTGGCGCCCATGAACGATCGCAAGGTCTACGCCTTCCTCGGCGACGGCGAGATGGACGAGCCCGAGTCACGCGGCGCGCTGGCGGTGGCCGGACGCGAGAAGCTCGACAACCTGATCTTCATCGTCAACTGCAACCTGCAGCGCCTGGACGGCCCGGTACGCGGCAACGGCAAGATCATCCAGGAACTCGAAGGCGAGTTCCGCGGCAACGGCTGGAACGTCATCAAGGTGGTCTGGGGCACCGAGTGGGACGACCTGCTCGAGCGCGACCGCAGCGGCCTGCTGCGCCAGCGCATGGAGGAGGCCGTCGACGGTGAGTACCAGGCCTACAAGGCACGCGGCGGCGAGTACACGCGCGAGCGCTTTTTCGGCAAGTACCCGGAACTGCTGCGCCTGGTCGAGCACCTGTCGGACGACGACATCTACCGCCTGCGTCGCGGTGGCAACGACCCGCTGAAGATCTTCGCCGCCTTCGACGCCGCCGTGCGTCACCGCGGCCAGCCGACGGTCATCCTGTTCAAGACCGTCAAGGGCTACGGCATGGGCACCGCCGGCGAGGGCCAGAACATCACCCACCAGCAGAAAAAGATGACGGACGAGCAGGTGCGCGCCTTCCGCGACCGCTTCCGCATCCCGGTGCCCGACGACAAGCTGGCCGAGATCCCCTACTACAAGCCGGCCGAAGACAGCCCCGAAATGCAGTACCTGCGGTCCCGGCGCGAGGCCCTCGGCGGCTATCTGCCGGCGCGCCGCGCCCACGCCCCGCGCCTGACCGTGCCGGGCCTGGATGCCTTCGCCAAGAGCCTGGAAGGCAGTGGCGACCGCGACATCTCCACCACCATGGCCTTCGTGCGCATCCTCACGCAGCTGACCAAGGACAAGAACGTCGGCCGCCACCTGGTGCCCATCGTGCCGGACGAGGCGCGCACCTTCGGCATGGAAGGCCTGTTCCGCCAGCTGGGCATCTATGCCCCCGAAGGGCAGCTGTACGAGCCCGAGGACGCCGGGCACTTCATGTTCTACCGCGAGGACGCGCAGGGACAGATCCTCGAGGAAGGTATCAACGAAGCCGGCGCGTTCTGCTCGTGGATCGCGGCCGGCACCTCGTACGCCACGCACGGCGTGTCGATGATCCCCTTCTACATCTTCTATTCGATGTTCGGCTTCCAGCGCATCGGCGATTTCGCCTGGGCCGCCGCCGACATGCGCACGCGCGGCTTCCTGATCGGGGGCACCGCCGGACGCACCACGCTGGCCGGCGAGGGCCTGCAGCACCAGGACGGCCACAGCCACCTGCTGGCGGCCACCATCCCCAACTGCATCGCCTACGACCCCGCCTTCATCTACGAGCTGGCGGTGATCATCCAGGACGGCATGCGGCGGATGTACGAGG
>NZ_JBFJTF010000023.1:0-23175 GCF_041625615.1 Immundisolibacter sp. | reverse complement strand
TCCGCATGGAGATCGACTCCAAGCCGGAGGCCATGGACCGCCTGGACCGGCGCCTGATCCAGCGGAAGATGGAGCGCCTGGCGCTGGAGAAGGAGGGCGACGAGGCCTCGCGCAAGCGTCTGGCGGCGCTGGACGAGGAGATCGAGCGCCTGTCGCGCGAGTACGCCGACCTTGAGGAGATCTGGCGCGCCGAGAAGGCGGCCGTGGGTGGCACGCAGTCCATCAAGGAGGAACTCGACCGCCTGAACCAGGAGTATGAAGCGGCCTATCGCGCTCAGGACTGGACTCGCGCTAGCGAAATTAGACACAAGCTAGTTCCGGAATTTCAGCGCCGGCTCGAAACTGCGTCGACGGCCGAGCAGGGGCCGCGCAAGCTGCTGCGCAGCGAGGTCACCGAGCAGGAGATCGCCGAGGTCATCGCGCGCTGGACCGGCATTCCGGTGGCCAAGATGCTCGAATCCGAGCGCGAGAAGCTGCTGCACATCGAGGACGCGCTGCACGAGCGCGTGGTCGGCCAGGACGAGGCGGTGCGCGCGGTGGCCGACGCCATCCGCCGCTCGCGCGCCGGGCTCACGGCGCACGAGCGGCCCATCGGCTCGTTCCTGTTCCTGGGGCCGACCGGCGTCGGCAAGACCGAGCTGTGCAAGGCGCTGGCCGGTTTCCTGTTCGACACCGAGCAGGCCATCGTGCGCATCGACATGTCCGAGTACATGGAGCAGCACTCGGTGGCGCGGCTGATCGGCGCCCCGCCGGGCTATGTCGGCTACGAGGAGGGCGGTCAGCTCACCGAGCGGGTGCGCCGTCGCCCGTACAGCGTGATCCTGCTCGACGAGATCGAGAAGGCGCATCGGGACGTGTTCAACGTGCTCCTGCAGGTGCTCGATGACGGGCGGCTCACGGACGGCCACGGTCGCACGGTGGATTTTCGAAACACCATCGTGGTGATGACCTCGAACCTGGGGTCGGACCGCATCCAGGAGATGGCCGGCCAGCCGTACGACGCCATCAAGGCGGCGGTGATGGACGTGCTGCGCCACCAGTTCCGGCCGGAGTTCATCAACCGCATCGATGAGACAGTGGTGTTCCACGCGCTCGGGCGCGAGCACCTGCGCCGGATTGTCGACATCCAGGTGGACGCACTGCGCGCGCGGCTGGCCGAGCGCGACATGCGCATCACCTTCGACGACGCGGCGCTCGACTGGCTGGCCAACGTCGGTTTCGATCCGGTGTACGGCGCCCGGCCGCTGAAGCGCGCCATTCAGCAGCACGTGGAAAACGCCCTGGCGCGCGACATCCTGGCCGGCAACGTGGGCGACGGGGACACCATCGAGGTGGCCGTCGGCGGCGACGGGCTCGCCTTCGGGCGCGCGGCGGCGTGACGCTGGGCAGTGCGTCACCGGTCGCTGTTGACTGTCGCGGTGGCCTGCTAAGCTGGGTCGGCCGCCAGTCCTGGGTGCGCAGGCGTTGCCTGATGGAGGCGGCGTGCAGGGTTACCTAAAACCAAGGAGTCCGAACATGACCAACAAACCGCTGATCGTTCTGTCTGCCGTTGCCTGTCTTGCGTTGGCCGGTTGTGGCGAGCAGGGGCCTGCCGAGGAGGCTGGCGAGAAGATCGACAACGCCGTCGAGCAGGCGGGCGAGATGATGGAAGGCGCGGATCAGCAGGGCCCAGCCGAAGAAGCCGGTGAACAGGCCGACGAGGCCATGGATGCGGTTCAGGAGCAGGCGAGCGAAACCGCCGAGCAGGTCGAGGACGCCGTCGAAGACGCCGGCCAGCAGGGGCCGATGGAGAAGTTCGGCGAGAAGATCGACGAGGCCGTCGACAGTGCCGCTGACGCAGTGAAGGACGCCACGGGCTCGTCTGACGCACCGGCCGAGTGAGGTCCTGACCGTCGGGCATGGCGGCGCCGGCCGCCATGCCCTTCCTCAGGCGGGGTCGAACGCCAGCGGTCCGGCCCAGATCGCCAGTGCCAGGCAGCCGTGGTCGCTGACTACCGCGTGCCGGCTGCCGGGTGGGCTGACCAGCAGCGTGCCCGCCGGGTAGCGTCCGTTGGCGTCGCGTTGTTCGCCGTCGAGCACCAGAATGTGTTCGTAGTCGGTGTGGCGGTGCGCGGGCACTGAGGCCCCGGGCGCGTAGCGCAACAGCGCGGCGGCCGGGCCGCTGCCCGGGCGACCGTACAGGGCGTGAAATTCCACGCCGGGCCGCAGTGGCTCCCACTGCAGGCGTTCGGGGGTTGCGGCGCGCTGCAACAGCGCGCCGAAGACCTGGGCCCGCGCGGTCATGCCGTCACCGCCGCCAGCAGGGCGGCCGATTCCGCCACGGCGCCGAACACGCCGCCCTGCATGGTCACCATCTTCAGCGCCGCCAGATGATTGCCGTGATCCGTGGCGCCGCAGCAGTCGGACAGGATCAGACATTCGAAGCCGCGGTCGTTGGCTTCGCGCAGCGTGGTGTGCACGCACACGTCGGTGGTGATGCCGGTCAGCACCAGGTTGCGGATGGCGCGCGTGTGCAGCAGCAGTTCCAGGTCGGTGGCGCAAAAACTGCCCTTGCCCGGCTTGTCGATGATCGGTTCGCCGGGCATCGGCGCGAGCTCGGAGATGATTTCCCAGCCCGGCTCGCCGCGTACCAGGATGCGTCCGCACGGGCCATCGTCACCGATGCCGGCGCCGATGCGCTGGGAGCGCCAGCGCTTGTTGGCGGGCAGGTCGGCCAGGTCCGGGCGGTGGCCTTCGCGGGTGTGGAAGACGTGATAGCCGCGGTCGCGAAAGGCCGACAGCACGGTGCGGATCGGTGCGATGGGGGCGCGGGTCAGGGCCAGGTCGTAACCCATCTGGTCGACATAGCCACCCATGCCGCAGAAGTCGGTCTGCATGTCGATGATCACCAGCGCGGTGTTGTCCGGCCTGAGGTCGCCGTCGTAGGGCCAGGGATAGGGGTTGGCGTCGATGTGCAGGGGGTTCATGGCATCCTCCGTTGCGGTCGCGCGTCCGGGTCAGGGGCCGGCGGGCGTGGTGATTGGGCAAAGCAACTTTTGCGCCCGGTCGTCATGGTCAATGGCCGTCCGCCATGTGGCGCCCGAGTTCGGCGCGATCGCAGGCGCCGGTGTCCGTTTCATGGACGATGCGTCCGCCGCGGATCACCAGCAGGCGGTCGGCGAGCGTCAGCAGTTCGTCGAGGTCGTCGCTTGCCACCAGCACCGCGGCGCCGGCATTGCGGGCCTCGATGAGCCGGGCGTGGATGTCCGCGACAGCGCGAAAATCGAGCCCGAACGTCGGGTTGGCGACGATCAGCACGTTGACCGGCTCGGACAGCTCGCGCGCCAGCACGGCGCGCTGTACGTTGCCACCGGACAGGGTGGCGATCGGCCGCAGCGGATCGGGCGGGCGGACGTCAAAGGCCGCGATGCGCCGCCGGGCCTGGGCGCGAATGGCAGCAAAGGACACCCGGCCGCCGGCGCGCCGGATCGGCGGTCGATCGAAATTGCGCAGCGCGAGGTTGTCGGCGACCGAGAGCGGCCCGACGCAGCCCTTGTGCAGGGGCTCTTCGGGCAGCGCGAACACCCGGTGGCGGTGCATCTGTGTCCGCGCGGCGTGGAAGGGCATCCCGTCCACGCGGATGGTGCCGCCGACGGCGACGCGTTGGCCGCACAGGGCCTCGATCAGTTCCTTCTGGCCGTTGCCGGCGATGCCGGCCAGTCCCACCAGTTCGCCACTGCGTACTGCCAGGGACAGCGCGCGCACCCGTGCCAGGCCGCGGTCGTCGTGCACGGTCAGGCGGTCCACCACCAGGCGCGGGGCATCGCCCCCGGCCGGCCGCGGCGCCCGATCGAGCGGGCGGGTGACGGCCGGTGACGCGCTCTCGCCCATGATCCACTGTGCCAGCCGCTGCGCCGACACCTGTTCCACTGGCGCCCCGGCGACGCGCCGGCCCCGGCGCAGCACCGTCACCGCGTCGGCGTAGTCGAGGACTTCGCTGAACTTGTGGGTGATCAGCAGCACGCTGATGTCGCCGGCGTGAGCCATGCCGCGCAGCAGGCCCAGCACTTCGCCGGCCTCCTGCACGGTCAGGACCGAAGTCGGTTCGTCCAGAATGAGCAGCCGGTTGCGCAGGTACAGTTGCTTGAGGATTTCGAGTTTCTGCTTCTCGCCGGCGCCGAGGCTGGCGACCGGCGCCTCCAGTGGCACCCGGAATGGCGCCCGGGCCATGAAATCGGCCAGCTCGGTCTGCACCTGCCGCCAGCGGATGCGCAGCGGCAGGCGCCCGCGGGCGAGCAGCAGGTTCTCGGCGACGGTCAGCCCCGGGGCCACCGTGAAATGCTGATACACCATGCCGATGCCGAGTCGTTGCGCGGCGCGCGGGTCGGGGATCTCGACCTCGCGCTGGTCCAGCAGCAGCTGGCCCTGATCGAGTGGCTGATAGCCGATCAACCCCTTGACCAGGGTGCTCTTGCCGGCGCCGTTCTCGCCCAGCAGGGCATGTACCGTGCCCGGTGCAACGCGCAGCGAGACGTCGTCGAGGGCGCGGAAGGCGCCGAACGACTTACCGGCGCCGATCACCTCGAGCGCCATGGCGTGGGCCGTTGGTCGGGGCTTCATCAGCGGGTCAGCGACAGTTCGCCGGGTGCGCCGGCGAGTGTGCGATGGGGGCGGGCGCTGGCGATCAGAATGGCCAGGGTCAGCGCGTAGGGAGCGGCGTTGAACAGGTGATAGCCGGCCGAGTAGCCGATCGCTTGCAGGGCCGGTCCCAGCGCGCCGGTGGCGCCGAACAGCATTGCCGCCGCCAGGCAGCCGAGCGGGCGCCAGCGGGCGAAGATCACCAGCGCCACCGCCATGATGCCCTGACCGCTCGACAGGCCTTCGCTCCACGAGCCGGGGTACACCAGGGACAGGTAGGCCCCGCCGATGCCGGCGCAGGCGCCGCCGGCGGCGGTGGCGAGGACGCGGACCTGGCGCACGGGACAGGCCAGGGCGCGGGCGGTGCCCTCGTGATCGCCGACCAGACGCAGCGCGAGGCCGATGCGGGTGCTGCGAAAGCCCCAGTGCAGCAGCCCGGTCAACAGCAGGCCGAGCGGAAACAGCGGGTTGATTGCCAGTGCCGTGCGCCAGCGGGCGTCCTCGATCCAGGCGCCCAGGGGCAGGCTGGGGAGCTGTGGCGCCTGCGGCTGGATGTAGGGCTTGCCGAAAAAGAAGGCGAGCCCGATGCCGAGCAGCATCAGCGCAATGCCGAAGGCGATGTCGTTGACCCGTGGCAGCGAACAGACCAGGCCGTGCAGCAGGCCCAGCAGCAGGCCGACCAGCGCCGCGCACATCACCCCGGTCCAGGCCGACTGGGTGAGGTAGGCGCCGGCATAGGCGGACATGGCGCCTGCCACCAGGATGCCCTCGAGGCCCAGATTCACCCGCCCGCTCTTCTCGGTGATGCACTCGCCCAGACTGACGAACAGGTAGGGGGTGCCGACGCGGATGGCGCCGCCGATGATGCCGATGGCCAGGGTGGTCAATGCGTCCTCAGCCATGGCCTGGCTCCGCGCCCGGCGCCAGCCGCAGCCGCCAGGCGCCGATGCGCCCCTACAACGCTTCCCAGGCCAGCAGGTTGGCGAAAATCAGACCCTGAAGTACCAGGGTGGCCGCGTCCGGCAGGCCCAGGCGCCGCTGCAGGAGGCTGCCGCTGGCGCCGATGCCGCCGACCAGCACCGCGCAGACGATGACCGCGAGCGGACTTTGGCGCGCCGCGAAGGCCACCAGGATGCCGGCGGTGCCGTAGCCGGACATCAGCGAGGCGTTGGCGCTGCCCTGCACTGCCGCCACCTCGAACATGCCGGCGAGTCCCGCCGCCGCGCCGCCGGCGACGCAGGCGCCGATCACCAGCCGGTCGACTGGCAGGCCGACCAGGCGCGCGGCCTGGGGATTGCCGCCGCAGACGTTCAGGGCGAAGCCGGACGTGCTCCAGCGCAGCACCAGCCAGGTCAGCACACAGGCCACGGCGCCCACGGCAAAGCCCCAGTGGGCGTCCGTTCCGGGCAGGGTGCCGATCATCCATGTCTGCGGCAGCGGCAGCGTCGAGGGCTTGTTCAGACTGGCCGGGTCGCGCAGCGGGCCTTCCACCAGCTGATTGAACAGGGCGATGCCCAGGTACGACAGCAACAGCGAGCCGATGGTCTCGTTGACGCCGCGGTGCTGGCGCAGCCAGCCGGCGGCGCCGATCCACAGCCCCCCGATCAGCATGGCGGCCAGCGCCATCAGCGGCCAGGCCAGCGCCGCCGGCAAGGTGGGCGCGGCGATGGCTAGCGAGCCGGCGGCCAGTCCGCCGAGCGCCAGGGCGCCCTCGCCGCCGATCACGATCAGCCCGGCCCGGGCCGGCAGCAGCACGCACAGTGCGGTCAGCATCAGCGGTGCCGCCCGCAGCAGGGTGTTCGAGAGCGCGAACATCGAGCCGAAGGCGCCCTGCCACATGAGGCCCAGCGCCCGGGCCGCCGACACGCCGTGCAACTCGAGAAACAGCGCAAACAGCGCCAGGGCCGCCGCGGTGGCCAGCGTTGTCGGCAGGGCGCCGGCCGCCACGCTGGCAGTCCGGCGCAGGATCGGCATCGCCTGCATCATCCTGGAATGGCCCCGATGACGCCCTCGACCAGGTAATCCATGCGCTCGAGGGTGATGTCGGTCTGCGTGAGGGTGGTATCGGCGGGAATCACCGTGCGCCCGGCGTTGTCCAGCAGCGGGCCACGGAAGATGTCGAACCCGCCGGCGAGCATGGCCGCCCGGGTCTGGTCGATCTGGCGCACCGCGGCGGCCGGCGTGGCGGCGGTGTAGGCCGACATCCGGACAAAGCCGTCCTGGAGGCCGCCGCGGGTCAGGTTGGCGAACGGCGCCCCGGAGCGGGCGGCGGTGACATAGGCCGAGTAGACGGTTTCCCAGTGCCACTCGGCGCCGGTCAGGTAGGCATCGGGTGCCAGCACCGACTGGTCGGCGTGGTAGCCGCACACGAACATGCCGCGCTTGGCGGCGGTTTCGACCAGCACCTTGGGGCTATCGACGTGGCAGGTCACTACGTCGATACCCTGGTCGGCCAGTGAATTGGTGGCCTCGGCCTCCTTGACCGGCATGGACCAGTCACCGGTGAAGATCACCTGGGTGGTGATGTCCGGCCGCACGGAGCGCGCGCCCAGGGTGAACGCGTTGATGTTGCGCAGTACCTGCGGGATGGGTTTGGCGGCCACGAAGCCGAGCTTGCCGGATCGGCTGGCGTGCCCGGCGGCGATGCCGTTGAGGTATTGGCACTCGTCGATGTAGCCGAAGTAACTGCCGACGTTGGCCGGATCCCTGCCGGCCTGCCACAGTCCGCCGCAATGGGCGAAGCGCACCGCCGGATACTTCGGCGCGAGCTTGACCACGTGGGGAAAATAGCCGAACGAGGTGGCGAAGATCAGCCCGGCGCCGTCCTCGACGATCATCGCCTCCATCACCTTTTGCACGGCGACGGTCTCGGGGACGTTTTCCTGCTCGACCACCTCGATGCCCGGCAGCGTCTTGAGGCGGGCTACCGCCAGGGCGTGTGCCTGGTTGTAGCCGTAGTCGTCGTGCGGGCCGACGTAGAGCGCGCCCACCACCAGCGGTTCGGCGGCGCGCACGCGCCCGAACGGCAGCGCCGCAGTGGCTGCCAGGGCGGCGGTGGAGGCGAGAAATTGACGGCGGTTGACACTCATGGGTGAAGCTCCTGTGATGGTGGGCGCTTGCGGAACGACGTGCCGCCGCGGCCGGCCTTGCGGGCGGATGGCGGCGGACACGGGACGGGACTGCTCATCGGGCTGCCAGCCAGGCGCGCCAGCCGCCGAACGGGGTGATGTCGCGGGCGCCGGCGAGGGCGTGGCTCTCGCACAGGAAGCCCTTGACTGGGCGGCCGTCGGCGCGCTCGACGGTGCCGATGGCCAGCGGTGCCGGCACTGCGGCCAGAAAGGCACCGACCGCGGTCAGCGGCAGGCGCCAGACCTCGATTTCGATGGCGCCGCCGGAGGTGTCGCGCACCAGGCCCGGACGCGGTGGATCGAAACCGGCCAGCGCATAGAGGCGGTAACCGGGTGCGGTGCGGGTGCGTTCGATCAGCCACGCGCCGCGCGCGGTGAGTTCGTGGTTCAGCGGCAGGCCCTGCATGTGCCCCCCGCAGACCGCCAGGTCGAGCGTCTGCGCCGGCGGGTCGGCGATCAGGGGGGCGGTGTCCGCCAGGGTCAGGCCGGCGGCGCCGACGGTGAGGTTGCGCGCGCGGTGCAGGCGGTCGGCCAGTACCAGCAGGGCATGGTCGTGCCCGGCGGGCCCCTGCAGTGTCACGCCGAACGGCAGTCCGCTGGGCAGGAATCCGGCCGGCACTGCCACCGCGCTCAGGTCGAGCAGATTCATGTGGTTGGTGTAGTGCCCCAGGCGCGTGTTCAGCGCGACCGGGTCGGCCAGCACCGCGGCGCGCAGGTAGGCCGTCGGAAGGGTGGGGGTCAGCAGGCAGTCGATCTGCTGCCACAGGGGTTCGAGCGCGCGGCGCAGCGCACGCAGGCGGTACTCGGCGGCGAACGCATCGGCGGCGGTGAAGCGGTCGGCCGTGGCGACGATCTCGCGCACCACCGGCAGCACCGCGTCCGCCCGGCGGTCCAGAAAATCCCCGATGGCGAGACGGCGTTCGGTGAGCCAGGGGCCGTCGTAGAGCAGTCGCGCGGCCTCCCGAAACGGTGCGTAGTCCACGGTCACGGCGGTGCCGCCGCAGGCTTCCAGGTCCGCTGCCGCGCGCGCGAACGCCGCTGCCGCGGCCGTGTCGCCGTCGAAGTCGAGCTGGTCTGGCCGGGGCAGGCCGAAACGGAAGGTCGCGCCGGCTCGTGCTGGCGCGGGCCAGTCGGCGCGCGCGAACGGGTCCGCGGCATCGAAGCCGGCGATATGCGACAGCACCGTCGCCGCGTCGGCGCAGGTGAGCGCGAACACCGATACGCAGTCCAGCGAGCGACAGGCCGGCAGCACGCCGCGGTTGCTGATCAGTCCCCGGCTGGGCTTGAGGCCGACCAGGTTGCCGAGTGCCGCCGGTACCCGGCCCGAGCCGGCGGTGTCGGTGCCCAGCGAGAAGCTCACCACGCCATGGGCGAGGGCCAGCGCCGATCCGGAGCTCGATCCGCCGCAGATGTAGGCAGGATCGAAGGCGTTGGCCGGCGTGCCGTAGGGTGTGCGCGTGCCGGACAGGCCGGTCGCAAACTGGTCCAGGTTGGTTTTGCCGACCAGCAGGGCGCCGGCGTCCAGCAGGCGTTGCACCGCCGGCGCGGTGTGCGCCGGGTGGTAAGTGAAATCCGGGCAGGCTGCGGTGGTGGGCAGGCCGGCGACGTCGATATTGTCCTTCACCGCGAAGGGCGTGCCGTGCAGGGGGCCGCGTGCGTCGGCTGGCACGGCGTCCAGCTCGGCCGCCCGTTGGTGCAAGGCGGCGTCCGGCACTTCGGTGATCCAGATGCCGGCGCTAGCGAGCCGCCGGCGCCGGGTAATCACCTGTTCGGCCAGCGCCCGCACCGTTTCCCCGGCGGCCAGCCGCCGGCGCAGGCCGGACAGATCCGGCAGGGGCGCGGTAGGGGTGTCCGGTGCGCGGGTCATGGGCGTTACCAGATCCACTTCACCATGGCCTGGGCGACGTTTTCGTCCATGCCGTCGATGCCGTACTTGTTGCGCCACATCTGGTATTCGATGCCGGCCTGCAGCTTGCCGGCGCCGATGCCGGCCAGGTCGCCGACATCGACCAACAGCCGGGGGGCGGTAATGATGTTGTCCTGCAGCGGATCCTCGCCCCAGGCGTAGTCGAAGAAGCCCTCGAACACCAGCGGCACCGGGCCGACCTTGAACGGCGCCGCCCAGGCGAGGGTGACCTGTTGGCCGGTGTCGATGCCGGAGGCCTGGTTGTCGCGGATGTACCAGTTGACCTGGAAGAACTGGAAGTGGGGCAGGGTCAGGTCCACCGCCAGGCCGTACAGCCAGGTTTGCTCGACCGGCGACTCGGGGATTTCCAGCGTGGCCGTGAACAGCAGGTCCTTGACCAGGCCCCAGGACAGTTCCCGGTCGAAGAAGATCTTGCCCAGCGACAGGCGCGGCGAGATTTCGGCGTAGTAGCTGCTGTTCGATTCGGAGGTGGAGCCGAACGCGTCGCCTTCCCCGTCCGGGTTGGTGATGTCGACGAACAGGAAGTTGTCGCCGTACTTCCAGACGTTGAAATGCTCGATGGTGATGATGCTGGCCTCGTCGGTGTGACTGAAACCGCCGTTGGGGTCGAAGTCGGCGTAGGTGGTGCCGTGCAGGTACTGGATGTTGGTGGTGGCGAACAGCGCCGAGCCGGCCTGGACGGCCGGAGTGGCCAGGCCGATCGACAAGGCCAGTGCTGGCAGCATGCGCCGTGGGGTGACGGGGTTGTTCATGGGATGTGAGAGCTCCTGCGAGGGTTATTGAATGCTACGTTGTATTCAAGTTGGGGCGAAAAAAGGCCGATCCGGCGGGGCCGGTAACGTCCACGGTGGATCAATCGGCGGCTTCCAGTGCCGCGTGTGCGAGGTCGATCGGCCGCGTGGCCGTCTGCCGCGCCAGGACGAACATGCCGCCGGCCACCAGCAGGTAGGCCGTGGCGATGCTCGGATGCACCGCAACGCCGATGGCTTCGCTGTGCATGAATCCGAAGAACGTGAGCACCGCGCCGGCCAGGGCGAAGGCGCCAGCGCGGGCGTGCGCGCGGTCGATGATGCAGGCCACCAGGGCGGCCAGGACCAGGCTGCTCAGGATGGCGCCGCCGCCGAGCAATTCGAGCCCGCGGTAGAGCACGCCGGTGCCGGCCAGGGTGTCGATGCCGATGGCGCCGGCGTGGGTGCCGGCCGCGGCCAATGCGTTGTCGATCATCAGCTTGCCCCAGGCGGCGATCTGGGGAATCAATGCCAGCACCACGGCCGGTGCATGGGCCCTGGGCGTCTCCTGGAATGCCTGGGCGCCGATCAACAGGCCGATGTAGAGCAGGATCGGGGCGATCGCCACCACCGGGATCAGCGCCATCAACAGCGCCACGAGGCCGCACCAGGACAGGATCAGCACCATCACGCCGGTAGCGGCCGAGTAGCCGATCCGTCCGCCGATGGCCTTCCATCCGGGGTGGCCGATGTACACGGCGTTGATGAACGGGTTGCCGAGCAGGCAGCCGACCAGGCTCACCACGCCGTCGGCGGTGATGACGCGGGTGGTCGGGAAGCGGTCGCCGCCGGCTTCGGCGCTCTCGACGTTGTCCATGGCCTCGACCAGGTCGTAAATGCCGAACGGGATGGCGGTGACCAGGATCACGCCGAGGTATTCGAACCCGCCAAACACGTGGCCGAGGGCTGGAATGGGCAGCGAGAACCCGAAGCTGGCCAGAGACGTGCCCAGGGCGTCCGGATCCATGCCGCCGAAGTCGCGGCCCAGGGCGAGACCGCCCCAGGCGATCAGCGCGCCCACGGCGATGGCCACCAGCCCCGCCGGGATGCCCCGCCAGTAACGCACGCCACCGAACCAGCTGGCGAGCAGGATGGCGAAGCAGACCAGGCCGATCACCGGGTCGAGATACATGTCCAGTGCGGGCTTCATGGCGATGAAGGTGATCGACACGCCGGCGAGCGCGCCGAGCAGGGCGGCGCGTGGGGTGATCCGCTTGACCCAGGGCGCGACAAAGCCCCCGAGCATGAGCACGAAGCTCTGTACGAAGACCCAGGTGAGCCCGGCCTCCCAGCCGTGGATGGGGTCGCCGCTGGCGGCCGCGATCGGCAGCATGATCACGAATACCACGACGAACATGTGCGGCACGCTGACGCCGGAGGGCAGCGCGCAGACGGTGTCGCGGTTTTCCCGTTTCGCCAGTTGATAGGCCAGCCAGGCGTAATAGCCGGTGGAAAGGAACAGCATCAGGCCGGTGGCCGGCAGAATGCGGCCGAACACGATGTCGTCCGGCAACTTGACGACATAACGCAGCAGCGCGGTCAGCGTGAGCAGGTTGACCAGGATGTTGGTGCCGAACCCGAACAGCGCGTTCCAGTCGCCGGGTGACCACAGTTTCGGGGCGGTGTTGTTCATGGCCGGCTCCGTGGGGTGTCCTGCTCGCCTCAGGCGGCGGTTCGGGTCAGGGCGGCGCACACCTGGGCCGCGTCGGTGACCCAGCCGAAGATGCCGCCCTGGGCGGTGATCATGTCGAGCGCGGCGCGGTGGAACTCCGGGAAGTACGACGCCACCGCGTCACTCACCACCAGGCACTCGAAGCCGCGGTCGTTGGCCTCGCGCACCGTGGTGTGCACGCAGACCTCGGTGGTGACACCGGCGACGATGAGGTGCGCGATGTGGCGGTTGCCCAGCACCAGGGCGAGGTCGGTCTGGTAGAAGGCACCCTTGCCCGGCTTGTCCAGCACCGGCTCGCCCGGTTGCGGCGCCAGTTCCGGCACGATGTCGTGCCCCGGTTCGCCGCGGACCAGGATGCGTCCCATGGGGCCGGCGTCGCCGATGCGTTTTGCTCCGGCGCCCCGCCGCAGCTTCGTCGGGGGCGCGTCGGACAGATCCGGACGGTGGCCCTCTCGGGTGTGGATCACCAGCAGTCCGGCGTCGCGGGCGGCGGCCAGCAGTGCCTGGCAGGGCCGGATGGCGCCGCGCAGGCGCGCCACGTCGTTTCCCAGCATCGCGCCGAACCCGCCCGGCTCGAGAAAGTCGCGCTGCATGTCGATCACCAGCAGTGCGGTATGCGCCGGGTTCAGCTGCAGCGGGTAAGGCCTGGCGGGGATCTTGATCACTGGCGATTCCGTTCGGGTGGGGTGGGCCGGCAGTCAATGCACGGACCTATTGTATACAACGTGATATTCAAAAGGCGTGCCAATGGCGGGGGTGTCGGTTTTTTGGCCGACAACGGTGAAATCGGGCGTGACGGGTGCCCTAAGCTGCTGCTCGGGTGCACCAGTGTGGGGCCGCTCTTGTATACAATGGTGCGTATCCAGAACAACCGCCGAGGCTATCGATGGTGACCCGCGCTGCCGCCAGTCCACGCGACATCTACCGCCAGCTGAAGGACATGATTTTGGGCTTCACGCTGTACCCCGGGGAACGGGTCACGGAGAACGAACTGGCGACGCGGTTCGGCGTCAGCCGCACGCCGGTGCGCGAGGCGTTGCAGCGTCTGGCGGCGGAAGGTTACGTCACCATCCGTCCCAAGCAGGGCTGCTTCATCCGCGAGATCGACATCGAAGTCATCAACGATTACTACGAGGTGCGCATTGCCCTCGAAATGCAGGTGCTCGAGCTGGCCTGCGTGTCGATGTCGGACGCGCGACTGCGCAAGCTCGTCACCGCCTGGGCCCCGGCCCAGGTGCCGGACAAGCCGCCGCCGGTGGAGACCATGGTGACGCGCGACGAAGGCTTTCACATGGCCTTGGCCGGCGGCAGCGGCAACGCGGTGTTGGCGAGCTATCTAAAGGATGTGAACGATCACATCCACATCGTGCGGCGGCTCGATTTCACGCATTACGAACGGGTCGACCAGACCTATGCCGAACACCACGCCATCTTGCAGCAT
This sequence comes from Immundisolibacter sp., assembly GCF_041625615.1. Taxonomy (GTDB): domain Bacteria; phylum Pseudomonadota; class Gammaproteobacteria; order Immundisolibacterales; family Immundisolibacteraceae; genus Immundisolibacter. The sequence continues at coordinate 9,602 of NZ_JBFJTF010000023.1, read as the reverse complement.
CTGCTTGACCGGGACCTGAAAGGTGCCCGCAGCCTGATGCTCAGGCACATCCGCAAGAGCGCGGACGTGGCCAAGGCCATCACCCTGACGCAGCTCGCCCAGCAGCGCATTCGCGCCCGCGTCAACTAGCGCTGCCCCGGTTATGCTCCGCCGGTCCGCGGGGTGAAAGGGGAGGGGCGCATGGCGTACCACCACATCTGCGTGAAGCCGTTTGCCGGCGCGCTGGGCGCCGAGGTGAGTGGGGTCGATCTGGCGGCCCTGCCGGAGGCGGCCCTGAATGACATACGGGTTGCCTGGCTGCGGCACCTGGTGCTGTTGTTTCGGGATCAGTCGCTGACGTCCAGTCAGTACCTCGCGTTTGCACGGCGTATTGGCGAGCCGGTCGAATACCCGCTGCTGCGCGGCCTGCCGGACTATCCCCTGATCGTTCCCGTCATCAAGCAGCCGCACGAGTGCGTCAATTTCGGCGGTCTTTGGCATTCCGACACCGCCTATCTGGACGCGCCGCCGGTTGGCGCCACGCTGCTGGCGCGCGAGGTGCCGCCAGTTGGTGGGGACACGCTGTTCGCGAACATGTACCTCGCATACGAGGCACTGTCGCACGGCATGCGCGGGCTGCTCGACGGCCTCAGAGCCGTCAACACCTCGGTCAAGGCCGATGTCACCCGAACGCGCGAGGATCGGCTGAGCGACGCGGGTGCCCGGCGGCGGCCAGACGCGGCGTTCGAGGCGGTGCATCCGGTGGTGCGTACGCACCCGCAGACCGGTCGCAAGCTGCTGTACGTCAACTATGGCCATACGGTGCGTTTCGAGGGCATGACCGAGGACGAGAGCGCGCCGCTGTTGCAGTATCTGTTCACGCACCTTGCGCGGCCGGAGTTCACCTGCCGTGTGCGCTGGCAGGTCGGCACGCTGGCGTTGTGGGACAACCGCTGCACGCAGCACAACCCGATCAACGACTATTCGGGGCACCGACGCGTCATGCACCGCATCTCGCTGGGGGCTGAACGTCCGCGCTAGCGATTCGCTGACCTGCGTGCCGTCACAGTGGTATCTTTGGGGGCTCCCCCGCAGACGCCTGTTTCACAACGCCATGCACCGTTCCCTGCGCCTGGCGCATTGTTCGGACATTCATCTCGACAGCGACTATTTCGGTGGTGACTGGAACCGCCAGCGTCGCGATCGCGACCGTGCCCAGTTCGATGCGCTGCTGGATGCCATCTGTGACGAGCAGCCGGACCTGATGTTGCTGGCCGGTGATCTGTTCGACCACAACCGCGCCAGCGAGGAAACCGTCGAGTGGGCCTGTGCCCGCCTGGCCGAGCTGCCGTTCACCGTGGTGATGATCCCCGGCAACCACGACTGTCTGGCCGAGGACGCCGTCTATCACCGTCACGACTTCGTCGGTGCCGGGCTGCATCTGCTGCACGAGATGGACGGCCGTCATCTGGTGCTGGAGGAGCTGGGGGTGAGTGTGTGGGGCCGCGGGCTGGTCGACCATCATCCGGGCCACCGGCCGCTGGCCGACGCGCCGGGCCGCCTGCGCGAGGACCTGTGGCATCTGGGCTTGGCGCACGGCGTGCACGTGCCGGAGGATGGCGAGTCGCGCAATTCCTCGCCCATTCACGCGCACGAGATCGCGGCTGCCGGGTTCGACTATCTGGCGCTGGGCCACATCCACGCGGCGCGCGACGTGTCGGCCGGTGCCAGCACCGCCTGGTATTGCGGTGCGCCGCATCCGATCCTGGACGAGCCCGGCAGTTTCCTGCGCGTGGATCTGGCACCGGGCACGCCGGTGACGGTCAGCGTGCGTCCGGTGCCGCCGGTGCGCTGAACGCCGGCGCGTCGCCGAAGGTTCGCGCCTGTTCGCGCAGGGCGAATTTCTGGATCTTGCCGCTCGCCGTTCGCGGTAACTCGTCGACCCGTTCCAGCCGCTCCGGCCAGTAGGTGCGCGCCAGGCCGGAGCGCCTCAACCAGTCGGTCAGGGTGTCGAAATCGAGAGCGGCGCCGGGTTTCAGGGTCACGAACGCGCAGGCTCGCTCGCCCAGCCGCGCGTCGGGCATGGCGACGATGGCGGCGTCCTGCACCGCCGGGTGGCGGTACAGCAGCTCCTCGACCTCCGCCACCGGAATGTTTTCGCCGCCGCGGATGATGATGTCCTTGGCGCGGCCGGTGATGCGGATGTAGCCGTCAGCGTCCATGCGCGCCAGATCCCCGGTGTCGAACCAGCCGTCGGGGTCCACGCCATGGGCGTCCGGGCGCTTGAGGTAGCCCACGAACAAACAGCTGCCCTGGGTCTGGAGCCTGCCCTCGGTGCCGGCCGGCACCACCTGGCCGGCGTCGTCGATCACCCGAACCGCCATGCCGTGCAGTGCCCGGCCGTCGCTGCCGAACACGGTGTCCGGCGCATCGTCCGGCCGGGTCATGGTCACCACGCCGCACTCGCTCATGCCCCAGGCGGCGATCACGCCAAGGCCGAGTTTCTCGGTGGCGTTCTGCACCAGCACGCGTGGGATCGGGGCGCCGGCGCAGACGAACTGCCGGAGGTGACAGTCGGCGGGCGCGGGCGCGTTCGGCGCATTGACCAGGTCGGCCAGAAACGGCGTGGCGCCCATGGAGAAGGTGACGCGTTCGGACTGGATGGTTTTCCAGGCCTGAACCGGGTCCCACACGTCCTGCAGGATGACGTGCGTGCCGAGCACCAGCGGCAGCATCAGGCCGTACATGAAGCCGGTCTGGTGTGCCAGGGGCGAGGCCATGAAGCACACGTCCGCGCCCGACAGGCCGATGCCGTCGGCATAGGCGCGCACGCCGGCCAGCAGCGTGTTGGAGGTGTGCATCACGCCCTTCGGCTGGCCGGTGGTGCCCGACGTGTAGAGCAGCTGAATGACGTCGTTCGGATCGGGCCGCCGGCGGCCGAACTCGGCGTCGCGGTCGAGGTCGTCCTCCCAGCGTGTCTCGAGCAGCGTGCGCTCGAAACCATCCGGCCCGTCGCCGCCCACCACCAGCACGTGCTCGAGCGCGGGCAGCGCGCTGCGCAGGCCGGCGATCATGGCGGGGTAGTCGTGGCCGCGAAAGCGGTGCGGGATCACCAGGACCCGTGCCCTGGCGAAGTCGAGCATGAAGCCGAGTTCACGCTCGCGAAAGATCGGCATCAGCGGGTTGCTGACCGCGCCGATGCGAAGGCAGGCCAGGTGCAGGGCGATGAACTGCCACCAGTTGGGGAGCTGAAAGGCCACCACGTCGCCCGGTTGCACGCCGAGCCCGACCAGCCCCAGCGCGATGCGGTCGACGCGATGCTGCAGCTGCAGGCACGACAGGCGCGTGGCGACGCCGCTCATGCTGTTGTGGTCGGCCACCGCCAGCCGGTTCGGGGAGCGGTCGGCCAGCGCGTCGAGCAGGTCGGTGAGCAGTTCGTCACGCCACACGCCCGCGGTGACCATGGCGGTGGCGCGCTCGGTGCTCAACAGGGGGTCACATACACCGGGCATGGCGTGGCCCTCCGGGGGTTGCCGCCGCGTCGGCCGGACACGGCGGCGCCTGTCAAAGGGTGGCTCAGGCCGCGGCGGCGGCCGGCACGCTGTCGATCACGCCGTGCTTGAGCAGCCCCTCGCGGACGGTCTTCTTCATCGCCTCGTCGGCGTACGGTTCCAGCGGCGGGCGGCACGGCCCCATCGGCATGCCCAGCAGCTCGAACCAGTACTTGATCGGCGCCAGCGAGTACTGGTTCTTGCGCACGATGTTCCAGACGAAGATGTCGTTCATCAGATCGCGGATCGGGTCCAGCTGCCGGTACAGTGGCAGTGCCTCGTCGAACTTGCCCGCGTTGGCCAGTTCCATGCACTTCACCAGCGTGTCGCGCTGCTTGCCGAACATCACGTACTCGCAGGTGCCGAACAGGCACTGTCCGCCGTGCACGATGGAGTCCCACAGGTAGAAACTCTCCATCGGCTCGGTGACCACCATGCGGTCGCCGGTGTGCTTGCGCAGGGCGATGGTATCGGCCGGGTTCAGCAGGCCGTTTTTGATGCCGACCACCATTTCGAGGTCGGCCAGGCGGTTCAGCAGGCCGTGGTTGAGCACCACGCCGGCGGTCGGCGTGTTGTACAGCACGATGCCCAGCGGGCTGTGGTCGGACAGGTACTTGTAGAACCCGTACAGGTCGGTGTCCGAGCGCAACTGGATGACCGGGTTGATCACCTCGATCAGGTGAAAGCCCAGTTCCGCCAGCCGGTGGGCCTTTTCGATCACCGTGAACGGCGACGGGTCGAGGATCACCGAGGTCAGCATCATGCGGCCCTGGTTGGCCTTGGCCACGGTCTCGCTGTACTGCCACCATTCGTCGGGCGTCATGTTCCACGCCTCGGCGGTGTTGCCACCGGTCATCAGGCCGTACAGGCCCTCGTTGGCCCAGCGGTCGACGTGCGCCGACAGGGTCGGCAGGTCAAGGCTGAAGTCGGCCTTGAACGGTGTCGGAACGGCATTGGTGGACTTGATCATGTGGGCGCGCGCCCACGCTTTGGCTTCGCTGCGGGTGTAGGGGGCCATGGCGGTATCTCCTCTTATCTGCTGACCGGGCGAAAGGCCCGAAGATACCACCGAGTCCGTGACGCGCGGGGGTGTGATAAACAATCGTTAGCCAGGCGCCGCGGTCCGCGTCCCGCCCGTCAGGGAACACCCGGGCAGGTTCCCGGTCGAGGCGGTGGTGCGCGTCGGCGTGATCGGGTCGCGGCGCGAGGCATCCGGCCCGAAAGCGGCCCGCCGCCCATGTGCGCGCGCCCTGGTGACTGACCGTCTGGAGGTACGCCGTGTCACACACCCTGTGGTACACCCGCTGTCCGGTGGCCACCGCCACCGGCGTGGCGCTCGAAACCGGCCTGTTCGACGCGGAGTTCGGCGATGGCACGGTGGCGTTCCGCAATATCAAGGAACTCGGCCGCGACCGGATGCTGAGGTCGCATTTCGATCATCACCTGGATGACGCGGTGCGCGAAGGCGGCGCGGTGCCACCGATCTGGGCGCGCAGCCGCGGCGCCGATACGGCGCTGCTGGGCCTGACCTTCGTGCGCGATTCGCTGGCGTTTCTGGTGCGGGCCGATTCGGACATCGCGCGCTTCACGGACCTGGCCGGACGGCGCTGTTCGCTGCCGCTGCATCCGAAGCTGCTGACCGATTTCATGCGCGCCAACACCGAGCGCGGCTTCCTGTGCGCGCTGGCCGAGCACGGCATGACGGCGACCGACGTGCAATTCGTCGATACCGTCATCGACAACGACTTCAAGCAGGTGGCAAATCCCGACACCGGCGCCGGGCGCAAGGCGTTCGAGGCCACGATGTTCGACCACGAAACCCAGGCGCTGCTCGACGGCCGCGTGGACGTGGTGTTCACCAAGAACGTGCAGCCGGCGCGCCTGCTGCGCCTGTACGGCGACCGCCTGCGCTGCATCTACGACCTGCTCGACGCGCGCGACCCGGATCACGTCATCAACGGCAACCCGCGCCTGGTCACCATCAGCGGCAACGTGGTGCGGGAGGCGCCGGACCTGGTCACGCGCTACCTGCAGGTGCTGCTGCGCGGCGCCGCCCGGGCGGCGCAGGACAGGGCCGCCACCACGCGCATCTGGGCGGCCGAGATCGGCGTCGAGCCGCAGGACGTGGCGGCCTCCTACCGCGGCGACTACCACGCCACGGTGTGGCCCTCGCTGGACGAACCCATGCGCCACCGCCTGCGGGTGCAGATCGACTTCCTGCACCGGCACGGCTATCTCGAACGCGATGTCGACATCGACGCCTGGGCGCAGCCGCAGTTCCTGGCCGAGGCGTACCGGCGCGAACGGATCGCACCGCGCTGAGTGCCGGTGGTGTCGGCACACGGCGGCGGGCACCGTTGCCGGGGACGTGCCGGAACGCCGCACAGTCCGATGACCGGGTGCTTCTGCCAGAATGACGGCGCACCGTTGCCCCGCCGCGTGGTCAAACGCGTGGCCGTATCCAAGCCGTCGAGACCCGTCATCCCGCCATGTTCCCGCCGCTGCGTCTTGTTCCCCTCATGGCCGTGTTGCTGGCGTCGCCACTGGTGGCCGAAGAGGTCATCCTGGTCGACCGCGTGCAGCTGGGCGACAACGACCTCGACTGCGCCGGCATCGCCGCCCAGGTGCAGGCAATGGACGCCATCCTGGCGCCGCATGCCGGCGAGAAGGGGGCGGTGCGCGGCGCCACCGAGTCGGTCACCCGCTCGCGCACCGGCGAGGTGGTGGCCGGTGTGGCCAGGGTGCTGCCGTTCGGCGCCGTGTTCGGCGATCTCGCCAAGGATGTGATCGACCGTCGCGGCAAGCAGGCCGACGCCCGGCTGGCCTCGGCCCGCAGCCGCAAGGAACACCTGGTGGACATGTTCCTGAAGCGCGGTTGTCGCGTGGCCGACCTGCAGCCGCCGGCCGGTGAGGCCGAAACCCTCGCCACGCCTGTCGCCGCGACGTCCAGCGTCCCGGCCGAGGCGCCGTCGGCCGCCTCGCAGGCCCCCAGCCCGGCGGCGCAGGCCGAGGACCCGCCGACCCCGGCGTCGACCCCGGCGCCGGCCGCGCCTGCCGCCGCGACGACCGCCGCCGAGCCGGCGCCGCCCATCGTCGCGGCGGTCGGTGAGCAGGCACCGGAGGGTGTTCAAAGCCCGCGCGGCCCGCTGTTCGTGCTGGACTTCCGGGTGGCGTTTCGTACCCATGCCGACCCCGACGGCGCCGCCGGCGGCAGCGCTGTGGAACTCGGCGGCGTGCCGCTGACGGCCATGCAGCGCATCACCGACGAGGCCTATCTGGCGTTGTTGCAGGACCTGCGGTCGGCCGGGTTCGAGGTGCTGAACCCCGAACTCGAGGACGGCCTGCCGGCGCGTGGCAGTCTGCCGGCCCCGGCCCGTGGCGGTGATTACCTGTACTTCGCGCCCAGCGGCGCGCCGCTGGCGCAGGCTCCGGCGGCCCCGGCCGGCAGCCGTGCCGCCATCGACGAGACGCGTGGCGCCCTGGCCGAGGCGGTCAGCGGTCGACGCCCGGGCATCAGTTTCACGGTCGGTGTCTGGTATGTGGATTTCGCCCGCCTGCGTGGGTCGGCGGCTGCGTCGCGCCGGCTCGAGTCGCGCCTGGCGGTGTCGGCTGGCAGTCACCTGGCCCTGGTCGAGGCGGCGCAGGAGGGCGCCACCGCTCCCGGTGCCGTGCGCGTGCTGAAACTGGGGCGCGATCTGGCCAGCAGCGAGCCGTATGGACAGCTGCGCCTGCCGGCAGGCGACGGGCCGCTGGAACTGACCGCCGACCCGCAGCGCTTTGCCGCCGTGGTGCAGCGCCAGCTCAAGCGCGGGCGCAGCGCCCTGCTGGCCGGCCTGCCGGCGGCGCCGGCGGCCGGTACGGCGCCGTGAGGCCCCCGTCGGTGCGCGCAGCGGGCGTCGTGCGTCGGGCGCTGAAGCTCGTCGCCGTCGCGCTGGCCGGGTTTGCCGTGCTGGCGGTGGTGGCGGTTGCGTATCTGCGCACCCAGGTCACCGTGCGCGGCCCGGTGCTGCACGCCATCGCCGGCCTGGGCGGGGCGCAGCCGAGCGACGCCGCCCTTGGCAGGTTGCGTCTGGCGCCCGGCTTCAGTGCGGCGATTCATGCGCAGGGGCTGGGGCCGGCGCGGGTGCTGCGTTTCACCGCCAGTGGCGACCTGCTGGTCAGCGTCACCCGCCACGGCAAGGTGCTGTTGCTGGAGCGGGACGCCGACGGCGACGGCCGCGCCGATGGCGTGCGCACCCTGCTGCAGGGGCTGGACCGCCCGCACGGCATCGATCTGGCCGACGGCTGGCTGTACGTTGCCGAGACCGGCGCCGTGCGGCGGGTGCGTTTCGACGCCGCGGCGCGTGCGGTCAGCGGCGCGCCGGACACCGTGGCGGCGCTGCCCGCCGGCGGCATGCACTTCACGCGCACCCTGCGCGTGGGACCGGACGGCGCGCTGTACGTGAGCGCCGGTTCGTCCTGCAACGTGTGCATCGAGACCGACGCCCGCGCCACGCTGCTGCGCGTGGACCCCGACACCGGCGAGGTCCGCCGCTACGCCGAGGGGCTGCGCAACACCGTCGGCTTCGACTGGCAGCCCGGTACCGGTGCCCTGTACGGCGTGGACAACGGCCGCGACCTGCTGGGCGACGATTACCCGCCGGACGAGCTGAACCACCTGGTCGACGGCGGGTTCTATGGCTGGCCGTTCTGGCACGCGGACAACCGGCCGGATCCCGAATACGGCGATCACCCGGCGGCCGCCGGGCGCCGGCCGATGGCTCCGGCCTACGCCTTTGGCGCGCACGTGGCGGCGCTGTCCATCAATTTCTTCGCGCCGGACCGGGCACCGCCCGGCTTCGAGAACGCGGCGCTGGTCGGTCAGCACGGCTCCTGGAACCGCAGCGAACTGGCCGGTTACCGGGTGTCGTCGCTGCACTGGGCGGCCGACGGGCGCATCACCGAGCGCGACTTCATGGTCGGTTTCGCGCGGGACGGCCAGGTCAGTGGCCGCCCGGTGGACGTGCTGCCCGGCCCGGATGGCGCCGTCTACGTGTCCGACGACTACGCCGGCGCCGTGTACCGCGTGGCCTGGGATCCGGACAACGCGGCGCCCGGCCCCGTGTTCGAGCCGCCGCGGGCACCGGCAGCCGCCGCCGTGCCGGCGTCCGCCGCAATGCCGGCAGCCGATCGCCTGAGTGCCGCCCAGCGGACCGATCCGCGCTTGGCGCAGGGGGCCGCGCTGTTCGATCGCCACGCCTGTGCCAGCTGCCATGCGCCCGGCGCGGCCAGTGTGCCGCTGGCGCGGCTTGGCGCGCGCTATTCGGCCGCGCAGCTGGCGGCGCTGCTGCAAAGCCCACCGGCATCCATGCCGGCGCCGCCGCTGGACGCGGCCGAACGCACGGCCCTGGTGGCCTACCTGCGGGCGGCGTTTCCCTGATCTGCGCCCGGGTCGTGGTGTAGCGTCGCAGCGTCCATACTGACCCCCGCCGTCTGTCGCCGGAGTCGCCGATGTCGAATTTCCCCCTGTTCGTGCACTTGCGCCGCTATTTCATCGCCGGTGTGCTCACCGCCATCCCGCTGTGGGTCACCTGGTGGGTACTCAGTTTCGTGTTTCGCCAGCTGTCGGCCCTGGGATTGCCCTGGTTGCAGGCGCTGGCCACCCGCCTGCAGGAGCAGGCGCCGCTGGTGGCTATGGTGTTGCGGGACGAGCGCCTGCAGTCGGCGCTGGCCGTGCTGCTCAGTCTGGCGGCGTTCTGCCTGCTGGGCTGGTTCGCCACGCGGGTGATCGGACAGCGCCTGATGAACCTGGGCGAACGGCTGATCGAACGCCTGCCGCTGGTGCAGACCGTCTACGGCGGTACCAAGAAAATGCTGTCCGCCCTGAGCGAGCCACCGACCGGCGTGCGGCGGGTGGTGCTGATCGACTTCCCGGCCGCGCACATGCGCACGGTCGGGCTGGTCACGCGTACCCTGCGCGACCGCGCCACCGGTCAGGAGCTGGCGGCGGTGTACGTGCCGACCACCCCCAACCCGACTTCCGGCTACCTGGAGATCGTGCCGCTGGAGCGCCTGATCAGCACCAACTGGACC
>NZ_JBFJTF010000022.1:0-23708 GCF_041625615.1 Immundisolibacter sp. | reverse complement strand
TGGACGCGGACGGCGTACAGCGCAGCGAGAACCTGCTCGGCAGTCGCGCCGGGGCGCCGCGTTTCGCGCTGTTGCTGGATCAGCCCGGCAGTGACGTGTCAGGGCGTAGGTTCTTTGATCGTGCCATTGCCTACCCCGGTGCGGTGCAGCGCAGTCGCGTCTATCTGCAGCGTGGCTTTGGCGTTGCCTGCGTGACCCTGGCGGTCACGGCGCCGTTGGCGGGTCGGGCAGGCGTGTTGTGTTGCGACGTGGCCTGGCGCACCGCGCAGGCTGACTGAGCCGACGCCGGCCAGCGCGCCGCGGCGTGACACGCAGCGCGTCGGCGCGACGATCTACCCCGGCTCATCGATGGGCGCCGGGCGTCCGAGCAGGAAGCCCTGCCCGTAGTTGACGCCGATCTCGCGCAGCAACTCGAGCGTCGCCGCGTCTTCGACGAACTCGGCGATGGTCTGAAAGCCCATGATGGTCGACAGCCGGTGGATCGCCTCCACCATGGCGTGGTCGATCGGCTCACGGGTGATGTCACGCACGAAACTGCCGTCCAGCTTCAGGAAATCCACCGGCAGGTGCTTCAGGTAGGCAAACGACGACACCCCGGTGCCAAAGTCGTCCAGCGCGAACAGGCAGCCGGCGCCTCTGAGGCGGCCGATGAACTCCCGCGTGCGGCCCAGATGCGACACGGCGGTGGTTTCCGTCAGCTCCAGGCACAGGCGCCCGGCCGGGTGCGCCGGGTTTTCGAAATAGGCTTCCAGCAGGCCGATGACCTCCGCATCCTCCAGCGAACGCCCGGACAGGTTCACTGACAGGCGGGTGCCATTGCCGCGTGCCGGGTCGAGCAGGCGGCCCAGGACGCGCGTGAGCACGTAGCGGTCGATCAGTGGCATCAGGCCGAAGCGCTCGGCGGCCGGCAAAAAGGCGCCGGGCATGACCAGGTGTCCATCGCGCCGACGCAGGCGCAACAGCACCTCGAACCACGGCAGTGGGTCACCGTGCAGGGCGTGGATCGGCTGCGTGTACAACTGCAGGCGCTGTTCCTCGATGGCCTCATGCAGCTCCCTCGCCCATTGCATTTCACTGCGCCGGCGTGTCAGGTCGGCGTCGTCCGGGCGGAACAGGTGAATGCGGTTGCGGCCCAGGTCCTTGGCGGTGTAGCAGGCCAGGTCGGCCTCGGACAGCAATTCGGTGGCCGAGGCGGCCGTGGCGGTGATGGGGACCACCCCGATGCTCGCGCCGACGACGAAGCTGCGCTCGCCCCAGCGGAACCGGAAATCGGCCACCGCGGCGAGCAATTTGCTGGCGATGGCGTGCGCGTTTTCGGTTGGACAGTCCACCAGCAGCACGCCGAATTCGTCACCGCCCAGGCGCGCCAGCAGGTCGTGACGGCGGATGCGCTGCTGCAGCGCGCTGGCCAGTTCGGCCAGCAGCTGGTCGCCGGCGGCATGGCCACAACCGTCGTTGACCACCTTGAACTGATCGAGGTCGACGTAGCACAGCGCATGCACGGCATCGCCGCAGCGCGTCTGTTCGAGCAACTCCTCCAGGCGTCGTTCGAATTCGCGTCGGTTGGGCAGGCCGGTCAGGGGGTCGTGCCGGGCCTGGTGCGAGATTTCCGCCGCCAGGCGACGGGTATCGGTGACGTCGCGGAACACGATGACGGCGCCGGCCAGGGTGCCGTCGGGCATGCTGATAGGGGCGGCCGAGTCCTCGATGAGCGATTCCGCGCCGTTGCGGTTGAGCAGCACGGTGGGGTCGGCCAGGTCGAACGGCTGCTCGGATCCCGTGCTGCGTTGCAGAGGGTTTGCCAGCGGCGTACGGGTGCTTTCATGCACCACACGGAATACCCGGTCCACCGGTTGGCCCAGCGCTTCGGCGTACGACCAGCCGGTCAGGCGCTCGGCGATCGGGTTCAGCGCGGTGACCCGTCCCTGGGGGTCGGTGGTGATCACACCGTCCGCGATCGATTGCAGCGTGACCCGTGCCAGTTCCTCGGCCTGGGCCAGGGCCTGTTCGGCATGCTTGCGGTCGGTGATGTCGCGGCCGGAGAAATGCAGTACCCCCTCTCCCCACGACGGTTGCACGGTGAGCGTCACGTCCAGCCAGACAGTGTCGCCGTCGAGGCGCCGTGAGAACCAGTCGAACCGGACGAAGCCGGCGCGCCGGGCCTGTTCGCACACGGCCTGCGCGCGTATTTGCGACGACACGCCGTCCGGCTGCGTGGGGGGGGCGAAATCCAGCGGCGTCTTGCCGATGACCTGCTTCTTGTCGGTGGCGCCGTAGATGCGCGTGAGGTGGGTGTTGCAGTCGATGTAGGTGGGCGTGTCCGTGGCGATCGACACGAAGCCGAAGGCGTCGGTCGCCACCTCGAACAGGTCGCGAAAGCGGGCCTCGATGGCCGCCGGTTCGGTCTTTTTCTCGAGCGCGGTGGACACGTCGCGAATGTGGACACAGTAGGCGTTGCTGCCCAGGGAGGGCAGTGCCGTCAGGTCCACTTCAGCCGACAGCCGCTTGCCCGTCGCGTCGCGAAACTGCCAGCGTGTACGGTAATGCCCGGTGCGCAGGGCCAGCTGGTTGGCCTGCGCGAACAGGGCAGCGCGGTGCGGGTCGAACAGGCCCGCCTTGATCAGCGCAGAGCGAATCTCGTCCGGCGATTCGTCGTTGCGTCGCAAACCGAGCAGGCGGGCAAAGCCCGCATTCCAGTGCTCGATGCGCAGGTCCGCCAGCGTTGCGTTGTAGGCGATTACCGCCGGGTCGGGCTGGTGCTCCAGCCAGTCGAAGATGGGCGACGTGGGGGGCATCGGGGGGAGTCTCCATCCTGGAAATGCTCAGCCGGCGTACCGGCGATTCTTTCTTGTTTCTTGCATTTTGCCGCCCATCCTGGCCGTCGCCCACTGTGTGGTGCCAGGTGTCGGCGGCGTGTGCCATATCTGCCGGCGCCGCTGAACGTGTCGCCGGTGACAGCGGACCGGTTCGACGGGTTCTCGACCCCGCCGGGCCGAAGTTTAAGGGGCACGCAGGGTTTCAGCGCCCGCGCAGGAACAGCCGGTCCAGTTCCGCCAGTGACAGTTCCACCCAGGTCGGTCGGCCGTGGCCGCACTGGCCGCTGCGCTCGGTACGCTCCATGTCGCGCAGCAGGGCATCCATCTCGGCCAGTGACAGTTGGCGTCCGGCGCGCACCGAGCCGTGGCAGGCCATGCCGGTCAGAAGGGCGTCGATGTGGGCCTGCACGCGCGAGCTGTGGCCGTGCTCGCGCAGCTCGGCCAGCACGTCGCGTACCAGCGCCGCGGCGTCGCCGCCCGCCAGCAGCGCAGGCACCTCACGCACGGCCAGTGTGTCCGGCCCGAGTACCGCCAGGTCGAAGCCCAGTGTCGGCCACAGGGCGGCGTGCTGTTCGACGGTCGCCAGTTCGGCGGCGCTGACCGGCAGCGTCAGCGGCACCAGCAGCGGCTGGCCGACGATGGCGCCGCCGGCGTGGGCGGCGCGCAGGCGCTCGAACGTGATGCGCTCGTGCGCCGCGTGCATGTCCACCAGCACCAGGCCGCGGCTGTTCTGCGCCAGGATGTAGATCCCCATCAGCTGCGCCAGCGGGCGTCCCAGGGGCTGGTCGTCCGGTGGCGGGTCGACGACCGCCACCGGCGCGGCCTCGGCGGCGTCCTGCACCAGGCGCCCGTAGGCCGCGCGCTGTTCGGCGATGCGGCCGGTGTCCAGCCGTGGTGCATCGGCGGCCCACAGACGGACCGGTGCCGGGGCCGGGGGCGGGGCGGTCGGTGCCTGGGCGGCCGGGTCCTGTCGCGGGGCCCCGGCGCGGCTGCCGCCGCCGATCACCTCGCGCAGGCAGCGGCGCACGAAGTCGTGCACGCTGCGGCTGTCACGAAACCGCACTTCGGCCTTGGCCGGATGCACGTTGACGTCCACCTGGTCCGGGGGCAGCTCCAGGTACAGCACATAGGCGGGGTGGCGGCCGTGGTAGAGCACGTCCTGGTAGGCCAGGCGCACCGCGTGTGCGAGCAGTTTGTCGCGCACCAGGCGGCCGTTGACGTACCAGTGCTGCAGGTCGGTGGCGGCGCGCGAGAAGGTCGGTAGCGCCGCCCAGCCGGACAGGCGCAGGTCGCCGGCGGGGAAGTCGAGCCGCAGCGCCGCCTCGACGAAGCCCGGTCCGCACAGGCGCGCTAGGCGCTGTTCGCGCACGGTGGTGTCGGCAGCCGGTGGCAGTTGCTGCACGCGGCGGCCGTTGTGTGACCAGCTGAAGCCGATGTCGAAACGGGCCAGCGCCAGCCGACGCAGCACCTCGTCGGCGTGTTGGTACTCGGTCTTCTCGGTGCGCAGGAAGCGCCGGCGCGCCGGCAGGTTGTAGAACAGGTCGCGCACCGACACGGTGGTGCCCGGCGGGTGGGCAGCCGGCAGCGGCGTGTCGTGGCCGGGCGGCAGCTGTGCGGCGTCGCCGTTGGCCACCGCCGACACGACATCCACACGCGCCACCGAGGCGATGCTGGGCAGCGCCTCGCCGCGAAAGCCGAGGGTCTCGATGCGCATCAGCTCGGCGCTGCTGGCGAGCTTGCTGGTGGCGTGCCGGCGCAGCGCCAGCGCCAGTTCACCGGGCGGGATGCCGCCGCCGTCGTCGCGCACGCGGATCAGGTCGATGCCGCCGCGCTCCAGGGCGACATCGATGTGGCGCGCACCGGCGTCGAGGGCGTTTTCCAGCAGTTCCTTGACGATCGACGCCGGCCGTTCGACGACCTCGCCGGCGGCGATCTGGTTGGCCAGCTGCGCCGGCAGCTCGCGGATCGGCCGTCGGGGCGGCTCAGCCACCGCCATCGCGGCGGCGCAGCGCCGGCGTGTGGCCGGCCTCGGCATTGGCCAGCGCCTGGCGCAGGCGTGGCTCGGTCTGCAGGTAGTCGCGGACACCGGCCACCAGCGCACTGGCCAGGCGACGGCGGAACGCCGGGTCGGCCAGTTTGCGCGCTTCTTCGGGGGTGGAGATGAAGGCCGTCTCGACCAGCACGGAGGGTACCTGTGGCGATTTGAGAACCATGAAACCGGCCTGCTGGACGTCGCTGCGGTGCAGTTTGTTGACGTCCGCCAGCCGATCAAGCAACCGCTCGGCCAGGCGCAGGCTGCTCTCAATGGTGGCGTTTTGCGACAGGTCCAGCAAGACCGAGCGCAGCATGCGGTCCTGCCCGGCGGTCGCCAGGCCCGGCGGCATGCCGGCGGCGTTCTCGCGCGCCGCCAGCAGGCGCGCGAACACGCTGCTGGCGCCGTTCTCGGACAGCGCGGAGACGCTCGAGCCACGCGCCGTGCCCTTGGCGACCGCGTCGGCGTGGATGGAGATGAACAGGTCCGCCTTGTGCTTGTGCGCCACCGCGGTGCGCTCGCGCAGCTCCAGGAAGCGGTCGTCGCTGCGCGTGAGCACGGCGCGCATGCCGCGCTGGGCGTTGATCTGCGCCGCCAGTTCGCGCGCCACGGCCAGCGTGATGTCTTTCTCGCGCAGTTTGTTGGGGCCGATGGCGCCGGGGTCATGGCCGCCGTGGCCGGCGTCGATCACGATGGTGACCGCGTCGGCCGCCTGGCTGCGCAAGACGGCCTTGCCGGGCGGTGCTGCGGGGGGGGCGCTGGTCGACGGGCGCGCGGCGATGGGCGGCGCGGCGCCGCGGTGCGTGCCGCGCAGATCGAGCAGCAGTCGCGGGCCGTAGGGTCCGGCGGCCGGCAGGCTGGCCTGCTCCCAGCGCACCGGGGTGGCCAGATCCAGGACCACGCGCAGGGCCCCGCCGGCCTGCGGCCCGCTGCGGATGCCGCGCAGCACCGTCCCGTCGGGTGCGGTGAGGTCGCCGCTCAGGCGGGTTGCCGGCAGGTCCACAACCAGCCGGTCCGGATTGCTCAGGCTGAACACCTTGGCGGCGGTCGGCGCGCTCAGGTCGAGAATCACGCGCGTGCCGTCGTCCAATGGCGCCAGGCGTACGCCGCGAAGTTCGCCGGCGTGGCCGACCAACGGCAGGAGTGCCAGCAGGCTGAGAAAAAGTCGTTTCATGACAGCTGTTCCAGCAGGCGATCGCCGGCGGCACTGCGGCCGCGGGCGCGCAGCCGGCGACCGGCGCCGGCCAGGGTGAGTTCGAGTTCCAGGTCCGGCGGTGGGAGCCAGCCGGTGCCGCGCTCGGGCCACTCGACGAAGCACGTATGGTGGCCATCGAAGACATCACGGGCGCCCATGTATTCCAGTTCTTCCGGGTCGGCCAGGCGGTACAGGTCGAAGTGGCAGATGTCGGCGGCGGACACGCTGTAGGTCTCGAGCAGGGTGTAGGTGGGGCTGCGCACGGCGCCGTCATGGCCGAGCGCCTGCAGCACGCCGCGCACCAGCGTGGTCTTGCCGGCGCCCAGCGGGCCGTGCAGGTACACGGTGAGCGGCCGCGTCAGCGCCCGTGCCAGGCGGGCGCCGAAGGCCAGCTGCGCCGCCTCGTTGTCAAGCACCCAGGTCCGCTCCATCGTCCGTCTCGTTCAGAAGTGCCGGCAGTCGCTCCGCCAGGTCGCCGGCCAGAAGGCCTCGCTCGCCGTGTCGAGCGGCCAGGGCGTCGGCCGTTGCGGCGTGCACGCTGGCGCCGAGCGCAGCGGCCTGACGGGCGCTCAGCCCCTGGGCCCACAGGCCGGCGATCAGACCCGTCAGGACATCCCCGGTGCCGCCGCTGGCCAGGCCCGGGTTGCCGCCGGGCACCACGCCGATCGGTGCCGTGCCGTCGCACACCAGCGTGCCGGCGCCCTTGAGCACCACCACGCCGCCGTAGCGTGCGTGCAGTGCCCGCACGGCGGCGAAGCGGTCGGCCTCCACCTGCGCGGGACTGCAGCCGAGCAGGCGTGCCGCCTCGCCGGGGTGCGGCGTGAGGATCCAGTCGTCGCGCCGCTGCGGGGTACCCGCCAGCAGGTTCAGCGCGTCGGCATCGGCCACCAGCGGTTTGCCGCAGGCAAGCGCGCGCGCCCACAGGTCGCGGCCGAAGGCTTCCTGGCCCAGGCCGGGGCCGATCGCCAGTCGGTCGGCGCGGTCCAGCAGCGGCGTCAGTTGCGCCGGGGTGTCGAGGCCGTGCGCCATCAGCTCCGGTCGGCCCGACAGCAGCGCCGGCACGTGCGCCGGGCGTGTTGCCACGGTGGTCAGCCCGGCGCCGGCGCGGGCGCTGGCGGTGCCCGCCAGGCGGGCGGCGCCGCCGAAGCCGTGGTCGCCACCGATCACCAGCACGTGCCCGAAGTCGCCCTTGTGGGCCTGCCGTGCCCGGGGCGGCAGCCAGGCAGCACGCAGGCGCGGGAGGTCCAGAAGTACCGCTTCCGCAGCCGGTTCGTCGGGGTCGGGCGTCACGCCCAGGGCGTCGAAGGCCAGTTGCCCGCACAGTGCCCGCGCCTTGCCGGTGTACAAGCCACGCTTGCGCACGACGAAGCTCAGTGTGGCGGTTGCCCGCACCGCGCGGCCGGGCGCGTCGCCGGTGTCGGCATGCAGGCCGCTGGGCAGGTCCAGCGCCAGCACCGGGCGGCCGCTGGCGTTCAGGGCGTCGATGGCCTGCGCGGTGGCGCCCTCGGGTGCGCGGTCCATGCCGGTGCCGAGCAGACCGTCCACCAGGACCTCGGTATCGGGCGCCGGCAGCTGCGCCGACTCGTGGCCACCGCAGGCCAGAAACCACTGCCGGGCGGTGTCGGCCTCGCTGCCCGTGTGCGGGGCGCCGGCCACGGCGGTCAGGTGCACGTCGAGCCCGGCCAGGTGTGCCAGGCGCGCCAGCACGTAGCCGTCGCCGCCGTTGTTACCGACGCCACACACCACGCCCAGGCGTTGCGCCGCCGGCCACAGCCGGCGCAGCATGGAATAGGCGGCCGTGCCGGCGCGTTCCATCAGCAGCGTGCCGGTGCAGCCGGGCCGCAGGGCGGCGGCCCGGTCGATCGCCCGCGCCTGCGCAGGAGAGTATAGTTTGTCAAGCGAAAACAGCATGTTACGAAGGTCGCTTGATACCCGACATGAAAAAACGTCTCAAGCATACGCGCCTTTCGACGTTTTTTGGACCTTCCGAACGTTAAATGCCGTTTTTTTGAGCAGCCGTGACCAGTCCCACTCCTGCTGAATTGCTGTCCCTCGTGCGTGATCTGGCGGCCGACCTGGGCTTTGCCGAGGTCGGTGTGAGCGGGGTCGAACTGGCTCATGCGCCGCAGCGCCTGAGCGCCTGGCTGGCGCGCGGCTACCACGGCGAGATGGCCTGGATGGCCCGTCATGGCGAAAAGCGCTGGCGGCCGGACGCACTGGTGCCGGGCACGGTGCGCGTGATCTCGGTGCGCATGGACTATTGGCCGGCCGGGGCCGCCGCGCCGTGGCCGGTGCTCGGTGATCCGGCCCTGGGCTATGTGTCTCGCTACGCGCTGGGCCGGGACTACCACAAGCGGGTGCGCCAGCGCCTGCAGCGGCTGGCCGACGGCATCGTCGAGCGGGTGGGTCCGTTCGGTTACCGGGTGTTCTGCGACAGTGCGCCGGTGCTGGAAAAGCCCCTGGCCGAGCAGGCCGGCCTGGGCTGGATCGGCAAGCACACCTGCCTGATCGATCGTCGTGCCGGGTCGTGGTTCTTCCTGGGCGAGCTGTACACGGACCTGCCGCTGCCGGTCGATGCCCCGGCCACCGGACACTGCGGCAGTTGCCGCGCCTGTCTGGACGTGTGTCCCACCGGGGCCATTGTGGCGCCGTACGTGCTCGACGCGCGGCGGTGCATCTCGTACCTCACCATCGAGCATCCGGGGCCGATTCCGGAGCCGCTGCGCCCGCTGCTGGGCAACCGCATCTACGGTTGCGACGACTGCCAGCTGGTGTGTCCTTGGAACAAGTTCGCGCGGGTCAGTGAGGCAGCGGATTTCGCGCCCCGTCACGGTCTGGACGCGCCGCGTCTGACGGAACTGATGGACTGGACTGCGGCCGAGTTCGAGCGACGCCTGGAGGGTTCAGCCATCCGCCGCATCGGCCATGAGCGCTGGCAGCGCAACCTCGCCGTGGCGCTGGGCAATGCACCGCCGGGCGATGGGGATGCGGTGGCCTGTCTGCGTCGTCATCTCGACAATGCGTCGTCGCTGGTGCGCGAGCACGTGGCCTGGGCGCTGCGGCAGCATGGTGTCTGAAGGCCGCTGGCGTGCTGCCGGTGTGCCGGCGCGACGGCGTGGACGGTCTAGTTGAGGCCGAGCTTGAGCATGCGGTAGCGCAGCTGGCGCAGCGTCAGGCCCAGGCGCGCGGCCGCCGCGGTGCGGTTGTAGCGGGTTGCCTGCAGCGCAGCCAGGATGCGTTCGCGTTCCACCTGCCCGAGCTCCGCCTGCAGGCCGTCGCCGGTCGGCGCGGGCTCGGCCGGGATGGCCGCCATCCCCGCCTCCGGCAGGTGCAGGTCCGAGACGTCGATGTCCGGCCCTTCGCTCAGGGCGGCGGCACGCTCGAGGATGTTCTCGAGTTCGCGTACGTTGCCTGGAAACGGGTAGGCCTGCAGTGCCTTCAGCGCCGCCGATGTCAGGCGATGACGGCCACCGTCGATGCGATGCAGCACGTCGGTGGCCAGGGCGGGCAGGTCCTCGTGCCGGTCGCGCAGCGGGGGGACCAGCAGTTCGATGACGTTGATGCGGTAGTAGAAATCCTGCCGCAGACGACCGTCCCGGAGCAGCGCCGTCAGGTCCTCGTGTGTGGCGCTGAGCACGCGCACGTCGACCGGCACTTCCTGGCGCGCGCCGACTGGCCGCACGGCGCGTTCCTGCAGCGCCCGCAGCAGCTTCACCTGCATGGCGGGCGGCACGGCGCCGATCTCGTCCAGGAACAGGGTGCCGCCGGCAGCGGACTGGAACAGGCCGTCACGGTCGGCGCCGGCGCCCGTGAAGCTGCCCTTGACGTGACCGAACAGCTCGCTTTCGAGCAGTTGTTCCGGCAGGGCGCCGCAGTTGACCGGTACGAATGGTCCGTTGGCGCGCGGGCCCTGGGCATGGATCAGGCGCGCCACCCGTTCCTTGCCGACCCCCGATTCGCCGCGGATGAACACCGGCGCCTGGCTGCGTGCGAGCTTGGCCACGGTGGTGCGCAGGGCCTGCATGGCGGGCGAGTCGCCGATCAGTTGCGGCAGTCCGGTGGTCTGGCGTTCCGGTGCCAGGCGCAGGGCGGTGTCCACCAGTCGCCGCAGGGCGCGCAGGTTGACGGGCTTGTTGACGAAATCGAAGGCGCCGGCCTTCATGGCGTCGACCGCGGCCTCGACGTCGCCGTGGGCGGTGATGATGGCGATCGGCAGCTGCGCCTGGGTGTGCTGGATGTGTTCGATCAGGTCCAGGCCGCTGCCATCCGGCAGGCGCAGGTCGCACAGGCACAGCCGGTACTCGCCGTCGGTGAGGGCCGCCCGGGCCTGCGCCAGTGAGCCGGCGCTGTGGCTGGCCAGGCCCATCCCGTCGAGGGTGATGGCCAGCAGCTCGCACAGGTCCGGCTCGTCGTCGACGATCAGTACGCGGGTTGGTGTGGATTCGGTGTGGGTCATGTGAGTTGCCGTCGGCGTCGGTCGGCCAGCACGATGCGGAAACCCGCGCCGCCGGCCGGCGGCGTGTAGTAATCGATGTGCGCCTGGTTGGCGGTGCACAGCTCGCGTGCCATGAACAGGCCGAGCCCGGTGCCGTCGGCGCGGTTGGTGTTGAATGGCTCGAACAGCCGCTCACGTTCCGCGGGCGGCACGCCGGGGCCGCGGTCCTCGATCTCGATCAACGGCCGCTCGCGCGTGCCCGACACCCGTGTACGGATTGTCACCTGCGGCGCCTGGGCCCCCGCAGCATGCCACAGGGCGTTGTCGAGCAGGTTCTCGATCGCCTGTTGCAGCTGGCCGGGCGTGCCGCGCGTGACCAGTCCGGGCGTGAGGTGGAGCGCGACGGCGTCGGCCGGTACCCGGCGGCTGGTGCAATAGGTGTCGACCACCTGTGTCAGCCAGGGCGACAGGTCGAGCAGTTCGGGCTGGACCGGCTGCGAGCGCCCAAGCGCCAGCACCTCCTCCACGATGCGGTTCACACGCTCGCCCTGGCGCAGCATGATGGCCACCAGGCGCGCCTGGTCGGCGGTCAGGGCGTCGTCTTCCTGCAGCAGCTGGGCGGCGTGGCTGATGCCGCTCAGGGGGTTGCGCACCTGGTGGGCGATGCTGGCCGCCAGGCGGCCCAGCGATGCCAGTTTCAGCAACTGTGCCTGTTGGTTCACGGCCGCCGTGTCATCGAGAAAGATCAGCGCATCGGCCGTGTGGCCGGTGCCCAGTGGCGCAAAGCGCGGCACATAGGCCCCGGTGCTGTGCTCCGGCGGCGATTCGCGGCCCGACCGCCAGCGTGCCAGGGCATCGGCGATCGGCGGCGCCAGCTCAGCCAGCGGTGTGTCGCGGGCGATGTGTCGGCCCAGAAGGCGCGCTGCCGAGCCATTTGCGAGCCGTACCCGCTGTGCCGGGTCGATCACCAGGACGCCGGTCTGCATGCGCTGAATGATCTCGTCGTTCAGGCGCGCCAGGCCCAGTGCCTCGTTCTGGCGGGCGCTTGCCAGCAGTGCGCTGCGCCGGGCCCGGCGTGCCATCTCGTAGGCCAGGGCAGCGGCGGCAAAACAGGTACTGCCGAGCACGCCGGCCTGGGTGTACGTGGGTGCCAGCTGGTCGATATGGACCCGGTACAGGCTCTGCGCCAGCACGGCCAGGGCCGCCAGCGCCGCATACAAGAACGCCAGCCGCCCGGACACCAGCAGGCCACCGCCGGCCACCACGACCACCAGCAGTGTCCCAAGGCCGCTGCCGAGGCCGCCGCTGGCGTGCATCAGCAACGTCAGGGCGGCAATGTCGGCACCGACCAGCGCGGTGGTTTGCAGGTTGAAGCGCGGCCAGCGCGCGACCAGTGCCAGGGGGGCCAGGGCGGCGCCGAGCAGGTAGGCGATCGCAACGTACCGGTACAGGACGGGATCGGCCGAACCGAGCGGCTTCAACGGGGGATCGAGCAGGCTCAGTCCCAGCAGCAGGCCGGAGCTGCCCAGCCGCAGCAGGTTGAACCACAGCAGCGGCCGCCAGGTGAGGCGCTCGTGCGTGTTCGGGGCGGCCAGGCTGGCCAGTGCGCCGCTGGCGGTGGCGGTGGAAGGCGCCGCGGCGGGCGCGCAGCTGCGTTCAGTCACCGTCCAGGGCGGTCTGCCAGCGCCGGGTCAGCCAGTCGCTCATCAGCCAGCGCAGCCCGTCGTGGGCGGCGAAGGTGCGAACCCATTCGCGTCCGCGCACGAAACGCCGGTGGCGAGCGCGGCTGCCGGCGCCGTCGGCCATGCCCAGCCACACGGTGCCGACGGGTTTGTCGTCGCTGCCGCCGCCTGGCCCCGCGATGCCGGTGATGGCGAGCCCGAGGTCGGCGCCAAAGCGCTCTCGCACGCTCCGCGCCATCTGCTGCGCCACCGTCTCGCTGACGGCGCCGTGGGTGGTCAGGCTGGCGGCATCGACGCCGAGCAGCCCGTGCTTGGCGCTGTTGGCGTAGCTGACCACGCCGCCGAGGAAGTAGGCCGATGCGCCGGGCAGGTCGGTGATGACCTTGCCGACCAGGCCGCCGGTGCATGACTCGGCGACGGCCAGTGTCTGGCCCGTTTCGGTCAGATAGGTCGCGCACAGCTGCGGCGTGCTGAGGGCGCTGAAATCGAGCAGCACGTCGGCGAAGCGCTCCAGCACGAACCGTCGCAGGGCACCGATCTGCGCCGGCGAGGCGTCGTACAGCTTCAGTTCCAGCTCCGGGAAAATCGCCCGGTAGCCCAGTTCAAGCCCCTGTTGCTCGGCCCATGGCCGCATGACGTCGGCCAGGCTCGATTCACCGATGCCCAGGAAGCGGATGAAGCTGTGGGAGGGTTTGCGCGCCTGCGGCAGCTCGCCCAGCAGGGCGGCGACCATCGGCTGCATCTCGCGCGGCGGACCAGGCAGGGCGACCACGTGCTTTTGCCGGCCGCCGCGCTGCAGGGTGGCGACGAAGCCCGGTGCTGTGCCGTTGGGATTGGACAGAATCCGCGCGCCGGCCGGGAACAGCGCCTGCTTGCGGTTGTTGTCGGTCAGCGGAATGCCGAACTCGGCGAAGCGGCGCTCGATGTGTTGCCAGCTGGCTGGATCGAACTGCAGCTCGACGCCGGCCAGGGTCGCCACGACCTCGGCGGTCAGGTCGTCCTCGGTAGGGCCCAGGCCGCCGGTCATGAAGACCCAGTCGGCGCGCGCAAGGGCGGTTTCGAGCACGAAATCCAAGTCCCTGCGGCGATCGCCGGCGGTCAGCATCAGCTGTACGTCGAAACCGGCCTCGCCGAGTCGGCGCGACAGTTCGGCGCTGTTGCTGTCCACCAACTCACCGCGGAGCACTTCCTCGCCGGTGCTGACGATGCAGGCGCTCAGGTCTGGGCTGCTCACGGCGATCGTACTCGCAGGCAAGGTGCGGGGAGGGCACGCAGTATGCCGCCCGGCGGCGCGCACCGTAAACTGCGCGTTTGCTGCAGTGCCCGTTCGTCTATGTCCGCTGTTTTTCTGCTCGGCCCGACCGCCGCGGGCAAGTCCGCGCTGGCATTGGCCATTGCGCGCCGCTTGCCGTGCGAGATCGTCAGTGTCGACTCCGGGCAGGTGTACCGGGGCATGGACATTGGCACGGCGAAGCCATCGCCGGCCGAGCAGGGCGGGGTGCCGCATCACCTGATCGACATCCGCATGCCCGACGCGCCTTACTCGGCCGGTCAGTTCCGCGCCGATGCGGTTGCGCTGATTGCACAGATCAAGGCGCGCGGCCGCATCCCGTTACTGGTCGGCGGCACGTTTCTGTATTTCCGCGCCCTCGAGCGCGGCCTGGCGCAGCTGCCGGCGGCCGACACCGCGCTGCGTGCCGCCATCGAGGCGCAGGCGGCGCGGGACGGCTGGCCGGCCCTGCACGCGCAGTTGGCGGTCGTGGACCCGGTCCTGGCGGCGCGTGTGGCCCCGTCCGATCGTCAGCGCATCGCGCGCGGGCTGGAGGTGTTCCGGTGCACCGGACGGCCCCTGAGCGACTGGCAGCGGCAGGCCGGTCAGGTGGAGGGCGTTGCGGGGTTGCGGCTGATACTGGCGCCGCCCGCGCGCCAGGACGTGTATCGCGCGGTCGAGGCCCGCTTCGATGCCATGCTGGCTGCCGGGCTGGTTGACGAGGTCGAAGCCTTGCGGGCGGCCGGCTACGATGGCCAGTTGCCGGCGTTGCGGGCCGTCGGGTACCGGCAGGTGTGGCGTTTTCTGCATGGCGAGTTGGACCGCGCCGGCATGATCGAGGCCGCCAAGACGGCCAGTCGCCAGTACGCCAAGCGTCAGCTCACCTGGCTGCGCGGTGATCCACAGGGTCACTGGCTGAGCCCGGGCGATCGTTCCGTGCCGGCACGGGTCTGCGAATTGATTGAGAAAACGGCAGCCTGATGCAAGAACCGTGACCGTCTTGCGCGGTCGAACAGGCAGCCGGCCGGCGGCCCATCCGCTGCACGGGGGCCGGCACCCATCTTGCTAAACTGAACGCGCGGGCCAACCGGACGGGCCCGTCACTATTTCGAGGATTACGAAAATGAAAAAAGCCCAGGGCCTGCAGGATCCCTTTTTGAACCTGTTGCGCAAGGAGCACATCCCGGTCTCCATCTTCCTGGTCAATGGCATCAAGCTGCAGGGGCATATCGAGGCCTTCGACCAGTATGTGGTGGTGCTCAAGAACGCCGTGTCGCAGATGATCTACAAGCACGCCATCTCGACCGTGGTGCCGGGGCGGCCGATCCGTATCCCGACCGTGGTCGAGGGTGAGCAGGCGACTGAAGTCGCGGAGGAAAAAAATTCCTAGTCCGACGATCGTAGAGGCCGGTCATGGGCCGGCCGTGCCGCCGTCCATCACCACGCGCCAACGCGTGGTGGTGGTGGCGGTCGAACTGCCTGGCGCCGACATGGGCGTCCAGGATGATCTGGCCGAAGCACTCGAACTGACGCGTGCAGCCGGCGGCGAGGTGGTGGATACCCTCACCTGCCGCCGCAGCCAGATCGACCCGGCACTGTTCATCGGCCGCGGCAAGGCGGCTGAGCTGGCCGAGCGGGTGGGCGCCACCTGCGCGGAACTGGTCATCTTCAACCAGCCGCTGAGCCCGTCCCAGGAGCGCAATCTCGAGCGCCTGTTGCAGTGTCCGGTGGTGGACCGGATCGGCTTGATCCTGGACATCTTCGCCCGCCGTGCCCGCTCGCACGAGGGCAAGCTTCAGGTGGAACTGGCGCAGCTGCGTCACCTGTCCACGCGTCTGGTGCGCGGCTGGACTCACTTGGAGCGGCAAAAGGGCGGCATCGGTCTGCGCGGACCCGGCGAGAGCCAGCTCGAGACCGACCGCCGGCTGTTGCGGGTGCGCCTGCGCCAGTTGGAGGCGCGTTTGGGGCGGGCCGTGGGGCAGCGCATCAACAGTCGCCGCCAGCGTACGCGCAGCGAGACGCCGACGGTGGCGTTGGTCGGCTACACCAACAGTGGAAAATCGACCCTGTTCAACGCGCTGACCTCGGCCGAGGTGTTCGCCGCCGATCTCCTGTTCGCCACCCTCGACTCCACGCTGCGGCGCCTGGAGTTGCCGCAATGTGAGCCGCTGGTGCTGGTCGACACGGTCGGCTTCGTGCGCAACCTGCCGCACGAGCTGGTGGCGGCCTTCCGCTCTACGCTGGAGGAGGTGCGCAGTGCCAGCCTGCTGCTGCACGTGGTCGACAGCGCCCGCGATGACCAGCGTGCCCTGATGGTGCAGCAGGTCAACGGCGTGCTCGAGGAGATCGGCGCCGGCGACATCCCGCAGATCGAGGTCATGAACAAGATCGACCTGACCGATGGGGTGCCCCGGCGCAGCGCCGGCGAGGCGGGTGGCCCGCCACGGGTGTGGCTGTCGGCGCGCGGCGGCGAAGGCATCGACCTGCTGCGCGATGCGGTCGGCGAGCAGTTCGCCGAGGGCGTGTCGCACCAGCGGTGGCATTTGCCGCGCTGTGACGGGCGCCTGCGCGCGCATGTGTTCCGCGTGGCGAAGGTGCGGCACGAGCATTTCGATCCGGACGGTGGCTGGCAGGTGGAATTCGATGTCCGCCGTCGCGAGCTCGGTCAGCTGGAGCCGCTGCTCGCCGCGGCCGCGACCGACGCCAGGCCGGCTGCGGAGTCGGGCTGATGCGCCCGGCTATGTCGGCGCGAACCTCTGTGGAACAATAAGCGCCCCCGAGGCCGCAGTCAGCGGCAGCAAGGAGAAATTAATGGCTTGGAACGAACCGGGCGGGTCCGGCAATCGCGATCCGTGGGGTCGCCGTGCCGACGCTGGGCCGCCGGATCTGGATGAACTGTTTCGTCGGCTTCGCCAGCGGTTCGGCGGTGACGGTGGCAATGGCGGTGGCAGCGCCAATTCCCCGCCACCGGCCTTGTGGGGCGGCCTGCTGCTGCTGCTGCTGGTGCTGTGGCTGGCGTCGGGGTTCTACGTGGTGAGCGAGGGCGAGCGCGGCGTGGTGCTGCGTTTCGGCAAGTTCGCCAGCACCGCAACGCCGGGTCTGCGCTGGCATGTGCCGTATCCGGTCGAGCGCGTGCTGCGCGTCAACATCGGCGAGATCCGCACCGCCGAGGTCGGTTACCGTGGTGCGCCGCGCGATCGCGCGGGCGACATGGCGACGGAGTCGCAGATGCTCACCGCCGACGAGAACATCGTCGACGTCAAGCTGGCGGTGCAGTATCGCGTCAAGGATGCCGCCAACTACGTGTTCAAGGTGCGTGATCCGGACCTCACCGTGCAGCAGGTGGCCGAGTCGGCCATCCGCGAAGTGGTCGGCAAGAGCCGCATGGAGTTCATCCTCACCGAGGGACGCGATGCCGTAGCCCAGCAGGTGGCGGTGCTGCTCCAGGAGACCCTGGATCGCTATCAGGCCGGCATCGAGGTGACCTCGGTCAACATGCAGGATGCGCAGCCGCCCGAGCAGGTGCAGGCGGCGTTCTACGATGCGGTCAAGGCGCGCGAGGACGAGCAGCGGCTGATCAACGAGGCGCAGGCCTATCGCAACGAGGTCATCCCGCGGGCACGCGGTGAGGTGGCACGCATCGTCGCCGACGCCGAAGCCTACAAGGGGCAGATCGTTGCCCGTGCCGAAGGTGAGGCGGCGCGCTTCAGCCTGTTGGCCAACGAATACCGCGTCGCGCCGGCGGTCACCCGTCAGCGGCTTTATCTGGAAACCATGGAGCAGGTCCTGGCCCGTACACCGAAGGTGTTGATGCAGGGCGAGGGCAACCGTCTCACGCTGCTGCCGCTCGATCGCCTGCTGCAGTCGTCCCGGGCTGCCGACGAGGGGCAAGCATCGGCCAGCCCGGCGACCGCGCCGCCGTCGCCGCCGCAGAGCACGCCGGCACGTGTGCTGCGTGACCGCTCCGACTACGTGCGCGGCCGGGAGCCTCGTTCATGAATCGCACTCTGACCTTCATCGGCGCACTGGTCGTGGTGGGCCTGCTGCTGGCCAACACCGCCCTGTACACCGTGGACGAGCGCGAGCGCGTCCTGCTGTTCCGCCTGGGCGAGGTGATCGCCGCCGATCTGCCGCCGGGGCTGCACGTGAAGACCCCGTTCATCAATTCAGTGGTCAAGTACGACGGCCGCATCCAGACCCTGGACCGCGGGCCGGTGCGCTACCAGACCAGCGAGTTGAAGAACGTGGTGGTGGATTCGTTCGTCAAGTGGCGGATCTCCGACACGCGGCGCTTCTTCGTGGCGGTCGGTCGTGGTGACGTCAACACCCGCCTGGCGCAGATCGTCAACGACCTGTCACGCAACGAGTTCGGCAAGCGCACCGTGCAGGCGGCGGTCAGCGGTGATCGGCACGAGATCATGGACCTGCTGCGCCGGCGTACCGGCGAGCGGGCGGCCGAGTTCGGCGTCGAGATCATCGACGTGCGCATCAAGCGCGTCGATCTGCCGACCGAGGTCAGCAGCTCTGTGTTCAGCCGCATGGACGCCGAGCGCAAGCGCGTGGCGGCCGAGCTGCGTGCCCAGGGTGCCGAGGAGGGCGAGCGCATTCGCGCCCAGGCGGACAAGGAACGCACGCTGTTGCTGGCCAATGCCCAGCGCGATGCGGCGCGCATCCGGGGTGAGGGTGATGCCGCCGCGGCGGCGCGCTATACCGCCGGCATTGGCTCCGACACCGAGTTCTATGACTTCTACCGCAGCCTCGAGGCCTATCGGCAAAGCGTAGGTGCCGAGCGTGATCTGCTGGTACTGGACGCGGACAGTGCGTTTTTCCGGCATTTCGAGGGCGCCCTGACGGGCGGTCGCTGAGGGTCCGGTCCGTGCATGACCTTGCCGCGGCGTTCTGCCTGGTGCTGGTGCTCGAGGGTGTGGTGCCGTTCCTGAGTCCCGGCATGTTGCGGCGCACTGCCGCGGTGACCAGTCAGTTGCCGGACCGGGCGCTGCGCCTGGCGGGGCTCGCCAGCATGCTGGCCGGGCTGGCACTGCTGCAGCTGGTGCGCTGAGGCGGCCGTGCGCTGGTTGCTGCCTCCTGGCATCGAAGACCTGTTGCCGCCCCAGGCCGAGGCCCTGGAGCGGGCGCGCCGGCAACTGCTGGATCTGTTCGCCTGCTGGGGGTATCGCCAGGTGATGCCGCCGCTGGTGGAGTATGCCGACGCGCTGTTGACCGGCACGGGTGCCGATCTGGCTCAGCAGACGCTGCAGGTGACCGATCCGGCGTCGGGCCGTCTGCTGGCAATACGGGCCGACATCACGCCCCAGGTGGCGCGTATCGACGCCCGTGCCGGCGACCCGTCGCCGGCACGGCTGTGTTATCTCGGCTCGGTGCTGACCGCCCAGGATCCGGCGCCTGGCGCCGGGCGCAACCCCATGCAGGTGGGGGCCGAGCTGTACGGCCATGCGGGGCCGCAAAGCGATGTCGAAGTGCTGCGGCTGCTGCTGGCGGCGCTGCGCGTGACAGGTCACGACAGCGTGCACGTGGATCTTGGCCATGTCGGGATCTTCGGGGCGCTCAGTCACGCCGCCGGCCTGGACGCCGAGGCCGAAAATACCTTGTTTGGACTGCTGCAGCGCAAGGCCTGTGCCGACATTGCCCAGTACGTGGCAGGGCTGGGTCTGCCTGACGCGGTCGGCGAATGGTTCGTGCGCTTGCCGGAATGCTTCGGGCCAATCGACCGCCTGCCGGCGTTGCGTGCGATGCTGCGCGGCGTGCCGGAGCCGGTCACCGCCGCACTCGACGAACTGGGCGCCATCGCGGACGAACTGCTGCGCTTCGAGCCGGCGTTGCCGCTGTACGTGGACCTGGCCGAGCTGCGCGGCTACCACTACCACACCGGCCTGGTATTCGCCGCCTATGGCGCCGGCTATGGTCAGGCCATGGCCTGGGGCGGCCGCTACGATGGCGTCGGGCGGGTGTTCGGCCGTGCGCGGCCGGCCACCGGGTTCAGCGCCGACCTCAAGCGCCTGCTCGGCGCGCCGGCGCCGCAGCCATTGCCGGTGTTGGCGCCGTGGTCGAGCGATGGCGAACTGACGACGCTGGTCGAACGCCTCCGGGCGGAAGGACGCAGCGTTATTTATGAACTCCCCGGCAGCGCCTGTGGACCGGTCGGTACGCGCATCGTGCGTGTGGACGGGGCCTGGCAGCTGCAAGACGCAGGATGAGCGGATGGCGAAGAACGTCGTCGTAGTCGGCACCCAGTGGGGTGACGAGGGCAAGGGCAAGGTGGTGGACCTGCTGACCGAGCAGGCGGCCGCCGTGGTGCGGTTCCAGGGCGGGCACAATGCGGGGCACACGGTTGTCGTCGGCGGCGTGAAAACCGTTTTGCACCTGTTGCCGTCCGGCATCCTGCGCCCGGGTGTGCTGTGCCTGATCGGCAACGGCGTGGTGCTGGCGCCGGACGCGTTGCTGAAGGAGATCGCCGACGTCGAGGCGGCGGGCGTGGACGTGCGCTCGCGCCTGCGCATCAGTCCGGCCTGTCCGCTGATTCTGCCGTGTCACGTGGCGCTGGATCAGGCGCGCGAGTCGGCGCTCGGCGCCGGCAAGATCGGCACCACCGGCCGCGGCATCGGCCCGGCGTACGAGGACAAGGTGGCGCGCCGGGCGCTGCGCCTGAGCGACCTGCTGCAGCCGGCCCGCTGCGAGGCCAAGCTGGCCGAACTGCTGGATCTTTACAATTTTCTGCTCACGCAGCGGTTCGGGCAGCCCGCGCTGGAACTGCAGCCGATGCTCGAGCAGGCACTGGCCTGGGGTGAGGCGCTGCGCGAGCTGGTGGACGACGTGCCCGGCCGCCTGCACGCGCTGATGGCCGACGGGCGGCCGATCATGTTCGAGGGGGCCCAGGGCACGCTCCTGGACGTCGATCACGGCACGTATCCGTTCGTGACCTCGTCCAACACCATCGCCGGCGCCGCCGCCACCGGCTCCGGGGTCGGGCCGACCGCCATCGGTTATGTGCTGGGTATTACCAAGGCCTACACCACGCGTGTCGGCTCGGGGCCGTTCCCGACCGAACTGTTCGACGATGTCGGTCGGCACCTGGCGGACGTCGGCGCCGAGCGCGGCGCCACCACCGGCCGTCCGCGCCGCTGCGGCTGGTTCGATGCCGTCGCCATGCGCCGCAGCGTGCAGCTGAACGGCATCAGCGGGCTGTGTATCACCAAGCTGGACGTGCTCGATGGGCTCGACACCGTGAAAATCTGTGTCGATTACGCCGGTGCGTCAGGTCCGTTCGGCCTGTACGATGCCGACGCGCTGGCGGCGTGCGAGCCGGTGTACGAGGAATTGCCCGGCTGGCAGGGCGCCGGTGCCGCCAGCGGCTTTGACCAGCTGCCTGACAACGCCGTGCGCTATCTGCGCCGACTGGAAGAATTGTTGGGTGTGCCGGTGGACATGGTGTCGACCGGCGCCGAGCGTTCGCGCACCGCGGTGCTGCGCAATCCCTTCGATTGAGCGGCGCCGGGGCCAGATACGAAAAAACCCGCCGGATGGCGGGTTTTTCGACCCCCTGCCGGCACGGGCCGGCAGCAGGCATCATGAAGATGGTGCCGAGAAGAGGACTTGAACCTCCACGGGGTTTCCCCCACTAGCACCTGAAGCTAGCGCGTCTACCAATTTCGCCATCTCGGCTGGCATGCTCCGATCCACGAGGACCGAAGCGAGCGCGGCATTTTACTGGCCACGGCCCGGCTGTCAACGAATCTTCATCATGAAACCACGCCGCCCCCGCAAAGACCCCCACCGCAAGCGCGAAGCGGCCCGCTACGAGCGGCCGATCGCCAGCCGTGAACTGATCCTGGATGTGCTGACCGACGCCGGCAAGCCGCTGCCGGCCGAGCGGATTGCCGAGCGCCTGGCGCTGCGCGCCGACTGGGAGAGCGAGGCCCTGGCGCGGCGCCTGTCCGCCATGGTGCGCGACGGCCAGCTGCTGCTCGACCGTCGTGGCCGCTACGGCGCGGTGCGCCAGATGGACCTGTTGCGCGGGCGGGTCAGCGCCCACCGCGACGGCTACGGCTTTTTCGTGCCCGACGGCGATCATCCGGACCTGTACCTGTCGGCGCGCGAGATGCGCGCGGTGATGGACGGCGACCGGGCGGTGGCCAGCGTGGTCAGCGTCGACGCCCGCGGCCGTTACGAGGGCAGCATCGTCGAGGTGCTCGAGCGCCGTCACCGGCGCGTGGTCGGTCGCTACCGGCGTGACGGCAAGCTGGCGTGGCTGGTGCCGGATGACCGGCGACTGGGTGGCGAGATCCTGGTCACCGACAGCGTTGTCCGGCGCAAGGTGCGTGACGGCCAGATCGCGGTGGTGGAGCTCACCCACTACGCGGACCGCCGCCAGCCGGCGCGTGGCCTGCTGGTGGAGCTGCTCGGCGAGCATCTGGCGCCGGGCATGGAGATCGACATCGCGCTGCGCAAGCACGACCTGCCCTGGGAGTGGCCGGACGAGGCCACCGCCCAGGCGCGTGGCTTCCGGCCTCGCGTCACCGCCGCCGACAGCCGCAACCGCGAGGATTTTCGCCACCTGCCGCTGATCACCATCGATGGCGAGGACGCGCGCGACTTCGACGACGCCGTGTATGCCGAGCGCGACGGTCGCGGCTGGCGGCTGCTGGTGGCCATTGCCGACGTGAGCCACTACGTGCGCCCCGGCAGCGCCATCGACACCGAGGCACACCGTCGCGGCACGTCGGTGTACTTCCCGCAGCGCGTCATTCCGATGCTGCCGGAGGTGCTGTCGAACGAGCTGTGCTCGCTCAAGCCCGAGGTGGACCGGCTGGCGCTGGTGTGCGAGATGACCATCGGTGCCCGCGGCGCGATCAAAAGCTACCGCTTCGCGCGCGGCGTGATCCGATCGCACGCGCGCACCACCTACACCGAAATCGCCGCTGTCCTGGACGGCGATGCGGCGCTGCGCGACCGCTACTTCGCGTTGCTGCCGCACATCGACACCCTGCATCGCCTGTACCGCGCGCTCGACGGCGAGCGGCGCCGGCGCGGGGCGGTGGAATTCGAATCGGCCGAGGCGCGCATCGTTTACGGCGACGACCGCAAGATCGACCGCATCGAGGCGTCCGAGCGAACGGTGGCCCACTGCATCATCGAGGAGTGCATGATCGCCGCCAACCGGTGCGCGGCGGAATTCCTGAACAGCCGCGAAATGCCGGCGCTGTATCGCGTCCACGACCGCCCGCAGGCGGAAAAGGTCACCCAGCTGCGCGGCTTCCTGGCCGAGTTCGGCCTGCAACTGGGCGGGGGCGAGACGCCGGCACCGGCCGACTACCGGGCACTGACCGAGGTCATTGCCGATCGACCCGACCGGTATCTGCTGCAAACGCCCATCCTGCGCAGTTTCCGGCAGGCGGTGTACGACCCCGAGTGCCGCGGTCACTTCGGTCTGGCGCTGGACGCCTACGCCCATTTCACCTCGCCCATCCGCCGCTATCCGGACCTGCTGGTGCACCGTGCCATCGTGCATGCGCTGCGCGGGCGCAAGGCGACCTCGTACCACTACAGCGGCGAGCAGATGGCGGCGCTGGGCGCGCACTGTTCGCTGACCGAGCGCCGCGCCGATGACGCCACCCGCGAGGTGGTGGCCTGGCTCAAGTGCGAGTTCCTGCAGGACCGCGTCGGCGAGGTGCTGGGCGGGCTGGTCAGTGGCGTGGCGGCGTTCGGCCTGTTCGTGACGCTCGACGGCGCCTACACGGAAGGCCTGGTCCACATCACCGGCCTGCCGGATGACTATTACCACTTCGACCCGCTGCACCATCGCCTGGTCGGCGACCGGCGCCGGCGGGTGTTCCGGCTCGGCGACCGGGTGCAGGTCCGGGTGGCGCGTGTCGACCTCGACGAGCGCAAGATCGACCTCGATTTTGTCGGCCTTGAAAACGGGCGCGCCCGATGAGCCGGTCGCTCGCCTATGGTCTGCACCCGGTGCGCAGCCTGCTGGAGCGGGAGCCGGCCGGTATTGCCCGGCTGCTGTTGCTCGATCCGAACAGGCCCCCGTTCGCCGAGTTGGCGACCCTGGCCGCAGCGCACGGCATCATCGTGGAGCGGCGCCCAGCAGGCACGCTCGATCGCCTGTGCGGCGGTGCCGTTCACCAGGGCGCGATGGCACTGCTGTCGGCGCCGCCCCAGGCGCTGGACGAGAACGCGCTCGAGGCCATTCTGGCCAGCGCCGCGCAGCCGCTGCTGCTGGTGCTGGACGAAGTGCAGGACCCGCGCAACCTC
>NZ_JBFJTF010000021.1:0-23834 GCF_041625615.1 Immundisolibacter sp. | reverse complement strand
CGCCCGGTGCAACTCGCCGCGCGGTGCGCGCAGCAGCTCCTGTCCGTGGTAGCGGAACGTGAGGTCACCATCACCGCTCGGGCAACCGAGATCGACCAGCAGGTCGCGCACGCCGCACAGGTCGGCGAGGCTTTGCACCTGGACCAGGTCGGCGGCACGGACCTGCACCACCGCCCCGAGTTCCTCGTTGAACAGCGCCCGCACCGGGTGGCCGCCGGCGCCAGACAGGTCGATGTCCAGCCCGCAGCGCCCGGCGAACGCCATTTCGCACACGGTCGCCAGCAGGCCGCCGTCGGCACGGTCGTGGTACGCCAGCAGCAGGCCGCGACCGGCCGCCTCGCGCACGAACCGGAACAGGCCGGCCAGCTGCGACGGATGATCGAGATCCGGCGGTGTCGAGCCGGTGGCGCCCAACACCTGGGCCAGCGCACTGCCGCCCAGACGCCCGCGGCCGCCGCCAAGGTCCAGCAGCAGCAAGCGGCTGTCGCCGGCATCCAGGCGCAGCTGCGGGGTCAGCGTTGCGCGCACGTCACCCACCGGCGCGAAGCCGGTGACCACCAGCGACACCGGCGAAACCACCGCCTTGTCGGTGCCGTCGGCCTCGCGCCAGGTGGTCTTCATGGACAGCGAATCCTTGCCGACCGGAATGGCGATGCCCAGCTCCGGGCACAGCTCCATGCCCACGGCCCGCACCGCGGCGTAAAGCGCGGCATCCTCGCCCGGCTCCCCGGCGGCGGCCATCCAGTTGGCGGACAGCTTGATCGCCGACAGATCCGCCACATCGGCCGCCATCAGGTTGGTGATGGCCTCGCCCACCGCCAGACGGGCCGCGGCGGCCGCATCCAGCACGGCCACCGGCGTGCGCTCGCCCAGCGCCATGGCCTCGCCGGTGTAACCCTCGAAATCGCTGGCGGTGACGGCCACGTCCGCCACCGCGACCTGCCACGGACCAACCAGCTGATCGCGACAGACGCGGCCGCCGACCGTGCGGTCACCGATGGTGATCAGGAATCGCTTGTCGGCCACCGCCGGCAGTTGCAGCACGCGCCGGGCGGCGTCGGCCAGATCGACCGCGTCCAGGTCGAACGGCACCGGCCGGGGCGCCTGGCTGCGCACGTCGCGCTGCAGGCATGGCAGGTGGTCATGCCCGCCGTTGGTGGCGCCACTGGCGCCCTGGCCGAGGATGGCGTGCAGCTCGACATCGATCGGCACATCCGTGCCGGCGGTGTCACGCACGCGCAGGCGGGCGTCGTCGGTAACCTTGCCCAGTACCGCAAACGGGCAGCGCTCGCGCGCGCAGATGGCGGCGAACCGCTCGCGCTGGTCGGCGCGAATGACCAGCACGTAGCGCTCCTGCGCCTCGTTGCACCACAGCTCCAGCGGCGACAGGCTGGGGTCGGCACTGGGCACCGCGCGCAGGTCGAACAGACCACCGCGTCCGGCGGCATCGACGATTTCCGGCACCGCGTTGGACAGGCCACCGGCGCCGACGTCGTGGATGCTCAGGATCGGGTTGTCGTCGCCCAGCTGCCAGCAGCGGTCGATCACTTCCTGTGCCCGGCGCTGCATCTCCGGGTTGCCGCGCTGCACCGAATTGAAGTCCAGCTCGGCGCTGTTGTCGCCGACGCCCAGCGACGAGGCGGCACCACCGCCGATGCCGATGCGCATCCCGGGCCCGCCCAGCTGCACCACCAGGCCGTCCACCGGCACGTCTTCCTTGTGCACCTGCTGCGGGACGATGTTGCCCATGCCGCCGGCCAGCATGATGGGCTTGTGGTAACCACGCACCCGCTCGCCCACCGCCTGCTGGTAGGTGCGAAAGAAACCGGCCAGGTTGGGGCGCCCGAACTCGTTGTTGAAGGCGGCGGCACCGATCGGCCCCTCGATCATGATGTCGAGCGCGCTGACGATGCGGTCGGGCTTGCCGTACGGCTGTTCCCACGGCTGCGCCAGTTCGGGCAGCTCCAGGTTCGACACCATGAAGCCGGTCAGGCCGGCCTTGCTGGCGGCGCCGCGGCCGGTGGCGGCCTCGTCGCGGATCTCGCCGCCAGCCCCGGTGGCGGCACCGGGAAACGGCGCGATGGCGGTCGGGTGGTTGTGCGTCTCCACCTTGGCCAGGATATGGGCACGGGTGGTCTGCGGACGGTACTCGCGGCTGTCCGGGTCGACCATCAGCAGCTGCGCCGGCGGCCCCTCGATGACCGCCGCGTTGTCCTTGTACGCCACCAGGGTGCCGTGCGGCGTGCGCCGGTGGGTGTGACGGATCATCTCGAACAGCGACTGCTCCTGCGCCACCCCGTCGATGATCCATTCGGCGTTGAAGATCTTGTGCCGGCAGTGCTCGGAATTGACCTGCGCGAACATCATCAGCTCGACGTCGGTCGGATTGCGGCCAAGGCGCGTGAACCAGCGCTCGAGGTAATCGAGTTCGTCCGGTGACAGCGCCAGGCCCTGCTCGCGGTTGGCCTGTTCGAGCGCGCCCCGACCGCCGCCGAGCAGGTCCACCACCGTCAGCGGCGCCGGTGGCGCGGCCTCGAACAGGCGGCCCGCCAGCGCCGGGTCGGTGGTGACGATCTCGGTCATGCGGTCGTGCAGCAGCCGCGCGGCGGCCGCCAACTGCGCAGCATCCGGTGTACCGGCGCCCAGCGTCAGCCGGTAACGCACGCCGTGCTCGACGCGCCGCACACCGGTCAGGCCACATACGGCGGCAATGTCGGTGGCCTTGCTGGACCACGGCGTCTGCGTGCCCGGCCGCGGCAGCACCAGCAGCTCACCGGGCGCCAGCGCCAGCGGCGCCGGGGTGGCTTCCAGCAGCTCGGCCAGGCGCCCCAGATCCGCACCGGCGGCCAGATCGGCCAGGTAGACGGCATCGGCCTGCACGGCCGCCAGCCCAGGCAGCTGCGCACCCAGGCGCTCGTGCAGCCGGGCCAGGCGGAATGCCCCCAGCGCCGGCGTGCCAACCAGAAACGCAGGCTGCGACATGACTTACTCCCCGGCCGGCAGATCCACGCCCAGACGCCGGGCGACCTCTTCGTAGGCTTCCACAACGCCGCCCAGATCACGCCGGAAGCGGTCCTTGTCCAGGCGCTCGCCGCTGCCCGCATCCCACAGGCGGCAGCCGTCCGGTGTGAACTCGTCGCCCAGCAGCAACTCACCCGCCTGCCGCCCGAACTCCAGCTTGTAATCGACCAGCGTGATGCCGGCATCCGCGAACAGCGGCGTCAGCACCGCGTTGACCTGCAGACTCAGCTCGCGCATGCGCTTCAGGTCCGCGGCGCTGGCCCAGCCGAAGGCGAGCGCGTGGTCCTCGGAAATCATGGGATCGTGCAGGTCGTCGTTCTTCAGGAACAGCTCGTACAGCGGCGGCGCCAGGCGCTGACCCTCGGTAACGCCCAGGCGACGCACCAGACTGCCGGCCGCCACGTTACGCACCACGCACTCGACCGGCACCA
The DNA here is from genome assembly GCF_041625615.1 of Immundisolibacter sp. Taxonomy (GTDB): domain Bacteria; phylum Pseudomonadota; class Gammaproteobacteria; order Immundisolibacterales; family Immundisolibacteraceae; genus Immundisolibacter. The sequence goes on along the minus strand of NZ_JBFJTF010000021.1, from coordinate 20,382 downwards.
TCGACAGGCGCCGCACCAGGCTTTCCTGCGGGCCGACCAGGCGCACGAAGTGCGTCGGCACCCCGGCCTCGGCCAGGCGAGTCATGACAAAGGCATTGATGTGATTGTTGACCATGCCCTTGCGCGACAAAGCGGCCTTCTTCTCGCCGTCGAACGCCGAGGTGTCGTCCCGGTAGTGCAGCAGCAGCAGGTCGGCATCCGCGGTGGCGTAAACGGTTTTGGCCTTGCCTCGGTACAGCTCGGCGCCGTGCGGGTAGCTCATGGTCGGTTCCGTGTGGAGGTGCGTGGATGAACAGTACAGTGACGTCAATGGCCCTCAGGCCAGCGCGCGCCAGTCGAGGCCCTTTTCCTGGTCGGCGATGCCGATCCAGTCGGCGCTGCAGCCGAGCGCGTCGGCCATGGCGGCACTGGCCAGTTCCGGGCGGTTATTGTGCTCGCTCAGGTGCGCCGCCACGAAGTGCTGCAGGCGCTGACCGTCGAGACGGCTGATGAAATCGGCCGCGGCGTCGTTGGACAAGTGCCCCAGGTCGCCGTCGACCCGCCGCTTGAGCGCCGGTGGGTACGGACCGCCGAGCAAGAGCTCGCGATCATGATTGCACTCGAACAGCAGCGCGTCACAGCCGTCGAGTACGGCCTTCATGTGCGCCGTGGTGTGGCCAAGATCGGTCACCGCGGCGAAGCGCCGGGCACCGTCCGACAAGCGATACTGGCAGCTCTCGCGTCCATCGTGCGGCACCGGAAACGGTGTGATGTCCAGGTCACCGATGGCCCACGGCGCATGGCAGTTGATGCGGTGCACCACCGGCAACTCGCCCACCTGCGGCGCCAGCGCCGCCAGCGTGCCCGGCGTGGCCCACACCGGCACCCGGCCGGCCCGTGCCACCGGCCCCACACCACCGACATGGTCGCCGTGTTCGTGGGTCAGCAGGATGGCCGTCAGGTCCGACAACTCGAGCCCGAGCCGCCCCAGGCGCCGGCGGGTCTCCGCCAGGCCAAAGCCGCAATCGATCAGCAGCGTCGTGGCGCCGGCCTGCACCAGCGTCGCGTTACCGCGACTGCCGCTGCCCAGCGAGGCGAAACGCATGCGCCGTCAGTCGAGGTTCTGCTGGATCTTGCGCAGGATGTCTTCGGCGATCGGCGTGGTGACCAATTTTTCCTTGTCGTCAAACACCAGCACGTTGGTGTGGTCACCCTCAGACTGCAGCAGCACCAGGAACCGCTCCTCGGCCGTCTTCTGGTCATCGGCCCAGAACATCAGCGTGCGCGAGATGCGCCCACGCGGCTGGCTGTGGCGGTAATCGACGAAGTACAGCCCGCGCGAGCGGTCGCGGTCGTCCACCTTCATCTCGGCGGCCTCGATGGCCTTGCCGACCGTGCGCCAGGCGCGGGCGAAGTCCTCCGGCACCACCAGGCGCGCGGCACCGTCCACCCCGCGGTCGACATACGGTCCGGTCGGTTGCTCGGCACCGTCCTGCGCGACCAGCTGCTCGGGCGGCGGCGCGGCACCGACGCCGTCGGCCGCCCCCCTGGCAGTGCCGTCGTCCACACCCGGAATCACCAGGGCACCCGAGACGGGCGCGCCGGTCAGGTCCGGCGGCACCTCCAGCGGCGGCAACGACTGCGCTTCCTTGTACTCCTGCTCCTGCGGATCATGCCCGAGCAACCCGGACAGGCCACCACACCCGCCCAGCAGCGGCAGGGCCAGGACAACGGTAAGAAGCCGCACCGGCGGCGTTTGAAACTGCATGATGCCTCGCATGGTCACAGGACGGCCGCCTGCCGCAGGGCGGCACGGACGGCCGCATGATGGGGCGCCGACAACGGCGTCAACGGCAGGCGAATGCCGGCCTCGATCAACTCCATCTCGGCCAGCGCCCACTTCACGGGAATGGGGTTGGCCTCGACAAACAGGTCCCGGTGCAGCGCCTGCAGCGGAGCGTCCAGTGCCAGCGTCTGGTCACGCCGCCCGGCCATGGCCGCTTCACTCATCGCCGCCATGGCCTGGGGCGCGACATTGGCCGTGACCGATATCACGCCGCGATAGCCCTGCAGCATCAGCTCGGCGGCGATCGCGTCGTCACCGGAAAACAGCCAGAAATCGTCCGGGCAGGCAGCCAGCAGTTCGGCCCCGCGTTCCAGACTGCCGGTAGCGTCCTTCAGGCCGACGATGTTCGGCACCTCGGCCAGACGCAACACCGTTTGGGTGCGCAAGTCGCAGGCCGTGCGGCCGGGCACGTTGTAAAGGATCTGCGGGATCGTCACCGCCTGCGCCACGGCCAGGAAGTGCCGATACAGGCCCTCCTGCGTGGGCTTGTTGTAGTAGGGCGTGACCAGCAGGCAGGCGTCCACGCCAGCGTCGGCGGCGGCCTGGGTCAGTTCGATGGCCTCGGCGGTGGCATTGGCGCCGGTGCCACCGATGACCGGCACGCGCCCGTCGACCCGGCGCACCACCTCGGCGATGACGCCGATGTGCTCGTCCATGCCGAGCGTGGGCGACTCGCCGGTGGTGCCCACCGCCACGATGCCGTGCGTACCGGCCTCGACGTGGAATTCGACCAGCCTGGCCAGGGCCGCGTAATCTACTGCCCCGGATGCTGTCATCGGGGTAACCAGGGCGACAACGCTGCCGTGGATCATGCAAAAGTCCGGGCTGGAAAAGCCCGCTATGGTACTGACCCGCTCGACCGACTGACAAGCCGACGCGCCGCCCGGGCGGCGCCCAACCCGACGGAATCCTCAGCCATGCCAGAACCCGCCCTCGACGCCCCTGCGCCCGACTTCGATGCGCCGGCCACCGGCGACCGCTCCATCAGCCTGCGCGAACTGCGTGGCAAGGCCGTGGTGCTGTACTTCTACCCGAAGGACAGCACCCCCGGCTGCACCCAGGAAGGCCAGGACTTCCAGCGCCTGAGCGATGACTTCGCGCAGCGGGGCGCGGTGATCCTCGGCGTCAGCCGTGACAGCGTCGCCAGCCACGAGAAATTCCGCGCCAGGCAGGGCTACACCTTCGACCTGCTGTCGGACACCGACGAGACGGTCTGCCGCCTGTACGACGTGATCCGCGAAAAGAACATGTACGGGCGCAAGGTGCTGGGCATCGAGCGCAGCACCTTCCTGATCGATGCCGACGGCGTGCTGCGCGCGGCCTGGCGCAAGGTCAAGGTCAAGGGCCACGCCGAGGCGGTGCTCGAGCACCTGCGCGCCCTCGGCGACTGAGGCGTTCAGCCCGCGGCGGCGTCTTCCGCCAGCCAGGCCAGCACCTGCCGGCGCAGCGCCTGGGCACCGGCGCCGTTGAGGCTCGACAGTGGCAGTGCCGGCAACACCGCCGGGTATTCCGCCAGCGCCCGCTCGACCGACCGCAGCGCGGAGTTCAATGCACCGCGACCGAGCTTGTCTGCCTTGGTCAGCACGGGCTGCACCGGCAGCGCCAACTCACCGGCGATGGCCAGCAGCTGGCGGTCGCCCACCTGCAACGGGTGGCGCACATCCATGAACAGCAACAGTCCACGCAGGCACTGGCGCGCCGCGAAGTAGGCCGGGATGGTCTCGCCCCAGTCGCGGCGCCGCGCGGCCGAAGTGGCGGCGTACCCGTAGCCGGGCAGGTCCACCAGGCGCCGCCGCTCATCCAGGCAAAAGAACAGCAGTTCCTGGGTCCGCCCGGGCGTCTTGCTGACCCGCGCCAGCGCCGCCTGCCCGGTGAGTGTGTTGATGGCGCTCGATTTGCCGGCGTTGGAGCGGCCGGCGAAAGCCACTTCCGCGCCGTCGTCCGGCGGCAGATGGTCGAGGGCGGTGGCGGCACGCCAGAAACGCGCCGCGCGCAGGGGGTTGGGTTCGTCGGCTGTGGTCATGGTGGAGGGTCGTTGAGGACGAAGCGGCGGCCGCAGGTCGCGCTGCACCCGGCACCCCGGGGCGCCAGGCGGGAAGCAACCCGAAGCGGCGCCCAGATACTGCTAGAATACCGCGCCGTTTGGCCACGCCCCTGCTGGAGCCTGGCCGCTTCAAGCGCGCGCGGTCGCCCGAAGCGCGTGACCGAATACTCGCGTGCAGCGTCCGACACACCGGTCACGGCCGGCCGCTCACGCTCATGAAATCTTTGATCAATCCGAACAAACCGACAGTCAACGGGAGTCTGCAGATGCGAGGCTGCAAGTGGATCGTGGTGGCCGCCGTGCTCATGGCGGCAGGCAGCGTACAGGCAGCGGGAGACGCCACGGCCGGGAAACAGAAGTCAGCCCCCTGCGTGGCCTGCCACGGCACGGACGGCAATGCCACAGTCGGCCTGTATGCCAACATCGCCGGGCAACCCGCCAGCTACCTGGAAACCCAGCTGAAGGCCCTGCGTGACGGCGAGCGCGTCGACCCGGTGATGTCGCCCATGGCCGCCGGCCTGAGCGACCAGGACATCGCCGACCTGGCGGCCTACTTCTCCAGCCAGCAGATCAAGCACGGCAGCGTGCCCGAGGACGCAGTGGAGCCGGGCGCCCTGATGTACCGGGCCGGCAATGCGGAAACCGGCGTGCCGGCCTGCATGGCCTGCCATGGCCCACAGGGCCTGGGCAACGATCCGGCCGGCTGGCCGGCACTGGGCGGCCAGCACCCCGAGTACGTCGCAAAACAGCTGGAGCTCTATGCCAGCGGCGAGCGCAACACTGACCTCAACGGCATCATGCGTGACATCGCCGCCCGCATGAGCGACGCTGAAATCGACGCCGTTTCCAAGTACGTCTACGGCCTGCACTGATCCCCGGAGGCTGACCGCCATGCGTCTGACCGCGTTGACCGGCCTGTTCGCCCTGCTGCTGACCACCCTGGCGGCCCACGCCGAGCCGTGGGTGGAGCTGGCAACCCCGCAGCCGACACGTGATCCGGCCAAGGTAGAGGTCATCGAATTCTTCTGGTACGGCTGCCCGCACTGCTACGAGGTCGAGCCGCGCGTGGCCGCCTGGCATGCCCGTCAGCCCGAGCAGGTCGAGTTCACCCGCGTGCCGGCGGTATTCAACGCCCGCTGGGCGGTGCTGGCCCGTGCCTACTATGCGATGCAGCAACTCGGCCTCGGTGAGGACGCGCATCGCGCGCTGTTCGACGCCATCCACCGCGAGCGGCGCAACCTCAATGACGAAACGAGCCTGACCGAGTTCTTTGCCGCACGCGGCGTGTCCGAGCAGGCGTTCCGTGACGCGTTCAACTCCTTCGACGTCGACCGCAAGGTCCGACAGGCCAACCAGATGACCCGTGACTACGCCCTTGAAGGTGTGCCGACCTTCATCGTCGAAGGCACCCACCGCGTCGACGGCACCAGTGCCGGCAGCGAGGACAACATGCTCGACGCCCTGGACCGGCTGGTCACGCAGGCCCTCAAGACCAAGGGCTGATCTCGCGTACGGCACCGCCGTCCACGCCACCCGGGCGGGTGGCGGCAGTGACGGTACGGGCCGATCCTAGGATTTGAACGGATCCACCACCGGCTTGATTTCCTCCAACCGGTGCATGCGCTCCATGGCGGTCGGTATCTCACCCAGGCCGTAGGTGCCTCCGAACAACCGCTCGAACGGGAAGTTATCCTTCTGCGCGGCCAGAAAGGCCAGCGCTTCGCGGTAGTACTCGATGCCGGCCGAGCGGATGCCGTGGACGCTGATCTGCTTCATCACGAAGGCCATGCCCGACACCTGCGCCGGCTGTGGGTCCCCGGCGCCAATGACGACGATCCGCCCCCCCATCCGGGTGATGCCGATGGCCTCCTCAAGGGCGTGATGCGAGCCTGAGCACTCGAACACCAGATCCGCGCCGCGACCATCGGTGAGGCTGCGCACCAGCTCGGCGCGCTGTGTTGCGTCCGTCTGCTCGATGTTGCACACGGCATCGGCACCGAACGCGGTGGCCACCTCCAGCCGCCCGTCCGGCGCACCGAAGCAAATCACCCGCCTCGCACCGAAGGCGCGCGCCGCCGCCACGCCGTAGAGCCCGACCGGCCCGCTGCCCTGCACCAGCACCGTTTCCGCCGGACGGATGCCACCGGCGCGTGCCGTGGCGTGCATGATGGTGCGCAGGGCACAGCTCGCGGACGACGCCCAGTGGCTGGGCACCTCGTCCGGCACCCGCACCACATGGCAGTTCGGCAGGATGTAGGCGTACTGCGCGAAACCACCCAGCAAATGCGGTGGCCTGCCACAGTCGGCGTAGCCATACGGCGTGAAGTTGCTGCACAGGGTCGGCTGGTGCGCCACCACGCAGTAATAGCAGCGGCCGCAGTAGGCATAGGCCCAGATCACCCGGTCGCCCCTGGCCAGCGGCGTGCCGGCCACGTCCACGTCGCGCCCGGCACCCAACGTCTCGATGATGCCGACCATCTCGTGGCCCAGCACCGCCGGCGTCTTCGAAACCGGCTGCAGCAGCCCCATGTGCACGTGGTGATCGGTGCCACAGATCGTCGCGCGGTCGACCTTGACGAGGATGGCGCCGGGTTCAGGCTCCGGCACGTCGAACTCGCGAACCTCCAGCGGTTCCTTGTAGGCGGCGAGCACCAGGGCCTTGGCTTTCATGTCAGGCTGATCTCCTGCGGTTGGCACGTTACAACGCCAGCGTCCGCGCGCAACGCCAGGCACCGCGCTTTGCGCGAAGGGCGCGCTCGGGAACGATCGAGCAAACGGCGCCGTGCAGGCGTCAGCCGCAGCGGCGCCCCACCAGAGCGCTCAGCCGCGCATCACTCGGCCGCGCGGCTGAACCCCCTCTGCTTGCGGTACCACTCCCACCAGACGATGTTGGCGATCTCGTCGTTCTGGCCCGACTTGTAGGGGTCGGCGTCCTGGCGCACGCCCTTCAGGAAGTAGGCATTCGGCGTGCCCGCCTTCAGCGCGCCCTGAATGCGCGAGAACACGGCGGCATCTTCCAGACTCACCAGTCCGGACGGACCCAGCAGATTGGATGACTGACGCAGACGGTGCCGCACCATTTCCTCGTCATCGTCCTCGTGACAGAAGTAGGCCCAGTGGACTTCGGTCTTGTAGGGGCCGCGCGGAATGCCGAAGCGGAAATTGAACATGTCCAGGTGTTTGGTGCCGAACGACACCAGCGACGGACACACCACATAGGAACCCTGGCTCGGGTCGACACCCCTGAACTGAACCAGGCTCGGATCCTTGAGGAAGTCGCTGTTGCGTGCCGCGGCCAACTGCGACACCAGCGCGATGTTGCCGTTCTCGGAGATGGTGCAGTTGCCCTTGCCACCCTGCCAGTTGAGCAGCTTGAAGGCCGCATGCAGCAGCGGCGGGTGGTAGCCGTCCTGGTCGCGGTAGGTCTTCCAGTTGGCGTTGTACATGATCTTCTGGTAGCCGAGCAGCTTCAGGCGCCCGTCACCACCGAGCGACGCCCGCAGCGGTTCGGCAATTTCACCCAACTGCTCGGACAGCGGCCCGGCATCGTCGTCGAGCGTCGCGAACACCAGTCCGGCGAACACCTCGAAGCGAATCTTGCGCAGGCCGAAGTCGGCCTTGCAGAAGTCTTCCGGAAAATCATCCTCACCCGGCACGCCGCGCAGGTTGCCACCGTTGTCGAACAGCCAGCGGTGGTACGGACACTGGAACTCGGTGGCCGTCCCGCGCACCTCTGGCACCAGCATGGTGCCGCGATGCGTACAGGCATTGTGGAATACACCCACCTGGCCGTTTTCCAGGCGGGTGATCAGGATCGGCACCTCGCCGATGTAGAAGGTCTTGTAGTCGCCGGCATTCGGCAGTTCCCCGACATGCGCCACCGGGTGCCAATGCGGCCCATAGAACAGGCGCTCCATCTCCAGCTGGTAGATCTCGGCGCTCTCGTAGAGCATCTTGGGGACGGCGTTCTGCCGGGTGGGGAAAACCACCAGGTCCTGAATGAACTGCGTATTGGCGTTCATGAAGCTAGCTCCTCGACAGGTCAGCGTGTGGCTCAGGCGGCGGACGGAAGCTTCACGCCCATGGCATCAAGCTCGGCCGCCAGCTCCATGACTCCCTCGTAGTAGATGCGCGATGCCTCGAGCGCCGTGTCCAGCCCCGCCAACACGTCCGCCGCCAGCTCCGGCGTGGTCACGTGACGCTTGATGGGTGCCCAGACCTGCTTGCCGGCGTGCTCCAGGTCGGCCTTTTCGTGATAGCGAAAGAAGAAAAGCTGCTCGTCGCTCAGGCCCAGATCCTTCTGCCACTTGTCGGCGCTGATGTTGGTCTCGCGGTCGATGGCCGTCAGCACGAACTCTTCCAGCGACGTGGACAACCAGCCGATGATCCAGTGCCGGTTGCGACACAGGTTCTCGGTCACCTGGTGCCAGATGTCGGTCTTGGGATTGGGCTTCGCCTGGTTCAGCTGCTCATCGGTCAGACCCAGGGTACGCGCCATCTCGAACAGGATCTTGGTATGCGGCGCCTTCAGGTTCTCGTCGTACACCAGCTCTTCGAGCATCTGGCCGATGGTCTTGCGCACCACGGCCTGATCAGGACAGCGGCTCATCCACGCCGGCCGGTAGCTGGCACTGAATTGGCGATTGCGGATGGAATGTTGGATCATCCATGCCTGTGCCATGCCGACCGTCAGCGTTCCGGTCAACCACGGCCAGGTGTTGGCCGATTCCACACAGCGCTCGGCAATGCGGTCGACGATGTCCTGCTGATTCATGTGTGTTTCTCCTCGTGAGACGACGCGTGGACGTCAACCGTGACGGGTGGTTGAATACCCTCCCCTTCATGGAACGTTCGGTCAGCTGGCATGGTCCCCCTGCCGCCGCATCGAAGTCAAGAAACGCGGCGCAGGCCGCCCCAGTCTAAGGAGAAGACGTATGAAATTCGGCCTGTTCTATGAAATGCAGGGTGCGTCCGACCGCAGCGACGTCGCGCTGTACCAGGAGCACCTGGACCAGTTCCGTTTGGCGGACGACCTGGGTTACGACTGCCTGTGGCTGGCAGAGCTGCACTTCCAGCGCGACTACTCGGTGCTGCCCGCACCGTTGATGATGGCGGCGGCGGCAAGCCAGATCACCAAGCGTATCCGTCTGGGCATGGGCATTTCGGTGCTGCCCATCAATCAGCCACTGCGCCTGGCCGAGGAAATCGCCACGCTGGACATCCTGTCCAACGGGCGCGTCGACTGGGGTATCGGTCGCGGTCACCCGATGACCGGTATCTACGACCACTTCAACATCGACATCGACCAGAGCAAGGCGCTGTTCAGGGAACACCTGGACATCATCCGCCTGGCATGGACCGAGGATGAGTTCAGCTTCAACGGCACGTTCCACAACATCGACCGTGTGCGGGTGACGCCCAAGCCGGTGCAAAAGCCAACCCCGCCGACCTTCGTGTCCGCCTTCAGCCCCGACACCTTCGATCTGGCCGGTGAGTACGGCTTCAACCTGTTCCTGCCGGCACAGGTCATCCCGGTGGAGCAGCTCAAGCGGGCCATCGCCGGTTACCACGCCGCGCTCGACAAATACCAGCGCGACAAGTCGCAGTTCCGCCTGCCGGTGCTGTTGCCGGTATACCTGGACACCGACGGCGATCGCGCACGACGCGACGTCGAGCGCGCCATGATGAGTTACTACGACATCATCGGCGTGATGATGGGCGAGATGATGGGGCGACTGCAGGCCAAGCACGCCGAGTTCCCGGAAAGCTACAAGGGCTACCTGCAGCTGGGCGAACTGACCAAGGACCTCAACTACGACTTCGTGTGCCGCGAGCTGGCCATCTTCGGCAGCCCGGCGGAGGCCATCGAGCGCATCCGCTTCCTGCGCGACGAAGTGGGCCTGCAGGACATCATCCTGTGGACCAACGTCGGCGCCATGCCACACGACAAGGTCTGCAACTCCATGCGCCTGTTCGCCGAACAGGTCATGCCGCACTTCGCCTGACCTTCGCCGCAGTAACCGCCCCCCCGGCACACGGGGAAATGCTGAACCAAGATCAGCGTTTCCAGCAGCCGGCGGGGCGGCCTGCAATGACCTGACGCCGGCCGCTCAAAGCCCCTTGCAGTTGGCGTAGTAGGTCACCGTGCCCGGCCAGTCGGAAAAGATGCCGAGGATGCCCACATCCATGGCCAGCACGTCGAGCGCCTTGTACATGTCGCTGTCACTGGCGACCGCCCTGCCCTCGGGGTCGAAGGCGTAATAGAACCCGGCCCCGGATGCCCCCCGACGCAGGTCGGAGCGCTCGAACGTCCAGGTGATGATGTCGAACCCCAGGCGCTTGAGATCGCGCGCCAGTGCCGACGGCACGATACGGTCCTCGTCGTCCAGCGCCAGCAGTGCCGGCAGCGGCGGCGCAATGATCCGCACGCCCTGCGCCTTGAGCGCCCTCAGATCCGACATCGGCAGCGGCGGTACCGTCTGACCGCCGGCCGGGTCATAGTCCACCAGGTAAACGGCCTGGCGGCCGTACCGCGGCGTGTTGTCGATCCAGTACAGGACATCGGCGAGGTTGAACGACTGCGGCCAGGCGTCGCGCGGATCGACGCCCGCCGCCTGCAGCGTGTCGATGAGCGCCTGCGCGTACGGTGCCTGACCGCCGAACACGCTCGCGATACGCGCCGCGTCGCCGCCCTTCAACTCCGGTGTGTGCTTCACGCCGAGTGACTGATTGAGCGCGATGCTCTCGGCAAACGTCATCAGCGTGCCATCGGCGGCGTACAGGTCGGTCCGCCAGTCGGCCGTCCCCCCCAGGTAGCCCTCGGCATCCGCCGCCGCCGGATCGCTGGCGTCCATCTTGCCGCGCAGCGTGCGGAACTCGGCCAGGGTAAGGTCGCTGGCGCAGCACTTCGGCGCCGATCCGGGCCCCGAATAGGGCACCGAGCATTTGGCGTTCAGCGGCGTGGTCACGATGTTGGTGGTGGTGTGCAAATCGCATTCCGCGTGCCGGCACACCAGCGCGCCGTCGGCGGTGAACGTGACATCACACTCGACGATGCCGGCGCCCATGCGCGCCGCCGCCTCGTACGATTCGCGCGTGTGTTCCGGGAACTGCAACGGCGCGCCGCGGTGGCCAATCGAGAAATCCGTACGGCGGAACATGCCACCGCGACAGCTTTCCAGTTCGGCCTTCAACGCGCTGTCCTGCATGCCGGCCACCAGATAGAACGGCCGCGGCCCGACCTGCACCGCCATCGGCCCATGCCCTGGCGCACCGAACATGCCGGCCGCCTGCGACGTTCCGACGGCACCCCACAACATCGCTGCACACACCAGGCCAACGGCTCCAGAAAACATTCGCGTTCGCATGACAACTCCCCGCAGCAGTCAGATGAATGGTGGATGCCGACCGCATCCGACTGCCACTTTGGGCGCCGCCCGTGCACAAACCGTGACCGGTCCATGACCGCGAGGTCTCAATTCCTTGTCGGCCACGTGACACATGACAGCCGATGCCACCGGCCGTGAACCGCCACCGATGCCACCGGCCCGAGGGGTTAATATCCACACGTCCGTAAACCGGTCCCCGACTTCGCAACCGCAGGTAATCTGTCGATGAACACAGTCAAAGAGCAAGCAGCCCAGCCCCCCAAGCTGGAGGCCATGTTCGAGGAGATGCAGCGCATCGCCGGCGACGACCCGCACCGTCCCGGTGTGGTCGAACAGCTGTCCGCCGTGATGAAGACGGCCCTCGCCGATCCGCAGGTGCAGCAGTACCTGCGCGACGCGACCGCCGACAACCCGGACCTGTACGGCAGCATGAAGGATCCGGGCCTCGGGATCATGGGCGTGCACTCGGCCAAGATCGGCTACCGCGAACCCCACGACCACGGCGACTGCTGGGCCATCAACGTGCAGGTCTCCGGCAAGCTGCGCCTGGTGCACTGGACCCAGGACGGTGTGGACCCGGCCACCGGCAAGGTGCGCCTGCGCAAGATCGACGAGGTGCTCATGGGCCCCGGCGACGTGGACTGCTCGCCGCCGGGCGTGGCGCACGAGCTGTACCCGGAAACCGACGACTCGATCGAACTGGCCGTTCGCTGCCACTCGCTGGCCAGCATCATCCAGAACCGCTACGACCGCACCAACGGCGTGCATATCCACTGGTCCTGGGGTCAGAAGAAGGCCGTCGAAACGGGCGCTTTCGAAGTCGTCGGCGAGGCCGGCCTGAATGCCCTGCCGCCGGGCGAGGCCATGACCGCCCGCGTCAAGTAACCTGCCTGAACCCGGCCGACACCCGGTCGGCCGGGCGTTCGCCCGGCGGTATGGCGGCGCGTTGGCCGCCCCGACGGCGCCCCCTGCGGAGCACGCCATGCAGCGCTATCCCCTGTACATCGGCGGCGCGTTTCGCGACCCCGCCGGCGGCGAGTGGTTCGAGACCGAAAACCCCTACACGCTGGAGCCGTGGGCGCAGATCGCCCGCGGCACGGCGGCGGACGTCGAGGCCGCCGTGGCGGCTGCGCAGCAGGCGTTCGAGTCCGGCTGGGGGCGCAGCAAGCCGGCCTATCGGGCCGGACTGCTGCGCGCACTGGCCGACCGGCTGGAGCAGGCCGCCGCTGACCTCGCGCAGGTCGAAACCCGCGACAACGGCAAGCTGATTGCCGAAACCGGCGGCCAGACGCGCTATCTGCCGGCGTGGTTCCGCTACTACGCGGGGCTGGCCGAGAACCTCGAAGGCCGTGTCATTCCCATCGACAAGCCGGACGTCACCGTCTACACGCGTCCGGAACCGCTGGGCGTCATCGGCGCCATCACGCCGTGGAACTCGCCGCTCATGCTGGCCACCTGGAAGCTGGCACCGGCGCTGGCCGCCGGCAACACGGTGGTGCTCAAGCCGTCCGAGTTCACGTCGGCATCCAGCATCGAGCTGGCGCGCATCTTCGACCAGGTCGGCTTCCCGCCGGGCGTGTTCAACGTGGTGACGGGCTTCGGTGGCGAGGTCGGCGTCCCGCTGGTGGCGCATCCGCAGGTCGCCAAGGTGGCCTTCACCGGCGGCGAGGCCGGCGGTCGCGGCGTGTACAAGGCGGCCGCCGAGCGCCTCATTCCCGCCACGCTGGAACTCGGCGGCAAGTCGCCCAACATCGTGTTCGCGGATGCGGATATCGATCAGGCGGTCAAGGGCGTGATCGCCGGCATCTTCGCCGCCACCGGGCAGACCTGCCTGGCCGGCTCGCGCGTGCTGGTCGAGGACAGCATCCACGACGCCTTCGTCGAACGGCTGGTCGCGTTCGCCGGCCGCGCCAGGCTGGGCGACCCGGCCGATCTGGCCACGCAGGTCGGACCGGTCACCACCCGCCCGCAGTACGACAAGATCCTGTCCTACATCGACATCGCCAGGGCCGAGGGCGCGCGCTGCGTGCTCGGCGGCGGCCCCGCCCCCCACCCGGCCGGCGGCAAGGGCCTGTTCGTCCAGCCGACCATCTTTGCCGATGTGCGCAACGACATGCGCATCGCCCGCGAGGAAGTGTTCGGGCCGGTGATGTCGATCCTGCGCTTCAAGGATCAGGCCGACGCCGTGCGCATCGCCAACGATTCCGACTACGGCCTGGCGGCCGGCGTGTGGACGCAGAACCTGCGCCGCGCGCTGGACATGTCCGACGCGCTGGCGGCCGGCACGGTGTGGGTCAACACCTACCGGGCGGTGTCGTATCTGGCGCCGTTCGGTGGCTACAAGGCCAGCGGCATCGGCCGCGAAAACGGCGCCGAGGCGCTGAGTGCCTATACGCAGACCAAGACCGTGTGGCTGAGCACGGCCGCCGAGCAGCCGGACCCGTTCGTCATGCGCTAGCCGCCCAGCAGGCGCCGCTCGGCGTTCTCCACCTGGCTGGCGGTGCCGAACAGCACCACCACATCCCCGGCGTGCAGCTGCGTGTCGTCGGTCGGTTCGGCTTCCTCGCTGCCGACGCGGCGCACGCTGCGCACCTCGGCGCCGGTCTTCTCCAGCTCCAGCGCTTCCAGGGCCATGCCCACCGCCCGCGCGTTGTCCGGCAGGCTCACGGCGTGGCGAATCTCCAGTTCCTGGCCCTCGGTGTCCTCGATGCGCGAGCGCCGGCCGTGAAAGTAGCCGCGCAGCACGCCGTAGCGCTCCTCGCGCACCCCCTGCACCGAGCGCTGCACCCGCTCCATCGGGAAGTTCAGCAGCGCCAGCACGTGCGAGGCGAGTGTCAGGCTGGCCTCGAAGGTTTCCGGCACCACGGCCGTCACGCCGGCGTCCTTCAGCGTGTCGCGGTAGCGGTCGTCGGTGGTGCGTACCAGGATCGGAATGTCCGGCGAACGGTCACGCACCGCGCGCACGATGGCCAGCGCGTGGCGATGATCGGTAAAGCTCACCACCACCAGCCGCGCGCGGTCGATGCCCAGCGCGTACAGCAGCGTCGGGCGCCGTGCATCGCCATAGAACACCCGCTCGCCGCCCAGCAGCGCTTCCTGCACGCGCACGGGGTCCTCGTCGACCGCCACGAAGCCCACGCCTTCACGCGCCAGGATGCGTCCCACCGCCTGGCCCACGCGCCCGTAGCCACAGATGATGACGTGCCCGTTCAGCTCCGACGTCGCGCCGGTGACATCCAGCAGATCGGCCGGCACGGCCGTCGGCGGCTGCTTCTGACGCAGCACCAGCGCCGCGATACGACCGTTGTACCGCACGATCAACGGCGTCAACGCCATGCTCAGCACGATGCTCGCCGCCACCACACTGGCGGTGGCCGGCTCCACCAGCCGGTAGGTGCCGGCCACCGCCAGCAGGGCGAAGCCGAACTCACCGCCCTGGGCCAGCAGCAGGCCCGCCCGCAGCGACGTCACACGCTCCTCGCCCAGCCAGCGGCCAAGCAGCGCCACCAGCGTGGTCTTGAACAGCAGCAGGGCCGCGGTCAGCACCACCACCGTCGCCCAGCGCGGCAGCAGCTGCGCCGGCACCAGCAGCATGCCGACACTGACGAAGAAGATGCCCAGCAGCACATCGCGGAACGGCCGTATCTCCACCTCGATGCGGTGCCGGAAATGGCTCTCGCCCAGCATCATGCCGGCAATGAAGGCACCCAGCGTCATCGACAATCCGAACTGATTGGTCAGCAGCGCCGCCAGCACGGCCACCATCAGCGCCGCCAGCACGAACAGTTCTTCCGAGTGTGTCTTGGCCACCTCCATGAACACCCGCGGCAGCACCCACTTGCCGATGCCGATCAGCGCCGCGAACAACACCAGGCCCTTGGCCACCGTGATCACCAGCATCAGCGGCAGCCCGTCGCCGGAACTGGCCATGGCCGGGATCAGGATCAAAAACAGCACCGCCGCCAGGTCCTGGAACAGCAGCACCGCCACGCCGAGCTGACCGTGACGGGCGTACAGCTCGCCGCTGCTGGCCAGCTCGCGTGTCACCACCGCGGTCGACGACAGCGCCAGCACCGCCGCCACCAGCAGCGCCAGCTCCGGCGTCAGCCCCAAGCCGATGCCCACCGCCACGAACACGGCGGTGGAGATCAGCACCTGGCCGCCCCCCAGACCGAACACCAGCCGGCGCATGGCCAGCAGGCGCGACAGCGAAAACTCCAACCCCAGCGAGAACAGCAGGAACACCACGCCGAACTCGGCCACCACCTGCACGGCTTCCTGGTTGTCGATCAGGCCGAGCGCGCCGGGGCCGATCAGCACGCCGGTGGTCAGATACCCGAGCGTCGGCGGCAGGCGCAGGCGGTAGAACACCGCCAGCACCAGTGCCGAGGCCGTGAGGATGATGACCAGCTCGTTGAAAAAGCCGTGCATCAGGCCACCTCACCACGACGCCCGGCCAGCACCAGAAGCACCCCGCCGGCCAGCACCATGGGCAGGCACAACAGCTGGCCCATGGTCAGCCACTCGAAGGCAACGAAGCCCAGGAACGCGTCCGGCTGGCGTGCGAACTCGCCGATGAAGCGCAGCACACCGTAGCCGATCAGGAACACGCCCGACACCGCCATCGCCGGCCGCGGCCGCGCCGAATACAGCCATACGATCACGAACAGCAACGCCCCCTCCAGCGCCGCCTGGTACAGCTGCGAGGGATGACGCGGCAGCGGCCCGGCACCGGCGAACACCATGCCCCAGGGCACGTCGGTCACCCGCCCCCACAGCTCGCCGTTGAGGAAATTGCCCAGCCGCCCGACCAGCAGCCCGGTGGGCACCAGCGGTGCCACGAAATCGGTCACCGCGAAGAAGCCGCGCCGGGTCTTGCGCCCGTACAGCCAGCAGGCCACCAGCACGCCGAGCAGCCCACCGTGGAAAGACATGCCGCCTTCCCAGGCCTGCACGATGGCCAGCGGATGACTCAGGTAATAGCCCGGCTGATAGAACAGCGCGTAACCCAGCCGCCCGCCCAGCACGGCACCCATGGCGCCGTAGAAGATGAGGTCCCCGACCTCGTGCGGCTGCCAGCCGCTGCCCGGCCGGCGGGCGCGGTGACGGCCCAGCCACCAGGCGGCGGCAAAGCCCAGAAGGTACATGAGGCCATACCAGCGCACGGCCAGCGGACCGAGCTGAATGGCGACCGGATCGATGTTTGGGTGGTGCAGCATGGGCAGCCATTATCCGGCATGATGAAGTGCTCCCGCTTGCCAACCTCGGTCGTCATGTCCAGCACCCCCACGCGCAACCGTCTGGCTGCCACGCGCAGCCCCTACCTGCTGCAGCACGCCGACAACCCCGTCGACTGGTACCCCTGGGGCGACGACGCCCTGCGCCTGGCGCGCGAACAGGACAAGCCGATCCTGCTGTCCATCGGCTACTCGGCCTGTCACTGGTGCCATGTCATGGCGCACGAATCGTTCGAGGACCCGGCCACCGCCACGCTGATGAACCGCCTGTTCATCAACATCAAGGTCGACCGCGAGGAACGCCCCGACCTGGACCGCATCTACCAGCTGGCGCACCAGATGCTCACCGGCCGCGGTGGCGGCTGGCCGCTGACCATGTTTCTCACCCCGGACCAGGTGCCCTTCTTCGGCGGCACGTACTTCCCCAAGACGGCTCGCTACGGCCTGCCCGCGTTCACCGACCTGCTCGACCGGGTGGACGCCTACTACCGCGAACACCGCCCGCAGATCGACCAGCAGAACCACCAGCTCCTGGACGCCCTGGCGCAGAACCAGGCGCTCGGCACCGCTGGACGCGTCGATGACACCCCCCTGCGCCGCGCCATCGGCGAGCTGCAGGGCCTGTTCGACACCGTGCACGGCGGCTTCGGCGGCGCGCCCAAGTTTCCGCAGGCACCGCTGCTCGAACGCTGCCTGCGCGAACACGCCCGCAGCAACGACCGGCAGGCCCTGCGCATGGCGCTGCTGACGCTCGAGCAGATGGCCCGCGGCGGCATTCATGACCACCTCGGCGGCGGCTTCTTCCGCTACGCCGTGGACGGCGAATGGACCATCCCGCACTTCGAGAAGATGCTGTACGACAACGGCCAGCTGCTGCGCCTGTATGCGCTGGCCGCGCAGACGACCCGCAGCGCCCGCTTCGACGCCGTCCTGCACACCACCGGCCACTGGGCGCTGCGCGAGATGCAGTCGCCGGAGGGCGGCTTCTACGCCGCCCTCGACGCCGACAGCGAGGGCGAGGAAGGCCGCTTCTACGTCTGGGACCAGCCCGACGTGCAGGCCCTGCTGGACGACCAGGAATACGCCGTGCTCGCGCGCCGCTTCGGCCTGAACGACACGCCCAACTTCGAGGGCCATTGGCACCTGCGCGTGCAGGCCGACGTGGCCGACATCGCCGAGGAGCTGGACCTGTCCAGCCAGCGCGTGGCCGTGGTGCTGTCCGGCGCCATGCAAAAACTGTTCACCGCCCGTAGCGGGCGCGTGCGCCCCGGCCTGGACGACAAGATCCTGGCCGGCTGGAACGGCCTGATGATCGGCGGCCTGGCACACGCCGGGCGGCACCTGAAGGAAACCGCCTTCGTCGACGCCGCCGCCGCGGCGGCCGATTTTGCCCGCCGCGTGCTGTGGCACAACGGCCGCCTGCACGCCGCCGCCAAGGGCACCGAAGGCTACCTGGCCGCCTACCTGGACGACCATGCCTACCTGCTCGACGGCCTGCTGGAACTGCTGCAGGCACGCTGGGACAGCGCCCACCTGGCCTTCGCCGTGGACCTGGCCGATGTGATGCTGGCGCACTTCGCCGACACCCAACAGGGCGGCTTCTTCCATACCGCCGACGACCACGAACAGCTCATCGTGCGCACCCGCCCGCTGGGCGACGACGCCACCCCGGCCGGCAGCGCCATCGCTGCCCGCGCCCTGGCGCGCCTGGGCCACCTGCTGGGCGAGGTGCGTTACCTGGACGCCGCCGCCGGCACCGTCGACAGCGCCGCAGGTCACCTCACGCAGCACCCGCTCGGCTTCAGCAGCCTGCTCAGCGCGCTGGAAGAACAGCTCAGCCCGCCGCAGACCCTGGTGCTGCGCGGCGACCCGCAGACACTGGCCCACTGGCAGGCTGCCGCCCACGCCGCCGCCAAACCCGGCCGGCTGACCTTCGCCATTCCGGCGGAAGCCGACAACCTGCCCGGCGTGCTCGCGCATTGCGCGCCGCGCGGCCCGGCCGTGGCCTACCTGTGCCAGGGCGGCAGCTGCGGCGCGCCGATTACCGATCTGGACGCCCTCACCGCCGCACTGGCCTAGGCACACCGAACCACCCAAGGCATCGGGCCCGCCATTGACGAAGCGGGCCGCCCCCTAAATCACCATCCCGGAGGCACTCCCCCATGAGCGAACAGGACTACACCCCGCCGCGCGTCTGGCAATGGGAAAAGAAAGGCGAAGGCCGCTTCGCCAACATCAACCGCCCGATTGCCGGCCCCACGCACGAGGCCGACCTGCCGGTCGGCAAGCACCCGCACCAGCTGTACTCGCTGGGCACGCCCAACGGCCAGAAGGTGACCATCCTGTTCGAGGAACTGCTCGCCGCCGGCCATGCCGATGCCGAGTACGACGCCTGGCTCATCAACATTCTGGAAGGCGACCAGTTCTCCAGCGGCTTCGTGGCAGCGAACCCCAACTCCAAGATCCCGGCCCTGGTGGACCACAGCACCAGCCCACCGACGCGGGTGTTCGAGTCCGGCGCCATCCTCGTGCACCTGGCCGAGAAATTCGGCGCCTTCCTGCCGACCGCCGGCGCGGCGCGGGCCGAGTGCCTGTCGTGGCTGTTCTGGCAAATGGGCTCGGCACCGTTCCTGGGCGGCGGCTTCGGTCATTTCTACGCCTACGCGCCGACCAAGCAGGAATACCCCATCAACCGCTTCACCATGGAAGCCAAGCGCCAGCTCGACGTGCTGAACCGCAACCTGGCCGAGCGGCGCTTCATGACCGGCGACGAGTACACCATCGCCGACATGGCCATCTGGCCCTGGTACGGCGGCGTGGTCATCAACAACCTGTACGACGCCGCCGAATTCCTGCAGGTGGACAGCTACACGCACGTCGTGCGCTGGGCCAACGAAATCGCGGCGCGCCCCGCCGTGCAGCGCGGCCGCCGCGTGAACCGCATCATGGGCCCGGAAGACGAGCAGATGCGCGAGCGGCACGGTCCCGAGGACTTCGAGCGGTAGGGAGGGAAGCAACGCGCGTCCGTGTGGACGTGTGGATGCGGCTTCGGTTCGCACGGCGTGGGGATTCTGTTTCGCGGCCCGGGTGGAAGCGGATTCAGACGCCCCAACGGCCTTGCTGTCCGGCGGGTGACGGCTTTCGGCGGCGCCTATCCCGCCGTCCCCGCGCTGAGCCTGGACGGCTTCGCACGTAGCCGTGCCTAGAGAACCGCTCTCCACCCCCCACATGGACACGCTATGCGTTGCCCAACCCACCGCACCCAATCGGCCCGCTAGGTAACAACCATGCTCCGCAGCGTGATGCTTCTACTTCTCAGCGGAGCGGCACAGGCGAGTCCGCTTGCCTACACGTGCACCATAAAGCACGTCTACTCACTCACAGATAGTGGAACCCTTACGACATCGCCGTGGGAGAAAACCATGAAAGCCGGTTCTTTTTCTGTCTCCCGCGTCACCGGCGAAATCATTGGAGACGTCGTGCCTACTCCCATGGCCAAGTCAACCCGGGTAGTGAACAAGGGAACGAAAGAAAATTCGTTCAAGGCCGTAGCGGACTTTGGTGAGCAATACCAGCTGATAGAGGTGCAAGAGTTCGTGACGGGCGAGGTGAAGCCGTTTGTAGCGTCCTCCATGGGCGGCGCCGGAATCGTCACTGGCACCTGCAAATAACGTCCAGGCCAGGCTGGCGTAGGAACGTCAACACTCAGGCCGACCGTACGGTGAGGTACCAAGCGGATCGGAGGCAGTTCGAAGCGGGACATACCACTCACCGCGCGCCCGGCGAGACGTCCAGACCCCTCAAAGCACCAGCGCCGTGGCCAGAAACAGCATCAGCCCCATGCCGATGACGTCGGTGAAGGTGGTCAGGAAGATGCTGCTGGCGGTG